>JBDTQD010000005.1:0-56819 GCA_039932375.1 Chloroflexota bacterium | reverse complement strand
CGTCGACCACCACCATCGCATCGGGAGCCGCTTCCAACAGGCCGCGGTACTTGGCCTCCATCTGCGCCAGATGCTCCTCCGCATCCTTGCGCACACTGATGTCGCGGATCGCGGCCGTGACCAGGATTCCTTCGGCGCTTTCCAGCGGGCTCAGCATGATCTCGATCGGAAACTCGCTGCCATCCTTGCGCCGCCCTGACAGCTCGATACCGGTACCGATCTGCTGTGCCAGCGCGTCAGCCGCGGATCGCAGGTCGTCCGCGATCAGCCGTTCTGCGAAGCCCTGCGGGATGATGTTCTTGACGGGCTGCCCTACGAGCTCGTCCCGGCGATAGCCGAACTGCTTCTCCGCCTGAAGGTTCAGGAGGACGATCTCCCCGCCCTCGTCGACCACCACCATCGCATCGGGAGCCGCTTCCAACAGGCCGCGGTACTTGGCTCCTGGCTCCTCGCTCATCTCGCCTGCGCGCCACCTCAGCACGTCCGTCTCGCGTCGGGCGCGTTTCTCGGAGGTTCGTTTGGGCGACTTTGGACGGCCCGCGCCGGTGCTCACCATCCGTTTTGTCATCGTGATCCTGCCATGGCCGATCGAGAATAGGACGGGCCGGTGCTTCGGGACACAGCCCAATGGTCCTGCCCGACGGCCGGGTGTCCTCCTCGACGGACATGAGAAGAACGGGTCGCTCGTGGCGGCCCGTGAAGGGCTTCTTCGGGAAGAGGCATCCGGGCCGGGGTTGGTGGAGGAGGAGGGTACCGCGGCGGAACTGGTGCGGGAGGTACGGCAGATAGCTCAGGTTACGCCCTCGCACCGCCGACAGTTCCACTAGGAGTCCTATGGCGCCGCCCGCAGCGGTGCGGCACGGTGGTTGCATCGCGCGGTCTTCGGGCATTGCGCAATGCACCTTCTCAGCGATCACCCGTGGTCGCCTTGGGGGTCCTTGGCCCCCAACTCAACGTACGTAGGTGCGTCCTCCCATGGACAAGACATCAGTCCAACGTCGGCTCGCGCTCGGATTCGGTGCAGCCGCGCTGCTCGCCGGAACGCTTGCCGGCCCCACCTTTGCCGCCAACCACGTGGTCCAGGCGATCACCGGCAGCGGGCTTACCGCGAGCGTTGCGGACCTGACCCTCACCGCGGTGGCCTATCAGAACGACGCCCACGACGTGACGGGGACGATGGTCCTCACCGCTGACGACAGCACCGGCTCCGGCGCGGGGTGGAACGTGACGGTCCTGGCATCGGCGTTCGTCTGGGTCGGCACCGCCAACGGCGGGACCGATATCCCAGCGGCAGATTTCGTCCTTACCTCCGCAGCCGCTCCAACAGCCATCGCCGGGCAGGTCGTCAGCGTGGCGCTCTCGACCGGTCCGCAGGTTCCACCGACGTCCCCGATCGGTACGCTCGATAGCGCTCGCAAGGTCCTGGTCGCCACGGCGGCGTACGGGGCCGGCACGTACACCCAGAACCTCGGCGTCACCCTGACGATCCCCGCCCAGAGCCGGGTCGGCGTCTACACCGGAACGATCACGACCACGATCACGTCGGCTCCCTAGTCTTGCTTCCTCCGCGGCGCGTCGGTCATCGGCCCAACTCGTGGCTGGCGATCGGCGCGCTGTTCGCCATGAGCCTGGGGGTTGCGGCGCCGTCCATCGCGCTCGCCAACGACCCCCTCATGAAGCTGGCCCTGCTGCCGATCGGCCAGCCGGACTCGTACTTCGATCTCACCGTGGCGCCTGGGCAGAGCCGCACGTTCGAAGTCAGGATCTCGAATGACGGCGCGGCCGCGATCGTCGCGCGGACCTATGCGGCTGACGTCTATACCATCATCAACGGCGGATTCGGAGGGCGGCTGCGAAACGAGCCCCAGACCGGCATGACCCGATGGGTCGACTACGCGACCGATGTCCTGGCGCTCGCCCCGGGCGAAGGGGTCCTTCGCGCGTTCACGGTTGCCGTTCCGCTCGATGCGGTTCCTGGCGAATACATCTCTTCCCTCGTGCTCGAGAACGACCAGCCGATCCTTGCTCAGAACGCCATCGGGCTCAACCAGATCGTCCGGCAGGCGGTCGCGGTCGCCGTGACCGTTCCGGGTCTGCGAGCGCCCGGGATCGCGATCGGCGAGGCGACCCACACGGTCGTGGCAGGCGCCTCCAGCATCCGGATCGCCGTCGAGAACACCGGCAACGTCCGGCTCAAGCCGATCGTGGGGTTCACGCTACTGAATGCGAGCGGGGGCGAGGTCAGCCGGGCGAGCATGCAGATGGACACCTTCTATTCGCACACCGGCACGTTTGTCGAGTTCCCGCTGGGCGCGCTCCTCCAGCCTGGCAACTACACGGTGCGACTGACGCTCGCTGACGCCGGACAGGACGTCCATGAGGAAAACGATGTCGCACTTGTCGTCGAAGCCGGCGCCGCTGGCTCGGTGGCGGAGGGCGTGGTTCCTGGCCTGATCGGGGTGGTGCAGGGCTCTGGCATCGGACCGCTCGCAATAGTCGGCATGGTCCTGGCGGTGGGGATCCTGTTGGGCATCGTTTCGGCGGGTCTCCTCCTTCTCTGGCGTCGAGGGCGACGAAACCACCCGCGTTCTGGCATGCCTCAGCCGCTCCGCAGGTAGAGCCAGCGCCCACCCGGCGTAGCATGGCGCCGTGTGACGCGGATTCGCGATGGACTGGCGCGCCCTGCCCGGCACCGCCGCCATCTGTGTCGGCGCCTTGGCCGTGTCGATCCTGACGATCTCCCTGCTCGAAGGGCCAGCGGGCGTTCGCGACGCGTCAACGGTCTTCCTGCTGGCGGTCGCGCCGGTCGCCCTCCGGCTCGGATCTTGGGCCGCCGAGCGCACAGGCGCACAGGCGCACGTCCCGCTAGCCCGTCCGGCTTGGCGTCGCCTGAGGGGCCTTTATCTCCCGGGCGCGGTCATCCCAGAGGCGTGTCCGGGTCAGTGTCGTTTCGAAAGGATTCCTCCCCCTTCTCTTCAGTCGATTGACCCTCTCGGAGGGCGGTGCTATCGTCCGCCGCCTGATGATGGACGCCGGCCTGCACGCTCCGTCGCCCAGGGCGCCCCACCGCTCTCGAGCCGAGCGTCGCGCCGCCGCAATGCGCAGCGAGTGCGCAGCCACCGACGCCCTGACCGTTCTGGGTCAGAAGTGGGTGATGCGCATCGTGCGGGCCCTGGGCGAACGGACGCAGCGCTTCTGCGAGCTGCAGGATGCCCTCGGCGGGGCCAACTCGGCCACCCTCTCGCAACGCCTCAAGCTGCTCGAGGACGAGGGCCTGATCCACCGCACCATTGTGTCGGAGGTGCCACCCTGGGTCGAGTACTCGCTCACCACCAAGGGCGCCGACCTGCGCCACGCCATCGTGGGGATCGACCGCTGGGCTAACCGGTGGGCGCCCAGCCAGTGAGCCATGCCGTCGCCGAGGAGCGCCCGGTTGAACATGGCGACGCCCTCAACCTGATTCGAGCGGCGATCGCCGAGGCGCCCGGGACCGAAGCCGCGGCGCAGCGCGCGGTCGAGCTGCTCCACGATCGCTTTGCGCACTACGACTGGGTGGGCCTCTACTGGATCGACCCGACCGGCACGGAGCTGGTGCTCGGGCCATGGATCGGTCCCGAGGCGACCGATCACACCCGCATCCCGCTGGGAGCCGGGATCTGCGGCGCCGCCGCGACATCGGGCCAGACCGAGGTCGTCGACGACGTGAACGCCGATCCCCGCTATCTCGCGTGTTTCAGCACCACTCAGAGCGAGATCGTGGTGCCGATCTTCGCCGATGGACAGGTCGCCGGCGAGATCGACATCGACGGCTCGGACCTGGCCGCCTTCGACGACACAGATGCACGCTTCCTGGAGGAGATCGCCGCCCTGCTCGCTCCGCTGCGGCCCAGGGACGCATAGCAGGCCCCGGCGCGGCGTAACTCGCGGCGTACGGGATATGAATGGCCGATTCTGACCGATCCTCATCGGCGCGCCCGCACTTCGAGGAGATCTACGCGCAGCACGTGGCGGCGATCCATCGCTTCGTCTACGCCCGGGTTGGCAACCGCCCCGATGCGGAGGACCTG
The DNA here is from genome assembly GCA_039932375.1 of Chloroflexota bacterium. Lineage (GTDB taxonomy): Bacteria > Chloroflexota > Limnocylindria > QHBO01 > QHBO01 > CF-167. The sequence continues at coordinate 52,752 of JBDTQD010000005.1, read as the reverse complement.
ACCGCGCAGGTCTTCATGCGCGCCGTAGAGCAGCTCGACGTCGACCGCCCCGCGGCGCAGATCAGCGCCTGGCTTTACCGCGTGGCACAGAACGCCGTGGCCGATTACTGGCGTGCCTTCTACCGTCTGCCGCAGATCGGCGTCGAGGAGGTGGCCGGCCCCTGGGAGCCGACCTCACCGACAGCCAGCCCACACGCCGATGCCGATGCGGACCGCGCTTCGGCAGCCGTGGCGCGGCTGCTGAAGCGACTCCCCGAGCAGTACGCGCACGTGCTCGAGCTGCGCTTCCTGCATCGCCTCTCGGTCGCCGAGACGGCCAGCCGGCTAGGGATCAGCCACGGCAACGCCAAGGTGCTGCAGTACCGCGCTCTGCGCAAGGCGGCGCTCCTGGGTGACCCCCATGGATGAGGAGCGGAGCGAGGCGTTCGCGCGCTATGTCGACGCGCTGCTCGACGGCTCGCGCCCGTCGCCCGACGAGATCGTCGACGACGAGGCGCCGATGGCCCGGCTGGCCGCCGAGCTGGCGGCGTCCGGAGATCCGCCCGGCGGCGATCCGGACCCCGCCTTCGTCGATCAGCTGCGCCTCCGCATGCGCGATGCCGATGCGGGGATCGCTTCGGTGCAGGCGGCCACGCCACCCGCCGCTCTCCTCGTGCATCGCGTCCGGCTCTCCCGGCGCGACCTGCTGCGGGTTGGGCTGGGAGCCGCTGCCGGCCTGGCGGCAGGGGCGGCGGGGATCTCGCTGCTGCGATCTGCCAACCGGACGCCGCTGGTGGACGACGGCAGCGGCCTCGTCGGAGATGGGCACTGGGTCGCGGTCGCCACAGTGGCCGATCTCCCCGTGGGAGCCGCGGTCCGCTTCAGCACGCCCGCGATCAGCGGCTACGTCGTCAACGATGCCGGCACGATCCGGGCGCTGAGCTCGGTCTGCACCCACATGGGCTGCACCCTGGCCTACCGCCCAACGTGGAAGGACCTGCGCTGCCCATGCCATGGGGCAAGTTTCGACCTCTCCGGTCACCTGGCGAATGGGAGCGTCGGCTGGCAGCAGGGGACCCGATACCACGGTGATGGCGCGGCCTACCCCCTCGATCTGCCGCCGCTCGTTCGCCCGAAGGTTAAGGTCTCCGGCGACTCTGTCCTGGTCTGGACCGCTCGCGCCTAGTGGGTGAGCGCCTGGATCAGGTAGCCGATGATGTACGGCACCGCCAGCGCAACCAGGACCGCGGTCAGCGCCAACCCCACGTACGCCAGGTAGCGCAGGTTCGGTGGTGCCGGTCGCGCCGGAGGGGGCGTCGTGCGCCGCGGGAGGTGCGCGGGCCGGTGCGGCGGCTGATGCTCGTAGGGATGTCCGTGCGCGTCGGGCGGGTGCTGGGTCATCAGCCCTCCTCGATGGCTGACACGATTTTGGCCAGCCGCCCGTGCCGCGCATCGCGGTCGGCGGCATAGCGCTCGATCGCATCGAGGATATGCCCTGGTCCCAGGTGTGCCTCGTCCATCACCTCGTCGACCGTGCCGCCGGTACGCCAGCGACTGTCCCAGTCCGATGAGAGCGAGTAGTCCTTGGCCACCGGCCCGTCGACGAAGTCTGTCATCAGCTTGAAGGCGCGGTTCGTGATCGCCATCCCGTCCCAGCGATCGGCCGCCGTGCAGATCCCGTCGCGGTAGGCAGCGTCCTGCCGCCGGAAGAGCTGGGGCGAGATGCAAGCCACGATGCGGACGTTCACGCCGCGTGCATCCAGCTCGGGGAGCACTTTCACCACGTTGGCGGTGGTCACGGTGCCTTGGACATAGACGGTCCCGGCAACCGGAGAACCCGCTCGAGAGTCGCGGATCAGGTATGCGCCGCGCGCCGCATCGAGGTGCGATGCCATCCCCAGCGCCGGGCGGTCCGGGATCTCCACGGCCGGGCGCGTCAGGTGCAGGGCGACGATCGGCACATCGGTCGCCAGGGCAGCGGCAAGGACCACCGGCACCTCGTTGTATTCCCACGGATGCAGGTCGATGACATGCCCTTCCGGGAAGAGCTGCGTCACGCCGGTCGCGAAGATCCCGAAGTGGGTGCGCGAGTCCTCGGCCGTCTCTGGTCCCGAGTGCCCGGCAACCCAGATCACTTTGCCGAGCTTCAGCTCGCAGTCCTGTGCGAGCTGGCTGAAGAGGCGCATCGGTCCGTACTTCAGGTATGAGAAGGAGCCGTAGGTCGAGCAAGCGGCCCAGAACCCGTTGAAAGAGGCCATTGGGTCATCCGCCAGGTTGACGGTCGCGATTCCCACGGTCACGCCCGCGTTGGTGAACTCGGTGATCTGCTGCGGCAGCAGCGTCCCGCGGGGATTCGTGTCGCGCTGGTACCAGCCCCAGCCCGGCATCTCCTCGTAGTCCTTGGCGAAGCCGGCGATATTGGTCGACTCGGCCAGGTCCGCCGAGCAGGCGATCACCAGCGGACGTCCGTACTCGGCGCGGGCAAAGGCGTTGATCCACGAGCCCCAGGCGGCGAGCGCCGATCGGTTGGCCGCCTTCTCGCCAGGCTTCTTCCAGATCGACGGCGGGTAGGCAGCGACGTCCGTCAGGCGCGGGTCATCGAAGATCTGCGTCCCCTTGCCGCCCAGGTTGAAGCTCTCGACCCGATCGGGAACGAGCGCAGCGACCTCGACCAGCCGATCGCTGATGCGGTCGACGACCTCGCTGTGGCTGCGCAGGACACCCATCGCCACGCCGAAGTTGTGGCGAGCCTGCGCCTCGCGCTCGGCATCATCGGTCGGCGCGAGTTCGTCAACGCCGGCGTACGAAACGTCATGGCGCGCCATGAACTCCTTGCGCACGGCCCAGAACTCGGGTGAGTTCATGGCATGCGGGGTGCCGTGGCTCTTGTTGTCGTACTTGCCGTAGCCGCGCCCCTTGCGGGTCTTGAACCAGGCGACCGATGGGACACGATCCGGGTTCTCGCCACGCGCCACCTCGAGAACAGCGCGCGTCACGGGCGCCCACTCGGAGCCCTCCAGGGTGCCGGTCACGCGCCAGGAGTAGGCGTTGAACCAGGTCTCGGGGGTCCCCGGAACCACGCTCGAGACCGCCGGGTCGTCGATGCCGTAGTCGTTCCAGTCAAGCAGGAAGACGAGGTTATTGAGCCCCAGCCCCCAGGCCGTGTTGCGGGTCTCGTGGCTCGCGCCCGGGGTCAGGCCGCCCTCACCCTCGACCACGAAGACCTTGACCTCATCCGCGCCCGCGAGCTTGAGCGCCACCGCCTCACCAGCCGATGGCGGCATGCCGTGCCCCGACGGCCCGGTGTTGAACTTGATGAAGAGCGTCTTGCCCTCCATCTCCGCATGGCCGGGGAGGCCCCCGCGGCGCCGCAGTTTGAGCAGGTCCTCCCAGGTGAGCGCCCACTTGCCGTCATCGGGGAAGGCGAAGTCAGGGTTGGGGTCGCGCTCCGCCCGGGCGCGCAGCACCTCGTTGAGCACGGCGAGGGTCGCATACACCAGCGGCACGGTGTGGCCGGCCGACAGGACGAACCGATCGCCGAACGGCCGCCACGGCCTGCGGATGTCCCAACGCATGGCCCCCGACAGCAGTAGCGCCAGAAACAGATGCACCTTCGAGCGGGAGCCGCCTGGATGGCCGCTCTGCCGGTAGTTGAGCGCCAGGTCGATCGACTCGTCGACGATCTCGCGAATGAGGTCCCAGTCCTCGAACGAGCCGACCGCCTCGTCGTACAGGCGGTCGGCGGTCCGCTGCTGGATGGTGGTCATCGGTTCTGGCTAGGCCGATGCGCCGACGAGCTCGCCGGTCCGCTCCAACTTGGCCAGCGAGTCCCCAATCCGCTCGAGCGCCGCACTGATCTTCTCGCGCGAGTTCGCATACGAGAAACGCAGGTAGCCCTCGCCGTAGGTGCCGAAGGCGGTACCGGAGAGCCCGCAGACCCCCGCGTCGTAAAGCAGGTGGTCAGCGATCTCGTTGCTGCTCCGCCCGAACGAGCTGAAGTTCGGGAATGCGTAGAAGGCGCCGTGCGGCATGACGCAGCTCACCCCTGCGATGGCGTTGAAGCCCTCGACGATCAGGGAGCGCCGCGCGATGAACTCGGCTCGCATGGCATCGGCGGCGTCCTGCGGCCCGGTCAGGGCGGCCACCGCACCCGCCTGCGCGAAGGCGTTGGTGCCGCTCACCGAATTGATGACGAGCGCGCTAAAGGCCGGGGCCAGCCAGCTCGGCACAATCCCGTAGCCGAGACGCCAGCCGGTCATTGCGAAGGTCTTCGAGAAGCCGTCGAGCGTGATCGTGCGCTCGGCCATGCCGGGGAGCGTCGCGACCGACAGCGGCTCGCCCTCGTACTGGAGGCGGCCGTAGATCTCATCGGCCAGGACGACGAGGTCGTGCTCGACCGCGATCCGCGCGATCTCGCGCTGGTCGTCGGGGGTGAGGATCGACCCGGTCGGGTTGTGGGGCGAGTTGGTTACGATCATCCGGGTCTGGTCGGTGACGAGGGAAGCTACCTCGGCGACGTCCATCCGGAAGTCGTTGGCCTCGCGAAGGGGGGCGGGCACCGGCACGCCGCCCACGTAGCGGGCCATGCTCTCGTAGATCGGGAAGCCGGGGTTGGGGTAGATGACCTCGTCGCCCTGGTTGATGAGAGCAAGCATCGCGTAGAACATGATCGGCTTGGCGCCGGGGGTGACCACCACCTGCTCGGGCGTCGCGTCGATCCCCTTCCAGCGCTTGACGTCGTTGGCGAGGGCCAACTTGAGCGGGGCGATCCCGGTCGCCGGAGGGTAGTGCGTCATCTTCTCGTCGAGCAGCGCGTGCACCGCCGCTTCGCTCACGTGCGCCGGCGTGTCGAAGTCGGGCTCGCCGAGTTCGAGGTGGATCACGTCGCGGCCCGTGGCCTCGAGTGCGCGGGCGCGGGCGGCGGCCTCGAAGGCTGTCTCTGTGCCGATCAGGCTCATCCGACTGGCAAGCTTCACGGCGAGAGTGTACCGATGGCGCGCGCCGACCGCGCCCACCCACCGGCAGACCGTCGGGCGATAGCTGACAATGCCGGCGCGACCGTCAGTCAATCGCACGAGAGCTGGAGAATCCCGAACAGTGGCAGAAGTAATCACGTTCGTCCGCGCCGAGGTCGACGACGATCACGCATCCCAGATCGCGATCAGCCTGCAGGCGGTCATCGACGGCGGCCTCCCGCCGCAGATCGAGGAAACGTTCTTGTTGCGAGGACCGGAAGACGCGATCGCGATCCTCACGGCCTGGCGCACCCGGGACGACCTGGATCGGATGCTCGCATCCAGCGACGAGCCCGTTGCCCGGCGTCTGATCCGGCAGGCGGGCGGCACCCCGACGGTCACGATCTACACCGTCCTTGTGCCCCGCTCGCATGCGACCATCGGGCCATTGCGAGCTTGACACGACCCGCTGCTATACTTTCCGTAGCGAACCTTCCGAGCGACGCGGCGCACACCGCGCCAGAGGAGAAGCAGATCCCATGACGATGACCGAATCGACGCCGCAGACAGCCCCCCAGGCTGCCCCGGCACCTGCCACCGAGCTGCTCGTGTCCATGACCGATGCCGCGGCTGCCAAGGTGAACGAGCTGCGCGCACGTGAAGGCAAGGCCGATGCCGCCCTCCGCCTCTTCGTGAAGAGCGGCGGTTGCTCGGGATACAGCTACGGGCTGGCATTCGACGATCGGATCGCTGACGATGACCGGGTCGAGGATCATGCCGGCGTGCCGGTGGTGATCGACGCCTTCAGCGCCCAGCATATCGCCGGCGCCGAGATCGACTACGTCGATTCGCTGATGGGCTCGGGCTTCGCGATCAACAACCCAAACGCGGTGAGCAGTTGCTCCTGCGGCCAGTCGTTCAACACCGATGGATCCCCCGCCAAAGCGGGCGGCTGCCACTAGACCCTCCCCGGTCCTCGCGACCACACCGAAGCCCCGGCCCACCACCGGGGCTTCTTCATGGGCCGTTCAGGCTGGTATCGGTTGCAGCGATACCCCGACGCAAGAACCCCTCCAGCGGTGGCACGGCATCCCTACAAGCGATCAGTTGACGCCCAACTGCCCCCCTCGTGTGCTGGTGTCTCGCTGCGGCCATATGTCACGGGTCTTCAGAAGACGACGGCCCAGACCTGGCGGGCGCCTTTAACGCGGCTACTCCCCTGACCCATCGTCCTCGAAGACCGATGCCCCGGCGACCACGGCGCCAGCATCGGCGCCGCCCAGGGACGCCGGCAAGGGCCATGGCAGATCCGGGATGGAGACGAACTGGTCGACCAGCGAACGGGTGCCGTTGATGCCTAGGCGGTCGAACAGGAGCCCGAACTTCGTATGCAGGTTGGCCCCGATCTGCTCCTGCGCATCGGGCGGGAGCGTCCACAGCCCACGCTTGAACGGCCCGATCGCCTTCTTACGGGTCTTGTACAGGAACTGCTCATCCGTCTCGCCGGGCTTGCGCTCATCAGCACAGCTGGCGAGGCACCAGGCCATCATCTCGCCGCGGAGAGCATCGGGCAGTCCGCCGTCGTCGTACAGGATGTTCTGGAAGCCTGTCGCCAGGTGGATCTCGGCCGTCCCATTGTTCGGAAAGTGGCGGAAGGCCTCACCCGGCAAGGTGCTCGCACCGTGCTGGACCGCACCGGCCAGTCCGTACTCGTCCCGCGCGATGGTCGACAGCCGCTGCATGGTGTCGAAGTCGATCTTGACCTGGGCGACGCTGCCGTCGGGCAGGACCACCCCGCCGTGGCTGGTCCCAGTCTGGATGCTCACTTTGCTGATCCCCGCCAGGCCAGAGCCGTGCAGCGTGCCGAAGTAGCCGTCCAGGTAGGCGCGCAGCTCCTCCTCGTTGGAGTTCGCCTTCCCGACCTCGCCGATCTCGCCGCCGATGCTGATCGTCACGAGGTCCGGCTCGATGGATCGGATCAGCGCGGTCAGCTCCACCGTGTTCGCGAAGTTGACCCGCTGCTGCTCGGCCACGCTCGGCTGGGAGAGGTCGACCAGCGTGCTGCTGTCGATGTCGATGTTCAGGAATCCGGCCGCCACCGCCTCGCTGCTCAGCTGCTTGAGGCCGGACATCTCCTCGCCCGGATCGGCCTGCCACTTGGTCGCGTTGAACTGGAAGTGATCGCCCTGCAGGAAGACGGGCCCCACCCAGCCCGATTTGATCGCGGCGGCCAGGATCACGGCGGTGTACTCGGCGGGGCGCTGGTCGGTGTAGGCCATCTCCGATTTGGCGATCTCGAAGATGACCGCTCCGGCGTCGCGCTCGAGTGCGGCGGCGAAGGCATGCCGCGCGGTCAGATACGCGACCGCGCGGGCGTTGATGGCCGGGACGGTGAACTGGGTGGCGGGGCACTCGCCCCGGCCGCGGGCCATGTACAGCTCGTGGATGCTCGCCGATCCGCATCCGAGGGCCTGCGAGGCGCTCCAGATGAGCCAGCGAGCGGCATCGCGGACGGCCGCATCCGCGTCGAACACCGCGTCGTCGACCAGGCCGTCGATCGCCTCGCCACGCATCCGGGCCGGATCGGTGACGACCAGGCGGGAGCCGTCGACACGAGCAATCCCCTTGAGTCCGGCGAGCAGCCCTTCCGGGGTGGCGGAGGTCATGGCGGCCATGCTAGCGGAGCGCCGAGACGAGGGTGAAAGCGAGGAGGGGGGCGACCACCAGGCCGACCGCGGCGGCCAGCAGGTACCAGTCGCGCGCCGCAACACGATCCGCGAGCCCCCGCCGCCGTAGCCCGCTCACCCAGGCCAGCACCGCGGAGAGACCGGTCACGTAGAGGAGCGCTCCAAGCCCAAGCACGGTCAGCACGAAGGGACGCACCCGAGCGCAGTCACCGAATGCCAGGGGGCCGCCGGGTGGGCAGGCCGTGGCCAGCTCAATGCCGATGGCGGCACCGACTGCCGCAATGACCAGGAGCGACCAGCCGAGGTGGGCGATGAGGAGCCGGGAGATGGCGGTTGGCGGGCTAGCCGCCGGAGCTCCAAGCTGCGCTGGCTGCAGCCGCGGCCTGGGCCTCGCGGCGGCTGATGCGGCGGTACTCGAGCCACAGATAGACCAGCCCCGTCGCGCCCCCGCCGGCGGCGATCGCGCCGAGGGCCAGCGACTGCAGGGTGAAGATCGGGGGGATCAAGCTGCCGCCTGCCAGGTTGAAGAGCATGTACGGGATGATCAGGAGCACCACCGCGAGGTATTGCAGGAAGTCCAGGAAGCGGATCAGCGACCAGGCGAAGCCATGCCGCCCGCGGGCCGCCTGCGTCCAGAGCAAAAGGATCAGGATCAATGTGAACGTCGGCCCGCCGACCAGCACGACCGCCACCAGGAAGCCGACGTCCTTGCTGAAGCCGAGGTACAGGGTGGTGATGGTGTTGGCGTAGTTCGGGATGTAGCCGAGCGCGAAGTAGATGAACAGCAGGAGCGGCACGCCCTTCATCAGGGCGACCAGCCAGGTCTCCGAGCCGTACAGCATCCAGCTCATGAAGTCGTCGATCTCGCGCGCTGCTCGCGAGACGAAGTCGCGGCGCGGCGGGACGGTGTAAGCGGTCATCGGGCCGTCACTTCTTCTGGCTGAGGAGGAAGGTGACGAGGGCCTTCATCGCCGAGGCGCTGACGGTGCCCTCCGGATGCGGCGGCATGCCGGTCGCGGTCCCGCCGTTGTAGTTGGCGGCCGAGTCGCGAATCCACGCCTCCAAAAAGGCGGCGGGGTCGGCGGCGTAGTCGGCCTTCAGCTTGGGGAGCTGGCTGATCGGCGTCGGCAGGTTGGTGACCGGCGCACTGCCGATGTTCTGCAGGTTCGGGCCGATGCCGCCTGACAGGTCCGGCGCGTGGCAGCCTCCGCAGCCGGAATCGACGAACACCTGCCGTCCGGCATCGACGGTTGGCGGAATCGACTCGACAGGCTGGGCGCCCGCTTCAAGCGCCCAGGTCTCGACCAGGGCGGTGAGTGCGTCGATCTGGTTGACGGTCAGGGCACCGCCCACCTCCGTGCTCCAGGCGGGCATTGGCGACTTGGGATCGCCCGAGACGACCACGCCGCCGAAGCGGATGACCAGGTTGACGTAGTCGGCCGGCTCGCCCGGCTTGCGGACCTCCGTGAACGAGCCGCCGGCATAGGCCTTCAGCTTCTCGAAGATGCTCCTGGAGTGCAGGTTGGGAGCCATCCGTCCCGTCTTGCCGACCTCACCGCCGGTCCCATCCTTGCCGTGGCAGGCGGCGCAGTTGGCGGTGTGATCATTGGTGGTGGCCACGCCGTCGCCGAACATCTCCTGGCCGTACGCCACCAGCTCATTGAGCTGGGTCTGGTATGCGGACTCGCGGCGCGCCGGATCGGTCAGCCAGTAGAAAGCGGTGAAGAGGGACATGGCGCCGATCAGGACGATCGCGAGCGTCTTGATGCGCATCGGTCAGGCCGTACAGTGCGGAATCTTGGTCGTATCGCGCGTGTCGAAGGTCGCCGTGCCGATCGGGGGGCCGGTGATGATCGAGCCGGTGTCGATCACATAGGTGCCGTCGGTCACCGTCACCGTGAAGCGGTCCATCCCGCGCGGTGCAGGGCCGGCGCGCTTCTCGCCGATGATGGTGTACTTGCTGCCGTGGCAGAGGCACTCGAACCAGAGGCTCTTCTGGCACAGCGGCGGGATGTTGCAGCCCAGGTGCGGGCACTTGCGATACAGGGCCAGCACGTTGGTTCCCGGGTCGGCGGTGGCCTCGGTGCCGCCGTCGACGAAGGCCTCGGCGGCGGGAACGTTGATGAAGAAGACGCGCGCCTTGCTGAATGAGAACGGCTGGCCGGTGGTCCAGGTCGGCTGCACGCTGGCGATGTCGCCGGCCTTGCCGATCGTGAACTTGCCGCCCAGGCCGGTACGCACGTTCGGCCATAGGAAGTTGACAGTTCCCGCGAGAAACTCGATCGACAGGAGGCTGGCGCCGACCCAGAAGATGCGGCGCATGAAGCTGCGGCGGCTCATTTCGCCGACGGGGCGGCGCGACACCTCACCGTAGGTGGGCAGCTGGCTCATAGGGTGAAGTAGAGCCCGTTCCACGGCCAGACCCAGTTCCAGCCGGGGCCGCGGAAGAAGGAGCCGATGAAGGTGATGATCAGGCCGCCGACCATCAGCGACAGGAAGAAGACCCAGATCGTCTTGCGGTCGCGGGCCGCCTTGTAGGGGGAGCGGTCGATGTACGGGATGATCGCCAGCCCGACCAGGTAGAGGGTCGGCAGCAGAACTCCGCCGACGGTGGCGTTGAAATAGGAGAGGAGCTCCTGCAGCCCGAGGAAGTACCACGGTGCCTTGGCGACGTGTGGCGTCACTCCCGCGTTCGCCATCTCTTCCAGGGGTGCCTGGATGAAGACCGCCGCGACCACCAGCAGGACGGTGATCAGCATCGCCATCAGGAACTCGGCGCGGAGCAGGTGCGGCCAGGTCAGGACCGTCTCGTCGGGCCGCTTGTCGACCCGCACCATCGATTCTTGCTTCACGTATGCCAGGAGCCGGAAGCGTTCGGTGCCGGGGACGCCCGGCGGTCCGGGGAGCTTGGGCCCGCGGTCTCTCTCGATGGCGGGGACCCGCGGCGCCTGCGTCGGCACGTTCTTGTCGGCGGTGGCGTTTGGACGCTTCTCGATGGTCATCGGCTCATCTGCTTCTCAGACCGGGCCTGAGATGCCGCCGTCCTTCCGGATCCGCCAGAAGTGGACGACCATCAGGATGGCGATGATCAGCGGGAAGGCGATCACATGCATGACGTAGAAGCGGATCAGGGTCCCCTGCCCCACCTCCACCCCGCCCAGCAGCACGAAGCTCGACTCCTTGCTGATCAGCGGTGCGTAGGTCGCCATCTGGCTGCCGACGGTGATCGCCCAGAACGCGATCTGGTCCCACGGCAGCAGGTAGCCGGTGAAGCTGAGCCACAGGGTGCAGAAGAGCATGACCACCCCGATCGCCCAATTGAACTCGCGCGGCGGCTTGTATGCCCCGTGGTAGAAGACCCGGATCATGTGCAGGAAGACGGTCAGCACCATCAGATGCGCGCCCCAGCGGTGCATGTTGCGCACAAACGAGCCGAACGCGACCGAGTTCTCGATCGACAGGATGTCCTGGTACGCGCGCGTCACGGACGGCACGTAGAAGAACATCAGGTAGACCCCGGTCACGGTCAGCACCAGGAACAGGAAGAAGCTGATGCCGCCCAGGCAGAAGGTGTAGGTGTAGCGAACGGCGTGCTTCTTGACGCGCACCGGGTGCAGGTGCAGGAAGACGTTGTTCATCACCGCCAGGGCGCGGGTGCGACTGGTGGTCGGGTAGGGTTGGCGGAAGAGGCTGCGCCAGGCCGCCGACTCCTTGACGACCCGGATCAGGTCGCCCGGCCCTGGAAAGGTCATCGCTGGACCGCCATGCCGGCCTCCTGGCCGATCTGCCCCAGCACGTTGTCCTTGTAGCTCTCCAAGAGCACCTTTCCGTCAGGCGTGAGCCGCTCGAGCTCGAGACGGTCCATGGTGATGCAGTTCGTCGGACACCGTTCCACGCAGAGGTTGCACCGGATGCAACGCTCCTCGTCGATGATCATCGCGATCCCGCGCGGCCACGTTTGGAATAGATCGATCTCGGGGTCGTCGCCGCCGACCTGCGCCTTGTCGATCATGTAGATCACGCCCTCGGGGCAGACATCGGCGCAGAGCCCGCACAGGATACAGCGCGGCCCATCGATGTTGATGTTGTGGTTGCACTGCAGGCAGCGCTGACCCTCGGCGATGGCGCTGCGCGTGTCGTAGCCGACCTCGACCAGGGAGGTAAAGTCGCGCCGCAGCTCCGGCGGCGCCATGGGGATGTGCTGCCGCTCGATCGCTTCGTACTTGTCCGGCATGTCGTGCTCGAGTGCCTGGGTCACCACCGCCCGATTGATCACCGGCAGCTCCGCCAGCTCCTCGCCGCGCACGCCGAGCAGCCAGCGGTCGACGGCGCGTGCAGTGCGGCGCCCACGCCCGGCCGCCTCGATGATAGTGGCGGGACCGGTCACGAAGTCGCCGCAGGCAAAGATCCCGTCGACGCTGGTCTGAAAGGTGTCCGGCTCGGCCACCACGTAGCCGCGGGCGAGCTCGAACTGGAGAGCGTTGTAGCGCTTGCCGTCGGGGCCGAGCGGGGTGGTCCCGTTGAGCGGCGGCGTGCGCCACGCCGAGACCGATCCGCCCGGCACGAACTCGCGGGTATCGGTCACGCCGAGGTGGCGATTCAGCTTCGACCCGTACTCTCCGAGCACGTTGTTGTCGGACGCCTGGCTGGTGCAGGGGATGACCATGTCACAGGGAATCGTGAACTCACTGCCGGGGATCGGCTCGGGGCTGCGTCGACCACCGGCATCGGGTGGCCCGAGCCGAGTGCGCTGGAAGGTGATCCCCTTCACCCGCCCGTTATCGTCGCTGACCACCTCGACGGGCGAGCTGAAGAACTCGAAGCGAACGCCTTCAAAGCGCGTTTCGTGCTGCTCCTCCTCGTCGACCACCATCTCCTCGGGTCCGCGGCGGTAGACGATGGTCGAGGTCTTGGCACCGATCCGCAGCGCTGTGCGAGAGGAGTCCATAGCGGTATAGCCGCCGCCGACCACCACGACATGGTCGCCGACCCACTGCTCCTCGCCCAGGTTCGCGCGCTTCAGGAAGTCGACGCCGTAGATCACGCCGTCGATCTCCTCGCCGGGGATGTTCATGGCGACCGGGTACATGCAGCCGGCCGAGACGACCACCGCATCATGCCGCTCGCGCAGCTGGTCGATGGTGATGTCGCGCCCGACCTCGACGTTGTAGTGGAACTCGACGCCGTGCTCGGCGACCCAGTTCACGTCCAGCTCGATCACGTCGCGCGGCAGCCGGAAGGCCGGTACGCCGATCAGGCAGGTACCGCCGCCCGACGGGAGTGCCTCGTAGATGTGCACCTCGTGCCCGTAGCTGGCCAGCTCCTTGGCGACCGTCATCCCTGCGGGGCCGGCGCCGATCACCCCGACGCTCTTGCCACTCGGTGGCGCGACGACGATGTTGTCAGGCATGTTGTTGCCGTAGTGCCAGTCGACCAAGAAGCGCTTCATGGCGCGGATGGAGAGCGGCTTGTCGATGTCGGCTCGGCGGCAGGCCTTTTCGCACGGCGCGCTGCACACGTAGCCGCAGATGGCGGCCACCGGGTTCGGGTCGCGCGCCAGGATGTAGCCCTCCTCGAAGCGCCCCTCCGCGGCAAGCATCAGGTAGCCGCGGCAGTTGGTGTTGACCGGGCAGCCTTCCTGGCACTCGATATTGCATTGGAGCCAGTCGACGCCGACTTCGGCGGTCTGGAACCTGAGGGGGATGGCGTTTGCGGAGATCACTGGCATCGCGTCGCAGAGCGGGTTCCACCACGAGTTGCCGAAGCGCGTCAGCGGCGGTCCGATGGTATCCGCCGCGCGCTCCGAGTGTCAAAGCGGATCACCTCCGGGCTACCAGCCAAGCTGGCCGGCGGCCGCTCCATCTCTCGACTACGGGAAGAAGTAGCGGGACATGACCCGCCGCACCAGCGGGGCGGCGTCGGTGCCGCCGGTTGCCAGTTTGACGTGGACCAGCACGGTGGCGACGGCGATCCGGGCGCCACCGATTGGCGCGTAGGCAGGGAACCAGGCATCTGGCCGTGGCGTGCCTGTCTCCGCTGTGCCGCTCTTGCCGGCGACCTGAATGCCAAAGCCGGCGAAGGCCTGATTTGCGGTCCCGTAGGGCAGCGTGATGACCGCACGCAGCGTCTGGGCCAGGAAGGCGAGATGCTGCGGCGCGATGTCGATCTGCCGAATGACGTGCGCGTCGTTGCGTTCCAGCACCCTGCCGTCGGGGAGGGTGGCCAGCGTCACCAGCCGCGGCGCCCAGAGCGTCCCGCCGTTGCCGAAAGCGGCGTAGGCGTTGGCGAGCTGCAACGGCGTGCCGAGGAAACTGCCCTGCCCGATCGCCAGCTGGATCTGGTCGAACGGTCCGTACGGTGAGAATCGACCGCCGCCTCGCGGCGTGACCTCGAAGTACTGCGCATCGGGCAGGACACCGGAATTGTCGGCGAGATGCGGGATCCCGGCCGATCGACCGAAACCGAAGTCCCCGACGATGTCGGTCAGGGCCGTGCGGCTCACCTGCCAGACGCGGATCGAAAGCGGCATGTAGGTGGTGTTGCAGCTGAAGGCCATCGCCTCCGCGAGCGAGACGAGCCCCGCCAGGTGGTGATCCTTGTAGTTGTGGAAGGTGAAGCCGTCGTAGACCCAGGTGCCGTTGCACGACATGCGCGTCGAGGGAGTGGCAGCCCCTGACTTGAGGGCCGCCAGCAGGGTGAACGGCTTGAACGACGATCCAGCCGGCATCGCGGCCAACACCGCTCGATTGAATTGCGCCGCCGCGCTCCCCCTGGCCAGCGCACGGCCGCCGAGGGTGGTGCCGATGGTCATCGAGTTCGGGTTGAACAACGGGGCTGAGGCGAGGGCCCAGATGTCGCCGCTCTTCGGGTCGATGACGGCGGTGGCGGCATCGGCATACGGGGCCAGGGCGGCCTCCGCGGTTGCCTGGAGGTCGGGCCGGATGGTGATCGTCAGGTTCGCGCCGGGGATCATCGGCCGGTCGAGCAGGGTCAGCCTGGCACCTCCCGGCGTGACGGCGGCCAGGACGAGCCCGGGCGTTCCGCGGAGCAGCGCCTGGGCGCCCTGCTCGAGCCCGCTGCGACCGATCGGCTCGCCCACCTGGTAGTCGGCGCTCTTTGGCAGCGCCGCGACATCCTGCGCGGTCGCCGGTGTGGCGTATCCAATCGTCTGGCCGGCCAGCCATTCCTGCGGATAGACGCGCTTGCCATCGGCGCGCGTGTCGGCGAAGACGGCCCCGCTCACCGAGACGATCCGGCCTCGTGGGCTGGGAGTCCGCTGCAGCACCAACGTGTCGTCGGCGGCGAGCCCTGGGAAGAGGACGGATGGTCGCCAGCGCGCCTCCCAGCCGCCGGCGGCCTCGGTCAGGATCAGCATCCGACGGAAGGCGAAATGGCCGAAGCGGTCGGTGTCAAAGGCGAAGCTGATCGGCACCTCGAAGGCGGGGACCGGGCCCTCCACAACCCCGTCGGCCGGCAGGCTGGCACGGATCGCAGGGCCTGCATCGGCAACCAGTCGGGTGACCCCCGCCAGGTCGTCGAACTGGCGCAGGAGGCCGATGATCACCGCAGGCGTGTACCGCGCTCGGTCGGCGGGCGCGATCAGCTGGACCATCTGCTCATAGTCCCGGGCGCGCCAGTCGGCAACGAACTTGCGCGCCACCAGGCGAGCCGCGTCAGCGACCTGGCTTGGCGAAGGAGTCGAGGAGGGACTGGGTCTCGGATCGGCAGTGGGCGGGGTGCAGGCCGCCAACAGCGCGGCGATGAGCAGCAGCCGGGTCGTGGTCCACGCCATACCCCGCCCCGCTGTCATCGGGCGAGCATCACCCGTCGAAAGCCCTCGGCGGCTGTGTACCCGGCCCGCTCGCCCAGCTCCTCCGCGCCGCTTCGGACCCAGCGCGCCGTCTTACCGAAGTCGCGGAACTGGCTGGCATGATGGGCCAGCGCCGCGATCTTTCGCTCGAGCGTGGCGCCAATGTCGACCAGCTGGTTCGCCTCGTTCGTGCTCCACAGGAACAGCTCCGCTACCTTCCAGGCCGTCAGGCCGGCGGCGAGATGCTCCGGGAAGTTGAGCGGGTCCCGCGCGGTCGGGAAGACCGCGTCCACGACCACGGTCCCGACCGCCCGGTGGTCGGGGTGATTGATCCATTCGTTGTTCACGAACAGGACGGTCGGATCGTGGCTCATGACGATCTCAGGTCGGAAGGCGCGGATCGCGCGGGTGACGCGCTCGCGCAGGCGGAGGCTCGGCTCGACCTGTCCATCGGGCTCGTCGAGAAAGTCCACGGCGGAGACGCCGATCTCGGCCGCCGCAGCCCGCTGCTCGCCCTCTCGCAGCGCGGCAAGCGCCACCGGATCCGCCGACTGGTCGTCGCTCCCCTTGTCCCCGCGCGTCATGAGCAGGTAGCCGACCTCGGTGCCTTCCCCGACCCAGCGCGCAACCGTCCCCGCCGCCCCGAACTCGATGTCGTCGGGATGTGCGGCGACGACCAGAACGCGTTCAGGGGTCGGGACTCGGTCGTTGGGCATTCGGTCACTGCAACTCGGCCGGAAGGAGGCCCGGGAATGCTAGCAGCCGGACGCGAGATCAGTGGCTGGCGGCCTCTGCGAGCGATGAGCCGACCGGTGTCGCAAGGCGGATGAGCCGATCGCGCGGATCGCGCAGCGAGCTGGCTGCCCACGCCACGACCTCGTCGTCGTGGCTGAACAGGATCACCTGCCGGTCGGCGCTGAGCGCGTGCAGCACGTCGAGCATGCGGCGCTTGCGCTCGGGGTCCGATTGCGCGGTGACCTCGTCGAGCAGCAGTGGCGCGGTCTCGTCGGTCGTCACCAGGTGCTCGGCCATCGCCACCCTGAGGAGCAGGTAGATCTGCTCGCGAGTCCCCTCTGAGAGGAGCCGCGCGTCGCGCCACTGACCCGTGCGCGCCTCCTTGACGTCGACCGACAGGTCGCGCGGGTTCATGCCGACCTCCACGTACGCGCCGCCGGTGATCGCCGGCAGGTGGCGTTGGACCGATTCGGTCAGGATCGGCGCCAGATCGCGATGGACGCGGCGCTCGGCGGCCTGGAGGAGGGTGAGCGTCTCATCGATCACCGCCGCGAGGTTTTGGACCCGCGCCAGCTCGCCGCTCGCGGCCTCGGCGCGCTCCTCGGCCTCCGCCACGTTGGGCACGCTGGTCGCCAGGAGCCGTAACTCGCCGGTGAGCGCATCGACCGCCTCTTTCACACGCGAGGCCTCAGCGCGGGCTTCTGCCACGGCGGTCTGCAGCTCAATGCCGCTCGGCAGTGGAGATGCCTCGCCGGCCACGCGCACCAGGCGCGACACGGCCTGCGTGCAGCGCGCCGCCTCCGCCTCGAGATCTGCGAGGGTGCCCCCCCCGAGCAGCCCCTGGAGCTCCTGCCACTCGCGAATCGCGACCTCGCTCGCGCGCGTCGCCTCTGCTCGCTGCCCCTGCCACGCAACGAGGCGAGCCGCGATCGCATCAGGCACGCCGCCGTCTGCCTCGCCGATGTGTGTTGCTGCCTGCCGCAGAGCGGCTTCGGCGGCGGCGGCGGCCTGCTCGGCCCTTGCAGCGCCCGCCTCTGCGGCGCTGCGCGACTCGATCGCTCGCCGCAGACCCTCTGCAGCCGCTGCGGCGCGCGACATGTCTTCGCGTTCCGCGCAGGCCGCTTCGTAGGCGGTGACCGCGGCGCGAAGATCGCCGTCCGCGGCGGCCCCCCTTTCGCCGAGTGCTGTGCGCAGCTGCTCCTCGGCGGAGCGGAAGGACTCGTCGAGGTGCGCTGCCCGCGCCTCCCAATCGGCGACCAGCTGCCGATGGCCGTCGGCCGTGGCGTGCTCGCTCCCCCCGATCAGCCGCTCGTCGGCGGCGCCCCGCCAGGCCCATGCGCCGAGCGCGACGGCAAGCGAAACGAGGGCAAAGCCGGGAAGGAGATCCCCAAGCGCGACGAGGACCAGGCCGGCAACTGCGGCCGCGCCGCCTACAGGGAGCGCCAGATACGCGAGGCCTGGGCGTGGCGCCGCGGAGTGTTGCTCCGCGGGCGCGGCGGGCGCGGTCGAGGGAACCTCCCCGAGCAGGCGGAGCGCCTCCTCTGCGAGATCAAGTGAGCGCGTTGCATCGGTCACCGACCGAGCCGGACGTCGATCGCCATCCGGGACCATGGGCAGGGACTCCAGCTGCGCCCGGAGCTCAGCCTCGGATGGCCCGATGAGTGCTACCGGCGTTGGACGGCGCCGCCATCTTTCGAGACCTGCCGCGACCTCATCTGCCAGCGCGTCGCGGGTTGCCAGCGCAGCCGGCGCTTCCGGGTGCGCGACCGTGAGTGCTGCCGCCCGCGCCGAGCGACCGACCACCTCCGCCGCATCGCGCAGGGCCACGGAGGCCTCCACAACGGCCAGCTGATGCTCCGCGGCGACGTGAGCTCGTGTCGATTCCTCGAGTCGGGCCTCGCGGTCCAGGTAGTCGGCGTGGAGACGCCGCGCCTCCGCCAGCGCCGCATCCGCAGCCTCCTGCTCGCGCATCGTGGCCCACAATGGGCCCGTTGCGCCGACCCGGACCGCTCCGACAGCCTCCTTTCGAAATGCCTTCAGCCTGTCGATCGCCTCGGCGGCGGTTGCGTCCGTGCCCCTCGTCGCCGCCGCCCGCTGCATGTGATCCTGGAGAGCAGCAGCGCTGTCCGCGACCGCCATGACCTGCGCCTGGCTGACCGCGGCGACCGAGGCGAAGGAGTCACGGTCCAGCCCGAGCCAGCGGGTCGCATCCGGCGTGCCCTCGTTGATGATCTCCATCGAGACGTTGTCGCCGAGCACGACATCCCGGGCCCGGCAGGCCACCCGGCCGGCGAGATCCTGGCTGATGTCGATGGTTCGCCCATCGGCCAGGTGCAGCCGGGCCTCGACCTCCCACTGATCCGGCGAGTCCCAGGGGCGATGGCGATCGATGACCGACGCCGTCTCCTTGGTGCGGCCCGGCCCGCGGCGGACCCCGGTGAGAGCCAATCTCGTCGCGGCGTGCCAGCTCGTCTTGCCGGCTTCGTTCGGACCGCCGATGACCGTCATCCCCTCGCCCAGCTCCAGGGTCTCGTCGCGCAGCGGGCCGAATGCGCGCGCGATCACCCGCTCGATCCACATGTCAGGCCACCTCGAGGTCGCCGCGACCCTCCAGCGCGCGGAGCCCGGTGATCAGCACCTTGCGGCGATGCTCCTCGTCGGCGATCTCCAGCGTGTCTCGTGCGAACTGGCCGCGCACGGTCGCCTCGGCCTGGATCGATTCCAGGTCATACGCCGGCAGGAGGGCACCGGTCCGAACGACGAGCCCGTCGAGGTGGTCACCAAGCTCCGTCAGCGAGCGTGGATCGACGGGCAGCTCGGCCGGCACCTCGCCGGCGAGGGTCACGCGGACCGATCCCGTCAGCCCGACGATGGCCATGGCGACTCGCTGCCGCACGTCGTCGACGTGGTGACAGCCATCCAGCGCGACGACCAGGTCGTGCACCGCACTGACCGCCACCGACCGACGTTCGCGGGCGATGGTCCCATCCTCGGCGATGGTGACCAGCACGACGCCGCGACCTTCGGATTCGCCGAATTCGAGCGGATCGGGGTTGCCCGGATAGGTGTGGCGCTCGCGGTCGCGCGCGACGTGATAGTGGCCGAGGAACGCGTGCGCGATGCCGGATGCCTCGAGCTCGGCGGCATCGAAGGGGGCGTGCGGCTCCTTCCCCGACTCCTGGAAGGGGAGGGCGCTCCTCTCCGACGCGTGGGCCAGCGCGAGATGGACGCCGTCGCGATCGGGGCGGAAATCAGCGAAGAACGGGCCCGTATCGGCGGGTGCGCGATGCGCCGCCCCCCACAGGGTCAGCCCGTCGGCCAGCGTCACCGGCGTCAGCTGCCCCTCGGTGAAGAGATTCACGTTCGGGCTCCATTCGACCAGTGCATACGGACTGCGAGGCGAATACCAGTCGTGGTTTCCCGGGGCGAGGTAGATGGGGCGATCGGTCCGGGCAAAGCTCTCGCGCAGGAAGGCGACCGTGTCGGGCGTGAAGCGCTCGTGCTCGAACAGGTCTCCGGCACACAGGATCGCGTCGACCTGTTCCTGATCGGCGAGAGCCAGGATGCGGGTCAGCGTCTCGCGCCGGTTGCGCCGCCGCACGCGTGCCGTCTCCGGGCGCGCCCAGGCGAATGGTGCGTCCAGATGCAGGTCGGCGAAGTGCAGGAACCGCATGATCGCCAAGCCTAGCCATGTTCGCGACACCTAGGCCGTCGCGTTGGCACGCCCGTGCGCGGCGTTTCAGCCTGAGCGGTCGGCGATCAGCTGGTAGGCGAAGACGGCGACGGCTGCCAGCAGAAGCAGGTGCAGCAACCCCGCGAAGCTGAAGCCGCCGATCAGGGCCAGGAACCAGGCGAGCACCAGCACGACTGGCAGCGCACGCCAGGCGAGATGCGCCCAGGGCCCGGTCACGACTCCTCTTCGCGCTCGTTGATGACCTGCACCACCAGCAGGACGGCGGCCACCACCAGCAGGAGGTTGACGAGCGGTCCCAGCTGCAACAAGAGGCCGATGAACCAGGCAACCAGGAAGACCGCGATCCCGATCCAGATCATGCTGCCAGCTGCTCCATCAGGAGATCGACGTGCTCGCTCGCCTTGACCCTCGGCAGAACGTGCTCGATCCCCCCATCGGGGCCGATGATGAAGGAGGTCCGCTCGGTGCCCAGGTAGGTCTTTCCGGCGAAGTTCTTCTCGACCCACGTGCCGAAGGCATCGGCGACCCTGTGGCCCTCGTCGGAGAGGAGTCGGAACGGGAGGCCGTACTTCTCGCGAAACTTGACGTGGCTGGCGACCGAATCCGGCGAGACGCCGTAAACCTCGACGCCGGTGGCCGTCACGCGCCCGAAGTTGTCGCGCAGGGAGCAGGCCTGCTTGGTGCAGCCGGGGGTGTCGTCCTCCGGATAGAAGTAGACGACATAACGGCGTCCGAGGAGGCTCGTGCTCGAGACGAGCGAGCCATCGTCGGCGGTCATCTGGAACTCGGGGACCGGGTCGCCGGGCTTCGGTCGACTCATGGCGGAATCCTACCTCACCCCATCTCCTCGATCGCGACCAGCAGCGGTGGCAGATCACGTGGCAGCAGGCGCGTCGCCAGGTGGCCTGCCAACTCGCCGATCAGCTCGTCGCTCGCCTCTGCGAGGTCGTGCCCCGCCTCCGGAACAAGCCGGATCTGCGCGCGTTCGCCCGCGCTCGCCAGGGACGCCGCAAGCAGGGCCGACTCACCGGGATCACTCCATGTGTCGGCGGTGCCGTGAACGAGCGCGACGGACCGACGGAGCATCGTTGCCAGCGCCAGCGGCGGGGTGTGGATCGCCTGCTCGAACGGGGCAAGCGACAGCGTGGCCGCGGCTCCGCCCTGCAGCGGCAGCGTCATCGACGCTTCGCGTCGCTCCGCGCGCTCGATCAGGTCCTCGCTCCAGCGGTCGATGGCGGCCACGATCGGATGGGCCTGATCGGACCCTTCGCGACCGCGGAGGGCGGCGGCGTGACGAAGCGTCTCACGCCAGGAGCGAGCTGCAGGGCCGATGAGTGTCAGCGCCGACACGGCAGGGTCCCCGATCGCCACCGCCAGCGCGATCCCGGCCCCCTCACCGTGCCCAACGATCCCCGTCCGGCGCAGGTCCAGCTCACGGCGGCCCCGGATGGCGGCAAGCATGTCGCGTGCGTCGTCGATCTTGGCGAACAGGGTCACCTCTTCCCATGCCCCGTCGGAGCGGCCACAGCCGCGTGGATCGGCACGCAACGAGGCCACGCCGCGGGCCGCCAGCGCGTCGGCCAGGCGGGCCAGCAGGCCCAGCTGCATCGGTCCGGGGGCAAACCAGTCCGGGTGACCGATCCGGTCGTAGGCGCCGTCGCGATCGCGCGGCAACCATGAGGGAATGAGGAGCACGCTCGGAATGCGATCCTGCTGATCATCGCCAGGCCGAGCGTCCGGCAGAAGCAGCGTCCCGGACAAGTTGGCGTCGCCGGCCCGGATGTTGAGCTCCTGCGAGCGGGACATGTCACGAGGGTACACTCGCGCTCCAAGGCTCGCCGAGCGACACTCGATGGCCTAGGCGGCGAGCCCGATCGCCACCGCGGCCGCTCCGAGTGCGATAGCCGCTGCCAGCAGGCCCCAATCTGGCGGCCGCATCTGCTGCGGCCGTGCGATCGTGCGGCACGACGCTGTTCCGAAGCCGCGTGCCTCCATCGCCGTGGCCAGCCGCGTCGCCCGTCGCACCGCGCCAACCAGCAGGGCCAGCAGCATCCCGAACAACAGGCGGGCACCGGCGACCGGCGACCAGCCCGCGCTGACGCCTCGGGCGCGCCGAGTCATGCGCAGGATCTGCCATTCAACGGCCATGATCGGCAGCATTCGGACGGCTGCAAGCACGCCGACCGCCAGGCGCGGTGAGAGGCGAGCCTGCTGCTCGAGCGCATCGGCCAGGTCGGTGGGGTCGGTGCTGGCCAACGCCAGCACGCCCGAGAGGGCGATCCCCAGCAGCCGCAGCCCGAGGGCGAGACCGGTCAGCGGCGTCGCGGCACCACCGGGAGCGAGCACCACGTTCAGCACGCCGACCGACAGGGCTGCCGCCAGGAGGGGCCATGTCCGCGCGAGCAGGTCGCGCAGCGCCAGGCCGGTGAGCGGCGCGCTCAACAGCAGGCCGGCGAGCACGATGGCCGGCGTGATCGGACCTCTGGCGACGAAGAGGATCGCCATCAGGATCGCTGCTGCCACCAGCTTGGCGACCGGGTTGGCGCGGGCGAGGATTGCACGGGGGTTCGGCCGGAGGGGCGTGAAGCGCCTCATGCGGCCGCCTCGATGATGCGACCCGGCAGCCGCACCGTCCTGTCGGAGAGGGCATCGGCGAAGGGGGTGTCGTGGGTGACGAAGCAGATCGCCGTCCCGCCGTCCCGGAGATCGGCAAGCAGGTCGAGCAGCTCGACCGCGGTCCGCCGATCCTGCCCAAAGGTCGGCTCGTCCAGGATCAGGACCGATGGCTCCCCTGCAAGCGCCGTGGCCACCGACAGCCTTCGCTTCTCCCCGCCGGAGAGCGTGAACGGGTTCGCCTCCGCCAGCGCCACCAGGTGAAGGCGCACCAGCAGCGCATCCGCCCTGTCCCGCGCCACCGCCGCCGACAGGCCGGCTCGCCGGGGCGCGAGCGTCAGCTCGTCGACCACTCGCTCGGTCAGGAACTGGTGTTCGGGGTCCTGGAAGACCGACCCGATGCGCCTCGAAAGCTCTGGCGCTGGCCAGAGCCAGACCGGCTGAGCGCGGGCGCTGCCGCGGTCGCCGGCCAGAGCTGGGCCTGCTCGCACGACGCCAAGGGTGGGGCGCAGCAGGCCGCCGAGCAGCAGCGCGCTGGTTGACTTGCCCGATCCGTTCGGCCCCATGATCGCGAGCGCCTCGCCCGAGCGCACCTGGAGGTCGAGCGGTCCCACCGCGAGCTGCAACGCTCCTGCGAAGCGGTAGGCGACCTGGTCGGCCTCGAGCATCGTGGCGGGGGCGGCGCTGGTGCGGCGGAGGCGATGCGGGAGGGGGTGATCGGGAACCCAGACTCCCGCATCGGCCAGTTCGTCGCCCATGCGGGCGAAGACGTCCGTTGGAGGCCCGTCGGCGATCACGCCATCCCCTGCATGCAGCACGAGGACGCGATCGACCAGGGGCAGCCAGTCTGCAACGCGGTGCTCGACCAGGATCATGGTCCGGTCCCCGCCTGCAATGGCGCTGCGGAGAGCATCGCGAACAAGTGCCGCGCCGTCGGGGTCGAGATTGGCGGTCGGTTCGTCGAGGAGCAGCAGACCCGGCTGCAGCGCCAGCGCCCCGGCCAATGCCAGCCGCTGCTGCTCACCACCCGAGAGGGCATCGGTCGGATGGTCCCGGCCGTACGGGAAGCCGACTGCCGCCAGGGAGGCATCGACTCGCGGCCAGATCTGGTCCGCCGGAACGCATCGGTTCTCGAGCCCGAATGCGACCTCGTCGCCGGCCCGAGCCATCACCAGCTGTGACTCGGGGTCCTGAAACAGGGTTCCGGTTCGGTCGCGTGCCGCGCGAGGATCGAGCCCGTCAACCAGGAGCTCGCCGTCGGATTCGCCGCCTTCCAGCAGGCCAGCCAGTCCGGCCAATAGCGTCGACTTCCCAGACCCTGAGGCACCGAGCAGCATCACTCGCTCGCCAGGCTCGATGCGCAGGTCGACGCCGCGCAGCGCCCATGACCGACGACCGGGGTGCCGCCAGCCCCAGCCTCGCGCCTCGACGGCCCCGGGCGCGCTCAGCAGCTCAGACCTCCGGCTGCTCGCGCCCCGCCGGGAAGGCGCTCAGCACGCCGGTGCGCCCCAGCGCTCGGACCAGCAGCCAGCCCCCCAGCCCTGCCACAACGGCCGAGCTCGGGATCACGAGGGCCGCGTACAGGGCCTGGTATCGAGCGTCCCAATCGGGGTAGTACAGGGCGAGGTCCAGGAGCGCCGCCGTGGCCCCTGCGGCGGCGGCGGCCAGGATTGCGCTCGGCAAGCCCCAGCGCCGATACAGGCCGAGCCCGAAGACGAGCTCGGCGGCGCCCCCCTGTGCCAGCCCGTACAGGATGATCAGCAGCCCCCACGGGGCACCGAAGAGTGCCGATGCAACGGCAGCCACCCCTTCGCCGAGCAGGGCCGCTCCGGGACGCCGAATCACCATCGGCACGAGCACGGCGGGCAGCATCCAGACCCCGTACATGAAGCCCTGCAGCGGTGGCAGGCCGATGAAGGCAGGAGTGATCGCCGTCCATAGCAGGTTCCAAGCCTGGAAGACTGCGCCGAAGGCGACCGCCAGCACCGCGCCCAGAACGATGTCTACGACGCGCCACTCGCCAAGCCCGGCGCCTTCGCTCGTCGTCACCTGATTGGCTCCTCTCGCGTCTCGATGACCAGCAGGGTCCCGCGTTCCAGCGAGACTGATGCCGGGGGCGATTCAATGAGGTTGGAGAGGCCGCGGGAGCGACCGGGCGCCAGCGTCTCTCCGTCAAGGGGGAAACGGAGGCGATCGGTCCGGACACCGACCGCATCGCCGCCGACGGAGAGCAGCGTGACCAGGTCTCCCTCGGCGCCTTCCAGACCGATGACCTCGCCCCCACGCAGTGCGCGCACGCTGGTCTCGCCGCGCACGATTCGGATCAGTCGACCGCGCCAGGCGGGGTCAACCAACAGCAGCAGGTTGGCGAGCTCGTGGTCGACTCGCTTTCCACCCAGCGCTCCGAGAATGACGACCTCATCGGCGCCTGCCTCAACCGCCCGCCCGACAGCGAGCTCGGCATCCGATGCGTCCTTGTCGGCGGGATGGCGTTCGATGGTCACGCCCTCGGCCACCAGCCGCTCGAGCAGCACGGGGTCGATTGAATCCAGGTCGCCGATCAGCACGTCGGGACTTCGTCCGCACTCCTGGAGCCAGGCAGCGCCCGAATCGGCGGCAATCACGAGGTCGGCATCGGCGAGTTGGGCGGCGTCGTCCGCCGCGGCGTCGCCGCCTGCCACCACGATTACTTTCACTCCGACTCCCTTCGCTGGCATGACCCAGATCAGGTTCGAGGGTCTGCGGCCTTCCGCACTCTCAGCGCTTGCGCGCTCCCCTGTCGCTCTTGGGGTTGTCCCGTCGAGGGTAGCACGCGTGCGATCATCTGGCCTTGATCAACTCGGGCGACCAATTGCACCCCAGTGTCCGTCGCGTGTTGGACGCCGCAGAGCGGGCCGGCCTGGTGATCGAGGTGATCCGCTTCCCGGCGGGAACCCGCACCGCCGAGGACGCAGCTCGCGCGGTCGGCTGCGAGGTGGCGCAGATCGTCAAGTCGCTCGTCTTCATGGTCGACGGCGACCCGGTCGTCACCCTCCTCTCGGGCGCCGATCGCCTCGATCCCGAGCGCCTCGCCGAGGCAATGGGTGGTTCGCAGGTTCGTCGCGCGGATGGCGACGAGGTCCGTGCGGCCACTGGCTATGCGATCGGTGGGGTGCCCCCGCTCGGGCATCCCACCGGGCTGCAGGTGTTCATCGACGAGCATTTGCTGGCGCAGGCCGAGGTATGGGCAGCGGCAGGTCTGCCTGACGCGGTCTTCCGCGTGACGCCCGATGCCCTCGAGCGGGCCTCGGGTGCCCGGCGCGCCAGCCTGGCGGCCGATCCCGCTCCCTAGGGGCGATCCAGACGGATCTCGATCGTGGTGGTCCCGTTCGCTCCGCTCTGCGCGACTATCTGCCAGATCGCCCCACCGGGCGTCCGAAATCGGATCAGCGCTGCATCTCCGCCCGGGTAGAGCCCGACAATCGGGTACCCGGCCGGCTCCAGGGCCGCTGCATAGAAGTCGTATGCGGCTGCGCCAAGCTGCTCGCTCCTCCATACCGCGATCAGGCCCCGGTCGTCATCTGGCAACGGGAGCGGAACGGCGCCCGGGAAGACCGGGAATCCGCTCGGCAGCGGCACCCGATCGATGGTCGAGGCCCGGGGGGTCGGAGACGACGCAGGTTCTGCGAATGAGGCCGTCGACTCACCTGCACCATCGACGCCACATCCCGCGGCGACGATGGCACCCAGCACGATGGCCAGAACCGGAAACCTCAGCATGGAACGGGCACATAACGGATCGCCTGGCTCACGCCTCCGCGGGACGGATCCAGCTTAGGCTCGGCACGCAATCCGCATTGGCTCACGTTGGAGACCACGATCGGCACGTAGTAACGGCCCAGTCGCGCGTAGTCGAACCAGCGCACCGACTGTGCGACGAGGTTGAGGTACTCCGAATAGCTTCCCGGCGCCGGCGAGCCGCGCAGGCCAAACGTGAACCGGCCGACCCCGTCCGGCGGGACGGATGGAGCATCGAGGAACGTCGCCATCCAGGAATACGGCCAGTCGTTGGCCCAGAACGCAGAGGCGTGGGCGGCAGGATTCCAGGTCGCGAGCCCGATGCGCCCGAGGGCGCCGGCGTTGCGCCATGTTCGACCGCCGGTGTTCCGGAACTCCACCCAGTGGGTGATGGTCTGCCCACGGGGAATCACCTCGGTCCCGCCGTTGCTCTCCCGCACGTAGGCGGCATCGAACGGGATGCGACCCGGCCAGGTGGTCCAGCGACGCTCCGCGAGCGGATCGACCGGCAGGTAGGAATGTGCCGTCGTGCTCCAGGTCAGCATCTCGAAGTGCAAGTGCGCTCCGTGGCAGTTGCCGCTGCAGCCGGAGCGCCCGATCCGCTCGCCAGCCGCGACCGCGTCGCCGCCACCAACCCCGATCCCACCGTCGGCGGCGCTGGCAAGGTGGTAGTAGAGCGTCTGTCGGCCATCTGCGTGCTGGACCCGAATGAAGTTGCCGAATGCACCGAACTGGGTGGTCCCGAATCCGCCCTCCACGTCGACCACGGTCCCATCCTTGGCCGCAGCGACCTCGCTGCGCAGCGCCATCGGGTAGTCGACCCCGGTGTGCTGGTCGTACACCCGCCCGTAGTGGAGTGATCCGTCGTTCCAGACGTGCCCGGTCCAATCGAGCTGACGATTGAGTGTGCGATCGCGGTCGACCCCGTAGCTCATCGTCACCGCCGGATCGTAGAAGGGGAGGGTGTAGTCATCGGCCGCCAGCACAGCCCCAGCGCTCCAGCCGACGAGGACCAGTTGTACGAGCGCCGATACCGCGCCGCGGCATCCCCAGGCGGTCATGGCAGGCACCCCGCCGAACCGACCGGGGCGGCCAGCAGATCCGTGACGGCCAGGACCGATCCGTCGAGCGCCAGGGCGACGTTTCGGCTGCCCTGCCTTACGAGCAGCCACGATCCATCGGCCGCGAAGCACGGCGCTGAACCGGTGCCGAGGCTGCGTGCGGCGCCGCCTGGGCCATCCACCATGAAGACGCCACCCGTTCTTTCGAAGGCGATATGGCGCGCGTCTGGCGCGACTGCCACGTTCACGGCGCCGGAGCCAAGATTGGCGACCATCCGTGAGCCGCTCGTGCTCACGTTCCTGACGACGGTGCGCCCGGACTCGTGGGCGACCACCGCAACGCTGCCGTCCGCGAGCGGGAATGCGCCATAGACCAGGTGGTCGCTCGCCAGCAGCGTGGCGACCCCGGTAGATGGAGTCAGGCGAACTAATTCCGAGCGATATGGAGCCTGGACCGAGGGGACGGAGAGCAGCATCAGCGACCCGTCTTCAGATGCGATCGGCGTGCCGACGAAAGGCCCGTCGGCCAGTTGCGCGAGCCGACCGCTGTCGATGTCGAGCTGCCAAAGGGCGCCACGGCCATCGATGACCGCCAGCCAGCTGCCATTCGCCGCGAAGCCCGCAGCCAGCAAGCCCGGGAGCTGGACGCGCAGCTGCGAGCCATCGGCCCGGCCGATGGTGAGCGATCCAAAGAGCTCTCCGACCTGGTCGGCGAGGGCAACCTGGGCACCGTCGCTCGATACTGCCAACAGCCGGGCGGTCCCGTCAGGGGAAGCCGGAGCGGTTTCACCCGACTGGACCTCGAGGAGCATCGTGCCCGAGCTCGCCACGGCGTGGCGGACCAGGCGAATGCTTACGCCGGCACGCGCCGCGTCTCCGGCGCTGATGCGGATGACTCCCGGCGGAAGGTCGGCGGAGGCAACACCGATGGCAACGGTGGTAAGTGCCAGGGGGATGGCGAGCAGGCCGATATGGCGCCTGCTGTATGGCGGGTGATGGCGCACGTGGGCGCCGAGGAACGCGGACATGGGGACCTCCGTAGCGTGACCGAGACTGATGACGACGGGCGCTGCGGTGGCGACAGTTCCTCCTCTCTGCGTCGTCGGCGGCGATTGGTTGCAAGCCGATCGACGGCGACGAGACTAGCTATCGGTGCTTACCGGCGGCTTATCGGGCGATAATCGGCGCCCGATGCCCCCGGTCTCGACGCTCCCCATCTGGCTGACCCTCTTCGGGCTGGCGCTGCTTACCGGAGGGCTGGCCCTTGTTCGGCGTTCTGGCGCCCGACCTGGGATGGCGCGCCGGCTGGCCGGCGCCCGGCAGGTGCGGGTCGGCGAGCTGCTCGACATCGGCGTCGGCGATCCGTTGCCACGACGCCCCGTGCGGGTCCTCGGGCGCATTCGCTGCGGAGAGCCGATTGTGACCGGCCAGGACGACCGTCTGGTCGCCTTCCACCGTGACGTGGAGGTGGCGGCTCCGAAGGGAGACTGGAGGAACATCCAGCGGCTGCGCGAGACGCGCTCCTTCGAGCTCTGGGACCACGACGGGTCCCTCACCCTCGACCCGGCCGCGGCGGCCGAGCCGCTGGTGGTCCTGCCGCACGTCTGGACCGGGTCGCCGGACGCCCTCGACGTTTCCTACGCGCCTGCCCTGGAGCGCCTTGCGGCGGAGCACGGGCGGCCGACGCGCGCAAGGTCCAGCACCCGGATGGTGAGCGTCGTCGATCGCCTTCTCGTCCTGGCGACGATCCAGCGGGACGGCAGCGGACAAGTTGCCCTGGCGCCGCCACGCGGGGGATACATCATCAGCGGGCAGGAGCTCGACGCCGCGATGCGGCTCCTCGGAGGCCGGCAACCGCGGCTGATGCTGGCCGGAATTGCTGCGATCGCTACCTCGGTCACGCTCCTCGCCGCAGCTGTGCTGCTGGCAATCGTGCGCTGGGCCGCCTCCTGACAACGCTCAAGCCCATGACTTGTACCGCGTCAAAACGGTACGAACGGGGCATCGAGGCGGCGCCTACCCAGTTCTAGCATCCGGTACACGGCACTTACCAGAAGTTCCAATCTGGCTGGTGCCCGAATCGACCAAACCGGAACAGGAGCAACGCAGTGGCACAAGCTGCTCGCGACCGCGGAGAGGACCGGGAGGCGCTGGTCAGCGTCGCCCAGGCTGCCGCGCTGCTCGGCGTCCATCCCAACACGGTTCGCTCCTGGACCGAGGCCGGTCGGCTGCCCGCCTTCCGCATCAATGCGCGCGGCGACCGGCGGTATCGCACCGGGGACGTGCAGCGTCTCCTGGCGGAAGGAACCGCCGATACTGGTGCTCCCGCGCCTGACCGCCAGGTGGACGCCGAGCTGGCGGTCCTCGGTCGACTCAGCATCGCCCCCAGCGCGGCTGCAAACGCGACGGCGGTCTGCCGCACCGCGGTCGAGGCGCTCCGATCCCACCTCCGCGTCGCCCGAGTCGCGGCCTACCTGGTCCGCGAGAACGCCGACGGGGTCCTGCACCTCGAGACGCACGCCGGATTTGACTTCTCACCGCCGGAGGCCCTCGAGGCCACACACCAGGGCGATCGTGGCGATGAGACAGCCGCCGTTGCCGACGGCGTCGTTGGCCCGCTGCGTCGCCAGGTCGCCCTGCGAGCGGGAGGCGAGATCGTCGGAGCTCTGGTGTTGGAGGATGAGCCGGGAGGCCCACTCGCCAACGTCTCGCTCGCCTTCCTGCGAATGGTGGCGACCACCGTCGCAGGCAACGTGATCGTCGCTCGCATGCTGGCCCGCGCCAAGCGGGAGGTGACCCGCTCGCGGGCGCTCCGCCACGTCGCCCAGGAGCTGGCCGGCCAGCTTGACCTGAGCATCGTGCTGGACGACATCGTCGACCGAACGCGAACGCTCTTCGACGCCGACAAGGCGGGCCTGTGGCTGATCGAGGAGGGTGAATTCCCGTTTCGCGTGGGTGCCTCGAGGGGGATGAGCGACGCCTTCGTTGCAGAGACGCGCAAGCTCACCTGGGACACGGCCGCGGTCGGCGTGCAGTCGGTCCGAGAGCGACGCACGATCGTCGTGCGCGGGGCAGATACCCGGCCCGGCGTCGGGGCCTTGCAGGGTGCCTACCGCGACGAGGGGATCAGGACGGCCTGCCTCGTCCCGTTGGTGAGCCACGACCAGGCGCTGGGCGTCATCGGCCTGTACCACACCCGCGACCGCGAATGGCCCGATGACGAAGTGGCCCTGGCCCAGTCCTTCGCGAACCAGGCGGCGGTCGCCATCAGCAACGCCCGCCTCTACCGATCGGTCGCCGAACAGGGCGCACGGATCCGCTCGATCCAGGACCTTTCCTCCCGGCTGAATCGCCTCACCGATGTGCAGGCCATCGCCGATGCGATCGTGTCCGAGGCGAGCTCCCTGGCCGCCTACCACGACATCCGCGTCTACGTCGTCAACTGGGAGACTCGCTTCTGCGAGCCGGTCGCGTTCACCGATCGGCTCCTCGGCGAAGGCGATTTCCACGAGCGGCTGCGGGTCGCCGTCGGGGAGGGCTCGTTCACGGGCTGGGTCGCCGAGCACGGAGAGCCGTTGCTCGTCAATGACGCGCTCAACGATCTGCGCGGGCATACCATCGAGGGGACCGACGACATCGACGAGTCGATGCTGGTGGTGCCCATGGTCTTCGAGGGCCGCTCGGTCGGCGTGGTGGCGCTCTCCAAGCTCGGCAAGGACCAGTTCAGCACCGATGACCTCCAGACCATGACGATCTTCGCCGGCTACGCCGCGCAGGCGATCGCGAACGCCTCGGCGTACGAGCGGCTGGAGCTGCAGTCCACTGAGCTCGCCCGGCAGCTTCAGTCGCAACGACGCCTGCTGGAGATCAACGAGCGGCTCCTGTCAACGCTCGACCAGCAGCATGTGCTGGACACGATCGCCGACGGCCTCCGCTCGGTCGTCCACTACGACAACCTGTCGATCTACCGCGCCGATCCCGTGAACAGGGTCCTGGTGCCGGTGCTGACCCGCGAGCGGCACGCCAAGGAGGTCATGGCCTACATCGTGCCGTTCGGTCGCGGCCTGATGGGCTGGGCCACCGACCATGCGGAGCCGGTCCTGGCCAACGATGCACTCAACGACCCGCGCGCGATGCAGATCCCGGGCACCCCCGCCGATCCGGAGGCGCTGGCCGTGGTCCCGCTCGTCAGCGGCGGCGAGGTAATCGGCTGCATGAACATCTCGCGCGCCGGGGAAGGCGAGACCTACTTCAGCGAGAATGACTTCGAGCTGATCAAGCTCTTCGCCGGCCAGGGCGCGATCGCACTGCGCAACGCGGATACCCATCATGCCGTCAGCCAGCGAGCCGATACCGATGCGCTCACCGGGCTCGGCAACCACGGCGCCTTCCAGCGCACGCTCGGCGAGCTGGTCGACGAGTTCGTTGCCGCGACCGGCAAAGTCCCCGGCAAGCGGAGCCGGTCCAAGCACGCTCCCGTCTCGCTGCTGATGATGGACCTGGACAGGTTCAAGAGCTACAACGATCGGCACGGACACCCCGCCGGCGATGCGCTGCTGCACGCCGTGGGGATGGCCATCTACGGAGCAGCACGCTCCGATGACCTCGTCTTCCGCTACGGAGGCGACGAATTCGCGCTGGTCCTGCCGGGCGTCGACGCCGACGCCGCCGCCGCCATCGGTGACCGAGTCCGGCAGGCGGTCTTCCGGCTGACCGCCGACGACGCGACGCCGGTGACAATCTCCGTCGGCGCGGCGACCCTCCCCGGCGACGCCGCAGACAAGAACGGTCTGATCGCGGCCGCAGATGCCGCCCTCTACTACGGCAAGCAGTCGGGCGGCGACCGTGTCGTCCCCGCCGCCGAAGTGCCAGGTGAGATGCGAGACCTCCGCGGAACGCTGGACCAGCTCGCGCGCACCGCGCTCCTGCACCCCGGTGACGAGATGGTCGGAACGTTGGTCGGCCAGGCAAGCCTGATCTCTGGAACTCCGGGCGGCCCGGCAGAAGAGGGCGTGATCGAAGCGCTCCTGGCGCTCGCGCGTTCCATTGATGCTCGCGATCCATCGGCGCGCGGTCACGCAGATCGGGTTGGCAACCTCGCAGTGCGCATCGCCAGCCAGGTCGGGGCCTCGGCCCAGGAGACCGCCGACATCGAGCTCGCTGGGCGACTTCATGGGCTCGACGTGCTGGCGGCCAGCGAGCTGGCAACCATCCAGTCGCTGCGTCCG
The DNA here is from genome assembly GCA_039932375.1 of Chloroflexota bacterium. Classification (GTDB taxonomy): domain Bacteria; phylum Chloroflexota; class Limnocylindria; order QHBO01; family QHBO01; genus CF-167. The sequence continues at coordinate 20,213 of JBDTQD010000005.1, read as the reverse complement.
GCGGCCCTGCTCGTGCGCCAGCACCGTGCCGCGATGAGCCCAGATGAGGGATCGATGGGATCGCAGATCGTGTCGGTCGCGGATGCATATGACACGCTGATGGGAAGCCCTGCCGGAAAGCGGCGCGGCCGCGCCGCCGCCGTTGCCGAGCTCCGCTCGAAGGTTGGCAAGCGGTACCGCGGGGACGTTGTCGATGCCCTGGCGACCGTGGTTGCGGCCCGCGCCGATCGCGGGCAGCGCCGCAGGCGGGTCGACGCCCCGACCAAGGTGCACGGAGCCGCCTGACACCCGTCGACGGCCGGGGACGCTACCATTGGCGCCTCCGATGCCGACCACCCGAACGGACCATGCGCGCCGCCGCCGGCACGCCATCCCGCTGACAGTCTTCGCGCCGGTCCTGATGCTGCTCGCGCTCATGGGCGCCTGCACGACGCCGACCCCCACGCCGAGTCCCAGCCCGTCTGAAAGCGCAAACCCTGCGCCCACGGCGACCCCGGCCCCGACACCCGAGCCAACCCCTCTCTACAGCAACACCGCCGATCCGGCGCTCGCGGCACTCATCCCGCCCACGGTTGCCGGCCACGCCGTCCAGATCCCGCCGATCACCCAGTTCGCCTACACGCCCGGTGACATCGGCGAGGTTTATGGGGAGATCGGCCTCCGCTTCCGCACCTTGCAGGTGGCCTTCGTTTCGCGGCCGCGCCTGTCGCTCTATGCGATGCGCCTGAACGCGCCGTTCCCCACCACCGGCGACCTCGAGCCATACCTCGCCGAGGCAGCCCGCTACGTGGGTATCGCCGGTCTCCACCGCGAGCCATGGACGCTCCAGACCATTGGCAGTCACGTGGTCTGGATGCGCCCCGGGGACAACGCCACCCTGAAGGGGACCCAGGTCTATACCTGGGCGGCAGGTGAGTTCGTATTCCTGATGATCGGGACCGATGAGGCGCAGAACCACGCGATGCTTGCCGCTTTGCCTGGCGAACCGCCGCCCACGCCAACTCCCGCCCCATCGATCAGTCACAGCCCGAGCGTGGTGCCTTCCCTCTCGGCCAGCTGAACTGGAGCGGATCGGCATCGGTTTATCATCCGACCTCATGAGCGACACGGGCGCGTGGGGCCACGACGGCCGCGAAGACCGCCTCTCCCGCAAGCGTGACCGGCTGGCCCGCCTCCTGTCAGTCGCATCGATCCTGTATGCCCGCGGCAGCGGCGATTCGGGCGTCCCGGTCACCGAGATCGCCGGGCTCACGGGCATGACCACCCGCACCGTCTACCGCGATATCAAGGCCCTGGAAGAGGAGCTGGCCATGCCGATCTTCCAGGCAGGCAAGGGTCGCTACGGGATCGAGAAGAAGTACTTCCTGCCGCCGCTCCACCTGTCGGTGCCCGAAGCGGTCGTCCTCTTCCTGGCCTCGCGCCTGATCGCCCGATGGTCCGACGCCTACGACCAGGCGGTCGTCAGCGCCTTCACCAAGCTCGCCGATCTGCTGCCACAGCCGATCGCGCGGCACGTCGCCGCAACCATGCTGACCGTCGGGCAGGCGGAGCTGAACGACCAGTTCGTGCGCAACTTCGCCCACGTCGCCCAGGCGTGGGCCGATGGCCGGGTCGTCGAATTCGACTATGACCCCGGCGACGGTCAGGGGCGGCGCGCTCGCGTGCAGCCGTACTTCCTCGAGCCCGATGCAGCGGGTCGCAGCGTCTACCTGATCGGCTTCGACGAGACGGTTGGTGCGCTGCGCACCTACAAGGTGGAACGGATCCGGAGCTCGACGCTCACCGCGGATCGCTACCAGATCCCCGACGACTTCGACCCGGACAGGTTTCTGGCTCATTCCTGGGGGATCTGGTCGTCTGACGGGACCGCCACCGCCGAGGTGCGCCTCCGCTTCGACGCCTCGGTCGCGCATCGGGTACGGGAGGTCGTCTGGCACCGCTCCCAGAAGCTCGCCGCGCTGCCTGACGGCAGGGTCGAGCTGACGGTTACGGTGGCCGGGATCGTCGAGATCCGCCCCTGGATCCTGTCGTGGGGCGATGCGGTCGACGTGCTCGAACCGCCCGAGCTGCGGGAGGCCGTGGCCAAAGCGGTGCGGCGCGCCGCGGCGCGCTACTAAGGGTGACCGCCGACCGGGTCGAGGCCGAGCTGAAGTACCTGGCCGCCAACGAACCAACGCTTCGCTTGCTGGCCTCGGCGGCCAGGCTGGGGCCTGCTGACCTGGGCCGCGGCCGCACGGTGGACGAGGTTGATCGCTACCTGGACACCGCCGACCTTCGCCTGGAAGCGGTGCACTGGGCATGTCGGTTAAGGACGCGAGGTGGTCGAACCATCGTCTCCTTAAAAGGGCCGGCCGAGCACGAAGCCGGCGATCCACTCCACCGTCGAGCGGAGGTCGAGGGACCGGCCGGCCCGGAGCTCGAGCCGGGCGAATGGCCCGATTCGCCGGCCCGCGACCGTCTGCTTGTGATGACCGGCGGCAAACCGCTGGTCGAGCGATTCCGGCTGCTCCAGGAGCGAACCGAACGGCCGGTCTCGCTGGACGGCGAACATGTCGGTCTGCTGTCGCTCGACCGGGCGCGGATCGTCCACGACGAGATTGAGGTCGGCCGCCTGGCCGTCGTGGAGCTGGAGCTCGATCCGTCGGCTCTCGCCGCGGGGCTCGACCACCGCCCCATGGCCGACGCCCTTGCCGCGATTCCGGGGCTGGCGGCCGATCCGAGCAGCAAGCTCGAGCGCGCGCTGGCGCTGCTTCCCCGGCGCTAGGCCCTCGGGTCAGTCCCCCAGCGGCAGCCGGAGAATCAGCGCCAGGGTGGGACGCGGGCGCGGCTCAGGTGGCGCCAGGGGAGCGCGCAGCCAGGCGTCGCCGCCGGGCCCGGCCCGGTGACGTGCGCTCAGCTGGCGGGCCGACAGCGCCTCGATGCCGAGGGCGGCGAGCGCCTCGGCGACGAGCGTTCCGTCGCCGACGTAGGCCCGGCCCACCGTGACGCGGTCGCCCGGCGCCAGGATCGCCTCGAGCCAGCGGCGTCGGACGGCGAACGAGCGGCCCAGAGCCGGCTGGCCGCCGCTCCACAGCAGGTCGCTCGCGACGTAGGCGGGCCTCCCCGGGTGATCGGCCCCGCGCAGGCGGGCGCGCAGCAGCTCTGGATCCGGCCGCCCGGCTTCGTCAAGAACGAGCAGCGTTCCGTCGAGCACGACCCCATCCTCGGCAAGCTGCTCGGACATTGGGCCGAGCTCGGGGAATGCGGCGAGCGCATCGGCCAGGCCGGTCACCTGGAGACGCAGGGCGCCACGCTCACAGAAGGCGATGGCGCGAGCTCCCGGCCACCACGGCTCAAAGAGGTAGCCGGGGTCGTCGAACGGGGCGTCGACATCGGTCGCCAGCATCGGCGAGATGCGCGCAGGCAGGCGTCGGGAGGAAGGGTCGGCGGTGTCTGGGACCGGGAGGGGGAGCTGCTGCTCCGGCACGCGGCTGGCTAGGCGCTCTTGCGGCGGCGGGCGGCTTCGGGCTCGGGTCTCGCGGCGGGCGCCGCCTTCGCCTTGGCCGGTGCCGGCTTCGCCTTGGCCCGTGCCCCCTTCTCCTTGGCCGGCGAGGCTATGGGCTCGGCAGCTCCCGCGCGACGGGCGTCGCGGGCGGCCGAGACGCTCGCCTCGAGGGCGGCCATCAGGTCGCCGATGCGGGTCGGCTCGACCTTCTGGGCAGGCGCCGGGGCCTCGCCCGCCACCTTGGACTCGATCACGGCCATCAGCGCCTTCCGATAGTTGTCGTGGTAGTCCTCGGCGTTGAACTCGCCGGTCATCGAGGCCACGAGCTGCTCGGCCATCCTTCGCTCGGCCGGCTTGACCTCGATCGGCTCATCGGGGATGTTCAGCTCCTCGAGCGAGCGCACCTCGTCTGGCCAGTGCAGCGTGGTCAGGAGCATCGTCTTGGTGAATGGGTTGAGCGCCGCCAGCTGCTCACGGTCCTTCAGCACGACCTTGCAGATCGCCGTCTTGCTGCTCTCGGACAGGACCTGGCGCAGCAGCTCGAATGCCTTGTGGCCGATCGGGTCTGGCTCGAGGTAGTAGGCCTGCTTGACGAACTCGATCCCCTGCCCCTCGCGGTGCGCATCGACGAACATCTCGATCTCGATCGCGCGCACCGTCTTGAGCGGCACCGACTCGATGTCCTCGTCCGTCACCACCACGTACCGCCCCTTGCTCCACTCGTAGCCACGCACCGTCTCGGAGCGCGGAACGACCTCATCGTGGAACGGGCAGTAGATCTTCATCTGGATCCGGTTCAGGCATGTCGCGTGCAGCATGTTGAAGCCGATCGCGCTGCTCTCGGTCGCCAGGTAGAGCTTGACCGGGATCGTCACCAGCCCGAACTGGATCGCCCCGCGCCACATTGAGCGTGCCATGAAGGGCGCATCCTACACCGCTGACGCAATCCGGCCGGTCGCGACAAAAGGTCGCACGCAGCGGCAGGACCATCCCGCCATTGGCGCAGCGGCGCCCGATGGAAAGACTGTTCGGGTGATCCCCTCAGACGACCTGCATGCCCTCCGGGCCGGTGATCGCCACCACGGCGCTGACGTTGTCCTGGCCTTCTCGCGACAGCAGGTAACGGTGCTCGATGCGCACCGAGTGCGACAACATGGCGCTCACCGGGCAGTACGTGGTGGCCGACAGCTCGATGGCGCGCCGCAGCGCCTCGGGCTCGACTTCGCCCGACACCTGGTGCTCGACGACGATCCCGAGGTAGACCTGTGGATGCTCGTCCGCCTTCTCGGCGGTGACCGCGATGCGGTAGCTCGCCGCCGGCTGGCGCTTCTTGCGGAGGATGCTGCCGACGTCCATCGAGGTGCAGGCGGCCAGGGCAGCCAGCACCGATTCGGTCGGCCCAGGCCCGGCGCGGCGCTCGCCGGCTTCGCCCGTGTCGAATGTCAGCGTGAAACCGGTCCCGGTACGGACGTCGACGCGAACCGCGCGCTGCGGCTCGACGACGCTGGCCAGCACCGAAGCAGTCGTGGGCATGTCCTGAGCCTACCAGCCAGAGGTGACCGATGCGCCTGATCCACCCCGCACTCGTTCGCGGCATCCGCGGCAACTCGCTCGCCGTGGCGCTTGCCATGTTGCTGGTAGGGAGCACCGCCGTGCTGTTGATGGCCTTCCTGCCGACCAACCGCGTCGCCCCGATCGCGCTCCTCGCCCTGTCGGCGGCGCTTGCCCTGGGCATCGGTGGGGCGATGGCGGTCCGAGCCGTGGTGCAGGCGCGACGCACGAAGGTCGGGTTCAGCGAAGACCTGGCGCGTCTCCTGGCGCCCGCATTCGACGACACCTACACCCTGATCCTGGCGCCGCGGCTGCCGGAGGTCCCCAACGACCTGGCCGCGCTGCTTGTCGGCCCGCCAGGCGTGCACGCGCTGATCGCGCGACGCTGGCACGGTCGCTACCGGGTCCGCGGCCGGGGCTGGGAGTTCGACACCCGTTCACGGGCTGGCTGGATCCCCACCCTGACCAATCCCTCCTTCGACGCCGAGACGGTTGCGGATGCCGTCTCGCGATGGTCGCGCGACGCGGTCGACGACGCGACGGTCGCGGTCTCGCCGGTCGTTGCCTTCCCGCGCGCGTACACCACCGTCGTGCTCGAGGAGCCAGAGGGCGAGATCGTCACGACCGACAACGCGCCGTGGTGGGCCCAGAGCATCGGGCGCGTGCAGCGGCTCGATGCCCGGCGCGCGGCGCGCTTCGTGGAGGCGGTCCTCAGCGCGTCGGAGGCCGAGACACGCGGCGCTGCCCAGACAGCATCGCCGAACATGGCCTAGGCGACTCCTGCGCGGATCAGGCCCGGCGTCGGGCCTTCCAGACCTCTTCGCACGGCCAGCGTCGCGCCCAATCGAGCGTGGCCAGGTTGGAGTAGGTCGTCGTCGAGCCCTCGGGCGGCCGCACCTCGATCATGTCAAGCACCTCGAAGCCGCTCCGCCGCAGGAGGCGGATCCAGTCTCCATAGCCGAGATGGAACTCGACGCCCGCATCGTCTGGCCACTCGAACCGATGCATCCCGAAGTACGGCCGCAGCAGGCGATCGGTGGGCGGCCCATCGGCCTCCAGGTCGGGGATAGTGAGCATCTGGAGCGTTCCGTTGACGAGGAAGACAAGCTCGCCGCCAGGGCGCAGCAGGCGTGCAGCCTCGGGGATCCAGCGGTACGGATCGGCCCAGATCGAGGCGCCGTACTCGCTGATCGCGACGTCGAAACTCGCGCCCGGGAGCGGCACTGCCTCGGCATTGCTGAGCAGGAGCGGGAAGTGCAGGTCGTGCTCCTGCTGCAGCCGCCGCGCGGTCTCGAGCTGCTTCGGCGAGTTGTCGATCCCGGTCACGCGTGCCCCCTTTCGCGCCATCCAGGCGGACACGTAGGCCGTCCCGCAGCCGAGCTCGATGGCGTCCTTGCCGGCGAGGTCGGCCGGCAGCACGCGCAGCTGGGATTCCGGCACGTGCCAGATCCCCCAGTGCGGCTCGGCCGACGCCCAGGCGCGCTCCCCGGCGGCCACGTACTCGTGCGCATCGGCGTCCCACGTCTCGCGGTTCCTGCGCACGTGCTCGGGAAGGTCGTCAACCTCTGGATCCGTCATGGCTCCCGATCCTATCAGTCAGCCCCCCTCGTCCTCCGTCGACCCGGTTGCAGCGATTCGCTCGGTCTCTCCCCTCGCCCCACGCGCCAGCAGGATCCGGCCGCTGGCCTGGGCGGCGAACACCTTCTCGACGGTCGCCATGTCGTCGATATCCGCCGCTGTCTTGTCGTCGCGGATCCGCACGATCCGTGGGAAGCGCATGGCGAAACCGCTCTTGTGCCGGGCGCTGCGCATGATGCGGTCGAAGGCGATCTCCACCACCACATCCGGCGCCACCGTGCGGTAGCGACCGAAGTCGCGCAGCGTGATCGAGTGGAAATGCCCGGTCATCGAGGCGATCTCCGCATCGGTCAGACCGGTATAGGCCTTGCCGATGGTGAGCAGCGTCTCCCCGTCCGGGCCGCGCACCGCAAAGGTGTAGTCCGACAGGACGCCGCGACGCTTGCCGTGCCCCCACTCCACGCCGACAACCACGCAGTCCAGGGTTGCCAGCGCCTTCTTCAGCTTGAGCCAGCCGAGACCGCGCCTCCCAGGCTGATAAACCGATGCGGGGTCCTTGACCATCAGCCCCTCATTGCGGCGTTCCTTGGCGTCGTCGAAATGGGCCTCGACCTCGTCCGCCGACCGGGCGGTGGCCAGGTGCGAGTAGAGGAACCGTTCGGCGGTTCGCTCGGGCAGGCTGAGTGCCTCGAGGGCCGCGCGGCGTTCGCGCAGCGGCGTCTCGAGGAGGTCGGTCCCATCGAGGTGCAGCAGGTCGAAAGCGACGAGCACGACCGGCACCTGCGCGAGCAGCTCCGGGTTCGGGTCGACCCGGCCCAGGCGCGTCTGCAGGCTGGCGAAGTCGAGCACCGATCCGGACCGATACGGGACCAGCTCCCCATCGATCACGAGCCGATGCTCCAGCCCGGCCGCCGCGGCTGCCACCTCGGGGAACGAGACGGTGACATCGTTGAGGTCGCGCGAGAAGAGCCTCGGAGGTTCTCCAGGCCCGCCCAGGTGCAGCTGGGCGCGGATGCCGTCGTACTTGTCCTCGATCCATGCCTCGGCCCCGACCCGCCGCATCACCTCATCCGCGTCAGCGACAGGCGTCGCGAGCATGAAGCGGATCGGCCGCCCCAGGTGAAGCGCCGCCTCGCCGAGGCGGTCGTCGCGGGCCAGCGTCGCCGCCTCACCCGGCTCGCCGACCAGCATCAATGCCCGGCGAACGGCTTCGATCGGCCGCTCGAAGGCCGCCGCGATCGCCTCCTCCAGTAAACCCTCGCGCAGCCCGATCCGCAGCTCGCGCGCCGCGATGCGACCGATGAACCTGGCCTCCGCGGGCTTGGCGCGCGCGAAGAGGGCAGTCATGCCGGCCACCCGATCGGCGCTGCTCCGGGCCTCGCTCATGGCGCGAAAGGCCGCCTCGACCTCCGCCAGCGTCAGCGGCTCGGTGCTCCGCTCAATGCCGGCGAGCAGCTCGGCCGCCGCGTCGCCGAAGTCGGAGTGGCGAAGGTAGGCGTCGTGGAGCGCCTGCTCGTCCGCTCCGGTTGCGGCAATGAGCGCCTGGCTCTGCTGCACCCAGCCGAGCCCCAGCTTGTCGGCGGCCCCCGGGAGCGGCCGTCCCGCGAAGAAGGTCGCGGCGACCGGGATATCGTTCGGGGGCAGGGATCGCAGGTAAGCGGCCAGCCGGTCGCGCTTGCGCAGCTTCGACGCCGTGGCCGCCACCGCCTCGGCGGTCCGCGCGAACTCGGCAAAGAGGCTCGACGCCATGCCGCAAGTCTACGAGAGGGGCGTCTTGACGGGGTGCATCGGTCCATTCAGGCTTCCCCGATAGGCTTCAGCCGAAAGTGGACCTCATAGATGCACCCCTTCCTGCGGAACGTGGTGATCGGCCTCGTCGGGCTGTTGATCGCGGCCGGGCTGACCGCCCTGGCTGTCATCGGCGACGATCCCACCATGTCGGTGGCGGCCATGCTGGCGTCGGCGCTGATCGCCGTGGCGATCGGCATCTTCCTCTTCATCCAGGGCTGGATCTGGTCGCAGCGCGCCTACCGCACGCGATCGACCGGCATGTCGGTGGCGATCGCCCTGGGCGGAGGGCTGATGATCCTCCTCTCGGCTGTCGCGCTGGCCGGCGCCGTGATCCTGGTGCTGCTCTTCTACGTCCAGTAGGTCGATGGCGTCGGCGGGGAGGCGCCTTGCTACGATGGCGACGTCACGCGCCCCCATCGTCTAGAGGCCTAGGACGCCACCCTTTCAAGGTGGAGATCACCGGTTCGAATCCGGTTGGGGGCACCACGCCTCAGACGTGATCGATCTCGACTCGATTGCCGCAGTCGGGGCAAAAGAGGAGGAGCAGCTTCGGGTCGTCCGGGACCGGGCGCCAGGAGTAGACCATCTCCTCGGTGACCCGCTCCCCGCAGTGCGGGCACTCGGCCCCGAGCTCCAGCCACTGGTCTCGCGGGACGTTCTGGCGGCCCACCTATCCGGGCTCGTCCCGGGGCTCATCGGCGGCCGCCTCGCTGCCGCTACCTGCCGGGGCCGGCGGCGCCCACCCGGGCTTGCCGACCGGGTTGGTTGGGCCCGGAGCGTCGGCCGGCGAGCCATCCGCGGCGATGATCGCCGCCCGCGTCTCCTGGGTCCTTCGGGACGGAGCCAACAGGGGGTACGCCCTCGCCGCATACCCCGGCCACAGGCCGACGGCTCCGTCGCGGATCATCACCTGCGAGCGCCGGAAGCTGCCGGTCACGTCGCCCGCGGATCGGTCCAGGACCTCGTAGCGGTGGCCTGTCACCTGGCGCAGGGCCGCGGGGAGCGTCTCCACCAGGTCGTCCGGGTTCGGATCTCCTGACAACGCGATCTCGAGGGCAGCCAGAACCTGCTCGTCGGGCAGGTTGCGCGGCAGCGGACGGCTGATGAAGGCCATCCGCGGGTCGCGGCTCGGCCCTTTGAGGGTGCGGACCAGGGACTTGAACATCGGGCCGCGATTGTAGCGTCGCCGGCCCTGCGAGGTGCCGTCCATGGAAAGTGGCCCTGGAAGGCGATCGGGCCGCCATTGCTATACTCATTGCCCCGTGACGCGTACCGTCATCGGCGCGGCCTGAACATCGCCGGCCCGCCGGTGGCCGAGAACCCGCTCCAGGAGAGACCGAATCACCGTGCGCGTCAGAAAGGCCGTCCTTCCGGCGGCCGGCTTCGGCACCCGCTTCCTGCCTGCCACCAAGGCCATCCCCAAGGAGATGATCCCGCTGGTCGACCGGCCGATCATCCAGTACGCGGTCGAGGAGGCGGTCGCTTCCGGAATCGAGCAGATCATCATCGTCATCGCCAGCGGACGGAGCACGATCGAGGAGCACTTCGACTCGGACCCGGCCCTGGAGCGATGGCTCGAGGAGCGCGGCGACATCGAGATGCTGCGCGCGGTTCGACGCATCTCGGAGATCGGGCCGATCGCCTTCGTCCATCAGAAGGAGCAGCTCGGCCTCGGGCACGCGGTCCTGATGGCCAAGGAGCTGGTCGGCGACGAGCCGTTCGCGGTCCTCCTCTCCGATGACGTGATGCTCAACCGCGGCGGCAAGCCGGTGACCCAGCAGCTGATCGACCAGCACGATACGCATCGCGGCTCGATGATCGCCGTACAGCGCGTGCCGCGCGACGAGGTGGACCGCTACGGGATCGTCTCGCCGGTCCGGCAGGAGGGGCGGCTGGTCGAGATCGACGACCTGGTCGAGAAGCCATCGATCGAGGACGCGCCATCCGACCTAGCCGTCCTTGGCCGCTACATCCTGAGCCCCAAGATCTTCGACAAGCTGGAGACGACGCAGCGCGGCGCCGGCGGCGAGATCCAGCTCACCGACGCCCTCCGAGCCCTCTCCGCGGAGCAGCCCGTCTTCGGCTACCAGTTCGAGGGGGCGCGGCACGACGCCGGCACCCGGCTCGGCTGGCTGAAGGCGAACATCGCCATGACCCTGGAGTCGGACATCGCCGACGAGGTGCGTGCCTACGTTCGCGGCCTCGACCTGCGAGACTAGCCGCCTGTGGAGATGATCGGGCGGCTGATCGGGGGGCGCTACCGGCTCATCGCGCCGCTCGGCGAGGGGGGCATGGCCACCCTGTGGCGTGCCGTAGACGAGCAGCTCGACCGCGAGGTCGCCGTCAAGCTCCTCCGCCCGCAGTTCGGCAACGACCCCGGCTTCGCCGCCCGCTTCAAGCAGGAGGCCCGTTCGGCGGGCTCACTCTCCCACCCGAACATCGTCTCGGTCTACGACTACGGGACCGATGCCGAGACGAACACCCAGTTCATCGTGATGCAGCTGATCGACGGCGAGGACCTGGCCGCGATCCTGCACAAGCGCGGGCCGCTCGAGACCGATGACGCCGTCCGCATCGCCATCGGGGTCGCCTCAGCGCTGGAGGCGGCGCATCGGCGCGGGATCGTGCACCGCGACGTGAAGCCGGGGAACATCCTGATCGACCACGACGTGAAGGTGACCGACTTCGGGATCGCCCGGGCGGTGAGCGAGGCCTCGATGACGGTCACCGGCACGACCCTCGGATCGGTCCACTACTTCAGCCCAGAGCAGGCGCGCGGCGACGAGGTGACCGGCCAGTCCGACGTCTATGCGTTGGGCATCGTCCTGTACGAGATGCTGACCGGCCGCCGTCCGTTCGAGGGCGACTCGGCAGCCGGCGTGGCGCTGAAGCGGCTCAGCGAGGACCCGCAGCCGCCGACGGTGCACGGCCCCGTCCCCGCCGCCCTTTCCGCGATCGTGATGCGCGCCCTGGAGCGCGACCCCGCCAACCGCTACCCGGATGCCGGCGCATTCGCCGAGGCGCTCCGCGTCTGGCAGCGAGATCCCGAGGCCGCCGCGGCGAGCGCTGCGGCAGCAGGCGCCGCAGTGGCAGGCGCGGGAGCGGTTGTGGCTGCCGCCACCCCGCTGGGCGGCGAGCCGACCGTGTACGTGCCGCCTCGCGTGACCCTGCCGTCGGATATGGCCGCCATCTCCGGCATGCCTCCCGGAAGCGGCGACCCACCTCGTCGACCGACCTCCCGCCATGCCGAGCCTCGCCGCGACGAGCAGCCCTGGTGGATGTGGCTGCTGGCGGTGCTCGCCGTCCTCCTGCTGGGCACCATCGGCTTCCTGGGCGCGCAGGTCATCGGCGGGCTGGGACCGAACGCCTCGCCGACGCCAACCCCCTCGGGGCTGACCGTGCCGAATTGGGTTGGCCGACCAATCGCCGGGGTCCGCGAGGAGGCAAACCAGAAGCACCTCACCATCGATGTTCAGCCGTCCGAGCCAAGCGACTCGGTCGCTGCGGACCACGTCATCCGAACCGACCCTGTGGCCGGCACGCTGATCCATGCCGAGGACCCCCCGATCAAGGTCTACGTCAGCTCGGGCAAGGCGGAGGTGCCGGTGCCAAATCTGATTGGTCAGACGCGGCAGGAAGCGACCGATACCCTGCATTCGAAGGGCCTCGAGTTGGGCGGCGTTGGAAACGAGCCCTCTGACCGGCCTGACGGAACCGTGATCCGCACCAGCCCGAGCGCCGGCGTGTCGGTCAAGAAGGGGACCCAGGTGGACATCGTGCTGTCGAGCGGACCGACCCCGTCGCCGACCCCCTCTCCTACTCCTGTGCCGACTCCCGAGCCGACTGCGACGCCGACGCCGATCCCATTGCCGAGCATCCCCTAGCGGCCCATTGGGGATGCTAGGATCGAAATCGGTCAATCCATCCCGACCTGAGGTCAGACACGAACATGACAGCGCCCACCACGGTCAACGACGCAACCTTCGACGCCGAGGTCCTGAACGCCACCAAGCCGGTCCTGGTTGATTTCTGGGCACCCTGGTGCGGCCCCTGCCGCCTGGTGTCACCGGTGGTCGAGGCGATCGGCGAGGCACATGCCGACAAGATCAGCACTGCCAAGGTGAACACCGACGAGAACCAACAGCTGGCGATGCGCTACAGCATCTTCAGCATCCCGACCATGATCGTCTTCAAGGACGGCCGCGAGGCCGCACGCCTGGTCGGCTACATGCCCCAGGCGTCGATGGAGGAGCGGCTGCGCGAATTCCTGGCCTAGCCGGGAGCCGCGTTTGGCGCGGCGCAGTGGCTACACTCAACCGGTGATCATCAAGACCGAGCGACGGACCGCACCGGACCGTCGCCAGGTGGCCGACCCATTCGCCCCGGAGCGGCCGACCGGCGATCGCCGCACGATGTGCTGGGAGGTCGAGAACTGCACCCTCACCATCCGCTATCGGTGCCCGGCCTTCATCCTGCGTCGACCGTGCTGGGAGCTCTGGGCGGTCGACGGGGTCGGGCCAGCACGCGCCTGCTGCCACAACGAGATCGACTGCGAGCCGGGCCGCTGCGCAATCGCCGAGAAGCGCTTCGCCGGCCCGACTGAAGCGCTCACCGTCCACGTCGGACGGCGCGGCATGCCCCTCGGCTACAGCAAGCCTCGGCGCCATTCGTGCCCGCATTTCTACCTGACCGCCGGTGCCAAGGGGCGCGTCGGAACCGACTCGCCGGGCGTGCTCCGCATGCTGATGAAGCGCGAAGGGGTGGTGAACCGATGCGAGCTGCGCGGCGGCGTCCACCTCGATGCCAGCTACGTGAGCGACCTTTGCATGACCGGCCAGTATCACGACTGCGTCTTCTACGAAGACGAGGCAACCTGACCCGGTTTCGACGCATCAGGAGGGCGCGCCGATGACGCTCACCGCCCTCGACTACGAGGCGGCGGTTGCGGCCCTGCGCAGGCGCGGCCGCTTCGGCATCAGCCTGGGGCTGAGCCGGATCCAGGCGCTGCTCGAGGAGCTGGGAAACCCGCAGCGGGAGCTGCGCGGCGCCCTCGTGGCCGGCACCAACGGCAAGGGAAGCGTGGTAGCGCTCGCCGGTTCCGTGCTGCGGGAGGCCGGGCAACGGGTCGGGACCATGCCCAAACCCCACCTGGTCGAGTATCGGGAGCGGATCGCGATCGACGGACGGCCGATCAGCCGCGAGCGGTTTGCAGCCGCGCTGGGGGCGGTCATGCCGGCCATCGACGCGGTCGGCACCAGCCACGGGCCGCCGACCGAGTTCGAGGTCCTGACCGCAGCCGCCTTCCGCGAGCTCGCTGGGGAGAAGGTGGACGTGGCGCTGGTCGAGGTGGGGCTTGGCGGTCGCCTCGACGCGACCAACGTCCTGGATGCCGGAGTTGCTGTGGTCACCAACGTGCAGCACGACCATGAAAAGCTGCTCGGGCCGACCCTGTCGGCCATCGGCGCCGAAAAGGCGGCGATCATCAAGCCCGGCGACCTGGCGGTGACGGGGGCTCGCGGCCGGGGACTTGTACCGATCCTGGACCGATGCTCGACCCTCGACGTCCCCCTGCGACGCGCCGGGCCGGGTCAGCCGTACCGGATCACCGTGAAGGATGCGGGGTGGGATGGCCTCGTGGTCGACGCTGAGACCCCCTCGGGGACTCTGCCGGCGCTGCGCATCGGGCTGCTGGGGAGCCACCAGGCGGCCAACGCCGCCGTTGCGCTGGCGTTGCTCGACGCGCTTGCGGAGGACGCTGCCCGGGGCGGAACGGGGCTGCCGGTCGACGAGGGCTCGATCCGCCGCGGGTTTGCGGCCGCGCGCTGGCCGGGTCGGCTGGAGCTGCTGGAGGAGACGGCCGTCGGCCGCGTGCTGCTCGACGGCGCCCACAATCCCGCCGGCGCGCGGGCTCTGGCGCAGGCCCTGGGCGAGCTCGGGATGCACCGCTTCCCGCTCGTCTTCGGAGCGATGCGCGGGAAGCGCGTGACGGCCGTGCTACGGGCGCTCGCCCCGCTCGAGCCACTCCCGATCTTCACGCGGGTCGAGGATGCGGGCGCCCTGGCCCCGGCCGAGCTGCTGCGACAGTGGCAACGAATCGGCGGGAGCGATGGGCGGGTAGCGGCGACTCCGGAGATCGCCATGCGCATGGCGACGAACCTGCGCAGCTCCCCCGCACAGCCGCTGGTCGTAGCCGGCTCGCTCTACCTGGTCGGCGCGGTGCGTGGGATGCTGCGCGGTGAGGAGGAGACGTGAACGAGCTGGTCTGGGGCGAGCGAACGTGGGTGATGGGGATCGTCAACGTCACGCCCGACTCGTTCAGCGGCGACGGCATCGCACTCGCCGGCCGCAGCGAGGCGGAGATCCTGGCGGCCGCGCTGGATCTCTCGCGCGGCTTCGTGGAGGCGGGAGCCCAGATCGTTGACGTCGGCGCCGAGTCATCCAGGCCGGCACAGTTTTACGGCGAGCATCCCGCCGTCGCCGCGGCCGACGAGGCAGGGCTCGCCGTTCCGGTGGTCGCCGCCCTGGCGCGGGCATTCGCGGGGCGCGCCGTGGTGAGCATCGACACGACCAAGGGGACCGTGGCGCGGATGGCCCTGGCCGCCGGCGCGGGGATGGTCAACGACGTCTGGGCGGGACAACGCGACCCTGATACGGTCGGCGCTGCCGCCGAGGCGGGCGCGTACCTGGTGCTGATGCACAACAAGGAGGTCGCCGACTACCCCGCCGGGGTGTTCAAGGAGGTCACCGCCTGGCTGGCCGCTGCGGTCGACGACGCCATCGCCGCCGGCGTTCCGCGCCAGCGCCTGATCGTCGACCCGGGAATCGGCTTCGGCAAGACGCCGGCCCACTCGATCGAGATCCTGCACCGCCTGGCCGAGCTCAAGAGCGCGCTCGGCGGGCTGCCCCTGCTGATCGGCACCAGTCGCAAGCGCGTGATCGGCGAGCTGCTCGGCGGAGCTCCGCCACGTGAGCGGCTGGAGGGGACCGCGGCCAGCGTGGCGCTGGCAATCGGCGCGGGCGCCGACATCGTGCGCGTGCATGACGTGGCGCCGATCATGAAAGCTGTGCGGGTGGCGGACGGGATCGTCAGGTGGCGGCCGTGAGCGATCGGCTCACCCTGCGCGGCATGCGCTTCATGGGGCGACACGGGGTCGGCGACGAGGAGCGAGCCACCGCGCAGCCATTTGAAGTGGACGTGGCGCTTCGGCTCGACCTGTCGCGTCCCGGCGATACCGACGACCTGGCCGATACGATCAACTACGCGTCGCTCTACGAGCTGACCAGGGAGATCGTCGAGGAGCGCTCATTCCACCTGATCGAGGCGCTCGCTTCCGCAATCGCCGATGCGGTCCTCGAGGCTCACCACGTCGATGACGTCGAAGTTCGCGTGCGCAAGCCGAAGGCCCCGTTGCCCGGGGCCTTCGAGACGGTTGAGGCTCGGCTCCGCCGACGGCGGAGCGGAGGCGTGGGCTAGGGGGTCGCAGGAAGCGTCGCGAGCGTGACCTTGACGTCCATGCTGCGTCCGCTGCGGACCACCGAGAGGGTGACCACGTCCCCCGGGACGTGGGGCAGGATGCGCGTCGAAAGGTCGTGGTCCTGGTCGACCGCTTGTCCATCGACGGCCACCACGATGTCACCGTCCTTCAGTCCGGCCTTGGCTGCCGGGCTCCCCGGGAAGACCCCCGGCGCGCCGCTGGCGGCCGGATCGATCAGGACGCCGTGGTTGACCGCGAGGCTCCGATCCTTGGCCAGCTGCGCGTCGATCGGGGTGTAGTAGACCCCGATCCAGGGCCGCGCGATCGGCTTGCCAGCCAGGGCCAGCACCATGATCGGTCGCGCCACCGTGATCGGAATTGCGAAGCCGATCCCCTGCGCATTCTGGTTGACCGCGGTGTTGATGCCGATCACCTGGCCGGCGCTGTTGATCAGCGGTCCACCGGAGTTGCCCGGATTGATGGCGGCGTCGGTCTGGATCAGGTTATTCAGCTGCTCGGACGTGCTGCCGCCCGTGTCGCCAGCCCGGATCTGCCGACCAAGCCCGGAAACGACGCCCGTGGTTACGGTGTTCTCGAAGGTCCCCAGCGGATTGCCGATCGCGATGGCGAGCTGACCGAGGTGCAGCTCGTCGCTCGAGCCAAGCGGAGCGGTCGGCAGCCCGGTGGCGTCGATCTTGACGATTGCCAGGTCGGTCAGCGTGTCGATGCCGTAGACGCGGCCGCTGAAGACACGACTGTCATTCAGCTGCACTTCGATCTGATCGGCCCCGGCGACAACGTGCTTGTTGGTCAGGATCCAACCGTTGGAGTCGAAGATGAAGCCGGAGCCGATCCCGTTGGCCCCGCCGAGAACCCCGCCGCTGCTGCGCGACTGGATGACGACCACGGCGGGCATCACCCTCGCCACGGCGGTGATCACCGCGCTCGATTCGTCGATATGGACCTGGCTCACCGAGCTGCCGGTCGCCTCGTTCAACGAGCCGCTGGAGGTCGGCCGCAGCAGGTTCGCCACCGCCGCGGCGGAGAGCGAGCCGGAGATGATGGCCGTCACGAGCGCGATCGTGATGACCGGCATGACGCCGAGGCCACCCTGTCGCGCCGTGGAGGAGTCGGATCGGGAGGAGGACCAGGGGCGGGTCCCGAAGGCGGGCCGCGTCGGCTGGCTCGGGGGTGGCCCGAAGCGCTGGACCTCAGGAGGCGAGGGTTGGCCGTCGGGAGGCGAGGCCAGTTCGTCGGGTTCGGGGTCGTCGTGTTCGGTCATCGCGGGTCACTGCTCACTGCTTCTGAATCTGGGCCGTCAGCCTTGATCTTGCCCCGCCCGCGTTGCGGCCGTGCGCAGCGAGGGGTGAAGTTTCATTGATCTTGGTCGACCCGCGGCAGCCGCACGGTGAACGCGGATCCCTCCCCGATGGCGCTCGCCACTTCGATCTGGCCGCCGTGCATCTCGACGATCGATCGCGCGATCGCGAGCCCGAGCCCGCTCCCCGATGCTCGGGCATCGCCCACGTTCGTTCCGCGGAAAAAGCGCTCGAACACGCGCGGCAGCTCGCCGGCCAGGATGCCAGGGCCGGAATCTCGGACCTCCAGCATGGCCCCCTCCGGCAGATCGGTCAGGATTACTCGCACCTGGCCGCCGCGTGGGGTGAACTTGAGGCCGTTGCCGACCAGGTTGGTGAGCAGCTGCACGACCCGCTCCCTGTCGAAGTTGAGCATCACAGGCGACGGAGGCACCTCGCTGAGCAGCGACACCCCGCGCTGCTCGGCGAGCTCCGCATGCGCCTCAACCACGGCGCGGATCGGGTCGCGCAAGTCCCCCGGCCGAACGTCGAGCGGGAAGATGCCGGCGTCGATCCGCGACAAGTCGAGCAGGTTGGTGCTCATCCACTCAAGGCGGCTGATCTGCTCGCTCGAACGCTCGAGGAATTCACGCCGGGTCGCATCATCGACCTGGCCGTCGCCCTGCAGCTCGGTGAAGGCCCGCAGCGCCGCGATGGGGGTGCGCAGCTCGTGCGAGACGTCCGCCACGAACTCGCGCAGGCGGTCGCGATCGGCCTCCAGCATGCGCAGCGACTCGGAGAGGCGGTCGGCCATCACGTTGAACTGCCGTGCCAGGTCGTCGATCTCCAGGATCTCTGAGCGCGGTGCGCGCTCGTCGAGCTGGCCCTGGGCGAGTCGATTGGAGGCGCGCCGCAGCCGCGCCAGCGGGGTCGTCATCCGCCGCGCCACGAGCATTCCCACGACGAGCGACACGATCAGCGCGATGAAGCCGGTGAAGATCAGGGTGCCCCGGACGCTGTCCAGGGTTGCGAGGCGGCTCGTGTACGGCCCGGACACGATGACGGTGAACGTCAGCCTTTGCGGAGGCAGCCCTGGCACCTCGATCGCCCCGACCAACCGCTGTTCGTGAACCTCCGGATCGGGGCGCAGGCCCTGCAGACGCAGCTTCCGGTCGGTTTCCGCGTCCGGCGAGGCCACGGCCGCTACCGATAGGTCGGCGTTCAGGATGGTGACAGTGCCCTGGGCAAGAGTGTTGGCCGCCGCCTGGGCCACCGGCAGCAGGAACTGGGTGTTCCGCAGCTCCGGAGTGAGCAGCACTTCCGCGCTCATTCGTGTGGCCTGGTCCTGGATGAGGAGGCCGGTCGCCGCCGCGTTGATCTCCGCGCGAGACTCCGCCTGACTGATGAACAGGCCGGGCAGGATCTGGTTCAGCGTGGCCCCGGAGACAACCAGGGCGAGCAGCACCACGCTGGCAAGCGCTATCACCAGGCGGACGTTGAGTCGCTGCAGGAAGCCGAGCGGTCCGCGCGTTCGCCACCGGGCGGGTGGGGGTCCGGGGTCAGTCCTCGCTGAAGGCATACCCGACGCCCCGCACCGTCTTGATGAATCGCGGTTGGGCGGGGTCCGGCTCGATCTTGTCGCGGATATGGCTGATGTGGACGTTGATGGTTCGCTCGTCGGCCTCCAGGGCCTCGTAGTCGCGTACCAGCTCGAGCAGCTGCGTGCGCGTGTAGACGCGGCCAGGCTTGGTCGCCATGTGACGCAGCAGGTCGAACTCGGTGGTGGTGAGGCCGATCCGTTCGCCGTCGCGCGTCACGCGACGCCGCTCGAGATCGATCACCAGCTCTCCGCGGCGCAGGGTGCGGCCAGTCTGAGTGTCGGCCAGCTCGCCGTAGGCACGCCGCAGGAGGGCCTTGATGCGGCTCACCAGCTCTCGCACGCTGAACGGCTTGACCAGGTAGTCATCGGCGCCGATCTCCAGGCCGACCACCTTGTCGACCTCGTCGGCACGCGCCGTCAGGAAGAGAACCGGGGCCCGACTCTCGCGACGCAGCTGGCGGCAGACCTCGAAGCCGTCGATCCCTGGCAGCCGCACGTCGAGGAGCACCAGGTCCGGGGCGATATCCGCGAAGCGGGCGAGCGCATCCTCCCCCGTGCCGACGATGACGGTCGCGTAGCCCTCGCGCTCGAGCGCCACCTGGACCCCGCGAGCCACCGCGGGCTCATCCTCGACGATCATGATCGTGCCTGCCATCGGTCGCCGATTCTAGCGCTCAGACCGATCGGCCTCCTTGCCGCTCGATCGGCGCGCTGGTACGATGCCGGCCCGCACCGACAATTGCACCACCGTTCGGCCGCGCCCCGGCCGACCAGCTCGAGGATCACCCACAGCTCATGGACCTGGAGATCGCCGTCACCGGCCGCGAGGTGTACGGCAAGCAGAACAAGCGCCTGCGGACCACTGGCGTCGTGCCGGGGGTCCTCTTCAGCAAGTCGACCGGCTCGATTCCCGTCCAGCTCGACGCGAAGGCCCTCGAGCACCTGTACCACCAAGCCGGACGAACGAGCGTCGTCAAGGTCTCGGTCGACGGCGGCGCGCCGACCAGCGCGATCATCAAGGGGATCCAGCGCAATCCGTTGACAGGCAAGGCGCTCCACGTCGACCTGTTCGCAGTCGACTTGACGCAGGAGATGCAGGCCGATATCCCGCTCTCCTTCACGGGCACCTCACCTGCCGTGGAGAACGAGGGTGCAATCCTGTTCACCTCGCTCGACCACCTTAAGGTGCGGGGGCTGCCCGGTGACCTGCCGCACGAGATCGAGGTCGACCTCTCCCCGCTCACCGACCTGGACGCGACCATTCACGTCCGCGACCTGGCGGTCGACGCCCGGGTCACCGTCCTGAACGACCCTGACGACCTTGTCGCCAAGGTGACGCCGCCCCGCGAGGAGGAGGTCATCGAGCCGGTCGTGGTCGAGGGCGAGGAGCCAGCCGAGGGCGAGGAGCCAGCCGAGGGCGAGGGCGGCGAGGGCGC
>JBDTQD010000004.1:0-60102 GCA_039932375.1 Chloroflexota bacterium | reverse complement strand
CAGCTCCTGTCCGTCGAGCCAGATCTCGCCCGAAACCTTGGCGGACCTCCGGTTGATGAGGCCCATGATCGCCTGGGCGGTCACGCTCTTGCCGGAGCCCGACTCCCCGACGATCGCGAGCGTCTGCCCGCGCTCAAGGGTGAACGAGACCCCATCGACGGCTCGGACCAGTCCGTCTTCGGTGGGGAACGCAACCGCAAGGTCGGTCACCGACAGGAACGGCCGCTCGAGCGACACGTGTTCGAGCGACATGCTGGGTGCCGTCACGTGATCCGCACCCGTGGGTCGACCACGGCGTAGAGGAGGTCGACGACGAGGTTCGCGAAGAGGATGATCGTCGCCGTCAGGAGGGTGATCCCGGTGATCACCGGCAGGTCCGAGTTAATGATCGAGCTGATGGTGAGCGAGCCGAGCCCCGGAAGGCTGAAGATGTTCTCGGAGATGATGGCTCCACCGAGCAGGTAGGCGAGGTCGAGCCCGGCGGCGGTTATGATCGGCGTCAGACCTGCCCTGAGGGCGTGCTTGACTACCACGACGCGCTCCGGCAGGCCCTTCGCCCTGGCAGTGCGCACGTAGTCGTCGCCAAGGACCTCCAGTACCTGGTTGCGGGTGAGGCGCATGTAGAACGCCGCATTCAGCGTCGCTAAGACGATCCATGGCAGGATCATCACCTGGAGGAACTGAGCGGGGTTCACGAACGGCGACACGTAGCGGGGGAACGGCAGCATTTTCCACTTGATGATGACGAAGAAGATGAGGACGAGCCCGATGAAGAAGGACGGCAGCGAGTAGCCGATCATCGAGACACCCATCACCAGCCGATCCGGCCACCGTCCACGACGGAGCGCGGCGAATATGCCGAGCGAGACCCCCGCGACAATCCAGAGGATGAACGCGCCGATCGCAAGCCAGAAAGTGACCGGAGCCGCACGCGTGATCAATGTCATCACCTCCTCGTGCCGCGTGAACGAATAGCCGAGGCAAGGGGCGTGGCATTCGATCGGCTCGGGCGAGTCCGGCGAAAAAGTGCGTCCGACGAAGATTCCCGACACGAACTTGACGTACTGGGTCAGGGGCGGCTCATCGAGACCAAGGCGATGTCGGTTTGCCTCGATGATCGACGGAGTGCAGGCCTTCCCGCACGTCAGCCGGGCAGGATCACCCGGCAGCAGGTTGAAGAGCAGGAAGACCGTGACGCTCAGGAGCGCCAGAAGGACGACCATCAGGAGAACCCGGCGGATCAGGTACGCCGTCACGCAGGATGCCCTCCCTCGGTGTGAATGGTGCGTCCCCAGGGGAGCGGCGGCGCCGCTCCCCTGGGGACAGTGGACGCTGGTTCTTGCCTAGGGCTTGACGTACATGGCGCCATACCCCCAGGAGCCGTATGGCCCCCAGATGTAGACGTTTCCGATCTTCGACCCAGTCAGACGCTGCTGGAATTCGAAGAAGGTCGGGATGACCCAAGCGTTCTGCATCGCCTGCTTGTTAAGCGCCTGCCACATGCCCTCCTGCTTCGTGCGGTCGGTCTCGACCGAAGCCGCGTCGACTGCAGCATTGAAGGCAGGGTCATCCGCCCGTGAGAGGTCCCAGCCGCCCTTCTGGGTGAAGAGCGGTGCCACGACCGTCTTGGCGTTTGGCCAGTCAGCGCCCCAACCACCTCGACCGAACTCGTGCGCACCCTTGCCGAACACCACGGTGTAGTAGTGCGCCGCGATCGGGTTGAGCGCAATCTTGAAGCCAACCCTTTCGAGCGAGGTCTTGATGATCGCCGCCGCCCGGTCAGCGACCGGAGAAGGCGAATAGTCATAGGTCAGCGACGGGGCGGCCTCGCCCGAATCCTTGATCAACTGCTTGGCCAGATCCGGATTACCGGTGTCCGGGACTGCCTGTCCGAACATGTCCGTCCACATCCCGGTCGCGGCGTAGTCGGGGCCGATGTTCGGCTTGATGACGCCGTCGGCAAAGTCACCGACGAACACCCCACCGGCATTCTTGCGGAGGGCATCCCGGTCGAGAGCCACCGCCATGGCCTGGCGAATCTTTACGTTCGGCACCTTCTTGGCGTCGATCCAGAGGTAGAGGGAGTAGATGTCATAGCCGCTGACTGCGCGGCCCGTGAAATCAGCGTTGACCGTCTTCGGATCCGTGAAGACGGTGGCGAGGTTCTCAGGCTGCATCTGGCCGTACTGGATGGCAGTCTCGTCAGCGCCAGAGCTCGCGAGGAGCCGCTGGTCGATGACCTTATTGTCGACGGCGAAATCGACTTCCCACTTGTCCGGATACGGGGTCCGGTATGAGTCGCTCGCCTGGGTCCAAGCCGTATTTCGGACCATGACCAGCTTGCCACCGGCGTCGGTGGTGTAGCTGTCGATCTTGTACGGGCCAGAGGAAACGATAGGGTGCGCGGGCGACCCGTAGGTCTCGCCAGTGTCGGCGGCCTTGGGGACCGGCGACCACCCGAGCGTCAGGGTGTAGGCGAAGTCCGGAACCGGCTGGTTCAGGTGGAAGGTGATTTTCTTCCCGTCGGCGGAGCAATCGATCGCCTTGTCGAAGAGGGTCTGCTGAGCCGGAGTCGCCTTGTACGGCCCCGGATACTGCGAGGTCTGCCCATCCGCCTCGTACGGGATGGCAAGGTAGGCGATCGCGTAGGTCGGACCGCCGCTGATGACGTCTGTCGCAAATGTTCGCGATGCGCCGTACTTGATGTCAGCACACGTGATCGGCGAGCCATCCTGGAAGGTGATGCCATCGCGGAGGGTGAAGTCCCAGGTCTTGGCGTCCGCGCTCGGGGTGCCGAGGTCGGTTGCCAGGTCCGGCATGAGCGTGGCCGCTTTCGTGTCGTCGGGCGAGAGCGTATATGCGGTCAGCGAACGAAGGAGGGTCGCCGAGAAGAAGGCGAGATCCTCGCCGGTATATGCGCGCTGCGGATCCATCTGGTCGAACTGCGGCACTGCAGTCGGAGTCAGCAGGTAGATCGTTCCGCCAACGTGAGGGGCACCCGATGCCGGAGGCTGGGAGCCACCCGAGCTACCGCCGGCAGACGGGCTTGGGCTCGAGCCGCTGCATGCCGCGAGTGTAAGAGCGGCCGCAAAGACTAACCCCGAGGCACGATACAACCGTGCGTGTGATCTGACCATTTCCATCCTCCAACGAGTTGCCGGAACGTCCCGGTGAATCCATGATAGTAGATACGCGAGGAGACACGGCGTCAAGTGGGTGGTGCAGCCTAAACTCAGTGGCTGCTCTTCGGGTCCAGTGCGTCCCGGAGGGCGTCGCCCAGCAGGTTGAACGAGACCACCAGGACAACGAGAACGGTGCCCGGGATGAACAGGTACGACGGGACGACATTGAAGTAGCTCACCGAATTGGCGAGCATCGCGCCGAACGTCGTCTCGGGCGGCAGCACGCCGACGCCGAGGAACGAGAGGGTAGCCTCGAGCCCGATGTAGGCCGGCAGCGTGAGCGTCGCATAGACCAGGATCGGCGCCCACAGGTTGGGCAGGATCTCCGTGAACAGGATCCGGCGCTTGCTCGACCCCATGGCGATCGCCGCTTCGACGAATTCGCGCTCGCGCATGCTGAGTACCTGTCCACGCACGATGCGGGCAAGGTACGGCCAGCCGAAGACGCTCAGTACGATAATGAGATAGGTGATCCGCGATGGGTTGCCATCGGGGACGCCCAGCTGGGTCAATCGCTGCGTGAGGACCCCGGAGAGTGCCAGGATGATGAGCAGGAACGGGAATGCCAGGACGAGGTCCATCAGCCGCCCGATGAGGGTGTCAGTCCAGCCCCCGGTGTAGCCGGCGATGATGCCGATCGTGGTCCCGATGGCAACCGTGATTGCAGTGGCGCTGGTCGCGATGATGAGCGAGATGCGGAGGCCGTAGACCAGCTGGGCGAGGATGTCCCGCCCCGTCCCCCATTCCACCCCGAGCAGGTGCGACGGGCTGACGCCGCCCCACTCCCCGAACGGCTTACCGCCGATATCGCTGATCGCCGCCGCATCGAATTTGTAGGGATCGAGGCCAATGAGCGCAAGGACGAACGGACCGACGATCGCGATGAGATACATCGCCACGAGGACAAACAAGAAGATCATCGCGATACGGTCGCGGCGCAGACGCGCCCAGACGATCTCGCGCAGACTTCGGCCGCTCGATGCGGCTGCAACAGGGGCGTCGACAAAGCCCTGAACGACGGCCATGGCTGCGAGAGTGTCCCTCTGGTACGGTTGTTCGTTTCGCGCCGCAAGATTGGGTCAAGCACGCGCTCAATCGCGCTGACTATGCCACATCTCTAGTACCTCTCCAAGGCCTGCCAGGTTCATCTCCCGCGGTCCCAGCGTCACCGCATCCGTCCGTTGATCGGGGGTTCCCCGTCGCGCCCCCTAGCCGTATCTGGCATTTGCGGCTGCATCGGCCAGCCCGGGAACGGGGGTTCCACCTGCGCCGCACGGTACGTGCTTGCGTCTGTGAGAGGCCAGCCACGGGCTTCCTCGACCGGCGAGACCGCCCTCCTGGCCGCAGAGGCGACGAACGGCGGCTGGGGCCCGGGAAATAGCCACATCTCGGGAGCCGTGGCAACGGCGAACATCACGATGCCGGCGGCGGCGGCGGACGCGATCCCTCCCCAGTGCAGCACGCGGACCGTCCACGGCCGCACGGAGCGGTCGACCGTCCGACGGCGAACCAGCCCCCAACTCGATGCAGATGCAGCGCCACCCTCCACCCGCTCGCGTAACGCATGACGCAGGTTCTCGACGAGTTCTCGGTCGATGCCCATCTCCCGGCGACAGTCGGCGCAGCAGTCCAGGTGTGCCAGAAGCGGGGCGGAGCGTGACCCGAGCTCTTCGCCGAGGAGGAAGTGCTCCAGCAGCTCGCGACGCGCCTGTCTACAGCTCACGCACCGACACCTTCCCACCGGCCGGCGCACGCCGCTCCTCCGGGACCCGGGATCGCAGCGACTTGAGCGCGTAGTGGACCCGCGACTTCATGGTGCCCACGTTGCAGCCCGCGATCTCGGCTGATTCGGCGAGCGAATATCCGTGCAGGTAGTAAAGGATGACGGCGGTCTGCTGCTTGGCAGGGAGCGTGTCAATGGCGCGCTGCAGCACCTCGATGATCTCCCGCGACTCGACCACCTGGTCCGGTCTGGCGGTCAGGTCCGCCAGCAGGTTGGTGATGACCGCGGTGATCGGCTCCAAGATCAGCCTGCGGCGGGCAATGCGGCTGTAGGACAGGTTGGTGGCCACACGGTGGAGCCACGGCAGGGGAGAGCGATCAGTTCGCAGCCGATGCCTCCAGCGATAGGCGTTGACGAAGCAGTCCTGCAGGATCTCCTCGGCCAGGGATGGGTCGCGGGTGATCGCGAGCGCGGTGATGTAGACCGGCCGCTGATACGTCGTGAAGAACTCTTCGAATGCGACGGGATCCCCCAACCTCATGCGCGCGACAAGCCCGTCCGGCTGCTCCGTCACCACGTCTACCCCGCTTACGATGGGCCGCCCTATTGCGAATCCTACCCCGTTCCAGCCGCCGGAGGTCGAGCACCCGCCTCCCGCATAATCGAGGCGCCACTCGACGCGATGCTGAAATCGTGCCTTAGGTCGGGCCGGCGCGCCGCCGCGGCCTCGTCGAGGCGACCGACCGGAGTCGTGATCGGAGCCCGGCGCACGGCATCGGGATCGTTCGCCGCCTGCTCCGCGATCTGATGCATCACCTCGACGAAGCTGTCGAGCGTCTCGAGCGTCTCCGTCTCGGTCGGTTCGATCATCAGCGCCTCCTCCACGATCAGCGGGAAGTAGATCGTAGGCGGATGGATGCGGTGATCGAGGATCGCCTTCGCGATATCCAACGTGCTGATCCCGTGCTGCCGCTTCTGCCTGCGGCCTGAGAAGACCACTTCGTGCTTGCAGATGCGGTCGTAGGGCAGGTCGTAGGCATCGGCCAGGCGCACGCGCAGGTAGTTCGCCGCAAGCACGGCGTCATCGCTCACCTGGCGCAGCCCGCTGGCGCCATTGCTGCGGATGTAGGTGTAGGCGCGCACGAACATGCCGAAGTTGCCGGTGTGCGCGCGCACCCTGCCGATGCTGGTCGGCCGTTCCTCGGACCCCTCGAGCGCGAAGCGCGCATCCGGCGTCGAGCGGCCGGCCCACGCGTTGCGACGGACCTGGTCCGGGTCGCCCGCGACCAGGAGCGGGAGCGGGGTGGGCAGGAAGGGGGCGAGGCGTTCGCTCACCCCGACCGGGCCGGCCCCGGGTCCCCCGCCGCCATGCGGCGTCGAGAAGGTCTTGTGCAGGTTGAAGTGCATCACGTCGAATCCCGCCTCGCCGGGCCGGAAGCGCCCCAGGATGGCGTTCAGGTTGGCTCCATCCATGTAGGCGATGGCACCAGCCTCCCGGACCGCCCTGATGACCTGGTCGATCTGGTCCTCGAAGATGCCGAGGGTCGAGGGATTGGTGATCATCAGCGCGGCGGTATCCGGGCCGAGGGCGGCGCGCAGCGCATCGAGGTCAATCCCACCGCGGGGGTTGGACGGGATCGTGACCGCCGTGTAGCCGACCATCGTCGCGGTCGCCGGGTTGGTCCCGTGCGAGCTGTCGGGGACCAGCACCTTGGTGCGCTGCTCACCCTCCCCGCGCGACCGATGGTAGGCACGAGCCATCAGCAGGCCGGTCAGCTCGCCGTGGGCGCCGGCGGCGGGCTGTAGGCTGATCGCCGCGAAGCCGCTGATCTCCTTGAGCAGCTCGGCCAGCAGCCATTCGAGCTCGAGGCTGCCCTGCGCCAGGCTGTCAGGATCGAGGGGGTGCGAGTCGGCCAGCCCCGGCAGCCGCGCGGCCCACTCGTTGACCTTGGGGTTGTACTTCATGGTGCACGAGCCGAGCGGGTAGAAGCCCAGCTCGATGGCGTGGTTCAGGTGGCTGAGCCGATTGAAGTGGCGCAGCAGGTCGAGCTCCGCAACCTCGGGCAGGCTGGGCGCCGCTTCCCGCGCGGCGGCAGCCGGGATCCCAGGCTGCCCGGCTGCAGCGGCAAGCGCGTCGCTCGACGGGGAGGGAAAGCGCACCGCCCTGCGGCCGGGACGCGAAGACTCGAAGATGAGCGGCTCGACGACCGTCAGCCGCTCCCCGCCCTCCGGGGAGTGGAACGCAGCTCCGCGACCCGATGCATCGCCGGCTGTCGGCCGCTCCACAACGCTCATCGAGTCGCCCCCAGGGCCGAGACGAGCGCGGCGATATCGGCGTCGCTGGTCAGCTCGGTGGCCGCCAGCAGCAGCGTGTCCTCGAGCTCCGGGTAGTCGCGCTCCAGCATGAATCCGGCCACGATCCCCTGCTCGGCCAGGGCAGCGTGCCGGCGCGCTGCGTCCGGGACGCGGATTGCCACCTCGGCGAAGTAGGGGGCGCTGAAGCGCCGCTCGCCAAGGCCGGCCGCCTCGATGGCCGCAGTTACGTGCCGCGCCTGGGTGACCGACAGCTCGGCAACCTCGCGCAGCCCTTCCGGCCCGACGGCAGACAGGTACGCGGTCGCCGCCAGCGCGCAGAGCGCCTGGTTGGTGCAGATGTTGCTGGCCGCCTTCTCACGGCGGATGTGCTGCTCACGGGCCTGCAGCGTGAGCACATACCCACGGCGGCCCTGCCCGTCGCGCGTACCCCCCACCAGGCGGCCGGGCATCTGGCGCACCGACTCCATGCGCGACGCCATGAGCCCCACGTACGGCCCGCCATACGAGGGCGGGATGCCGAGCGGCTGCCCCTCGGCGGCAACGATGTCTGCCCCGTAGCTACCGGGCGCAGCCAGCAGCGCCAGCGAGGTCGGCTCGACCACGGCCACCATCTGTGCGCCAACAGCGTGCGCCGCATCGGCCAGCTCCGCCATCGGCTCGATGCAGCCGAACATGTTCGGCTGCTGGGCAATCAGGCAGGCGAATTCCTCCCCGAGCACCTGCTTGACAGATTCCGGCGTCGTCAGCCCGCTGCCCCCCTCGGCCAGGTCGGCCGGCACATCGGTCACGTCGATCCCCGGTCCCGCGCAATAGGTGGCGAGCACGCGGCGGACCTGGGGATTCACGGCGGTCGAGACGGCCACCTTCGAGCGCCTGGTGAGGCGGCAGGCCATCAGCGCCGCCTCGGCGGTGGCGGTCGCCCCGTCGTAGTGGGAGGCGCTGGCGACCTCCATGCCGGTCAGCTCGCAGATCAGGGACTGGAACTCGTAGATGCTCTGCAGGGTCCCCTGGCTGACCTCAGGCTGGTACGGCGTGTAGGAGGTCGAGAACTCGGCGCGGCCGATCACCTCGCTCACCACCGACGGGATCAGGTGCCGATACACCCCGGCGCCCAAAAAGCTGACGCGTGGGATCCGATTCCGCCCCGCCAGGCGGGTGAGCTCGGCGCGGACCTCCTGCTCCACCAACGGTGCGGGCAGGTCGAAGCGGGTCGCGCGGACGGCGGCCGGGATATCGGCGAAGAGGTCGTCGACCGACCCGACCCCGATCGCCGCGAGCATCTGCTCCCGGTCGTCAGCGGTGTGCGGCGAGTAGGCCATCAGCCGGCGGTGAGCTCCGCGTATGAGTCCGCGTCCAGGAGCTTGTCGAGCTCTTCCGGATTCGAGAGCGTGAGCTTTGCGATCCAGCCCGCCCCGAACGGGTCGCTGTTCAGCAGCTCCGGACCGTTGTGCAGGTCCGCGTTGACCTCGGTCACTTCACCGGAGATGGGCGCGAAGAGGTCGCTCACCGCCTTGACGCTCTCGACCACGCCGAAGCTGGCGAACTGGGTCAGCCGGGCGCCGACCTCGGGGAGCTCGACATAGACGATGTCGCCCAGCTCACCGGCGGCGAAGCTGGTGATGCCGATGATGGCGGTCGAGCCCTCGAGGCGAACCCATTCGTGCTCCTTGGAGTAGTGCAGGTCGGCGGGCAGATTGGTGGACATCGGCTCCTTCGCTCATGGGTGCGGCCGTCCGGCGTCAGGCAGCGTCCGGCTTTGGGCGTCGATAGAACGGCAACTTTACCTGCTCGGCCGGATGCGGGCGATCGCGCACGACGACCTCGACTTCGGCGCCGACAGCCGCATCGGCGGCTGGCAGGTAGGCCATCGCGATTCGCTCGCCGAGCGTCGGCGAGAGGGTCCCGCTGGTCACGACCCCGGCATCGGCGCCGTCGACGCGGACGGGGTAGCCGTGGCGAGCGATCGCCTCATCGCGCATCACCAGGCCGACCAGCCGGCGCCGCGGCCCGATCTGCTGCACGGCGGCCAGTGCGCTGCGGCCGACGAACTCGCCCTTCTCCAGCTTGACCACCCGTCCCAGGTTCGCCTCGTACGGATTGACTGATCGGTCCAGCTCGTTGCCATACAGCGGCATTCCCGCCTCCAGGCGCAGCGTGTCGCGGCTGCCGAGCCCGCATGGCTGCAGGCCGAGGTCGGCTCCGGCAGCCATCAGGGCGTCCCACAGGCGCGGGGCGCGTCGCGCGGCGCAGAAGAGCTCGAAGCCGTCCTCGCCGGTGTAGCCGGTGCGCGCCACCAGGCAGTCGATGCCGGACACCTTCCCCGTCATCGAGCGATAGTTGCCCAGCGTCGTGAGGTCGAGGTCGGTGAGCCGGCCAAGCAGCTCCGCCGCGTGCGGCCCCTGCGGGGCGATCAGGGCGGTCTCGTCGGAGCGGTCCGCGACCAGCACATCGAAGTCTCCGTGCGAGCGCAGCGATTCGAGGTGCGCGACGACGGCATCGTGGTTGGCCGCGTTGCAGACGATCAGGTAGCCGTCGTCGAGGCGGTACACGATCAGGTCGTCGATGATGCCGCCATCGGCGAGGCAGAGCATCGAGTACTGCGCCTGGCCCGGCTCGAGCAGGCCTGGGTCGCTGACCACGGCGTAGCGCGCGAAGGCGAGCGCCTCGGGCCCCGACAGGTTCAGCTCGCCCATGTGCGACAGGTCGAAGAGGCCGACCGCGCCGCGCACTGTTCGGTGCTCCTCGATGATCGAGGTGTACTGCACCGGCATCTCGTACCCGGCGTAGGCCACCATCCGCGCCCCGAGCGCCAGGTGGTTGGCGTGCAGTGGGGTTTCCTTCAGGGGCGGCTCGGCCCCGGTCAAGGAAGGGCGCCGGTCACGGCAGGTTGCGGCTCGCTCCGTGCGGCGAGCAGCTCGATTGCGCGGTCGACGACCCCCCGCTCGGTGGCGTGCGTCATCACCTGCAGCGCCTCGTCGATCGGGACCCAGCGCACCTCGTCAAACTCGTGGTCGTGATCTTCGAGGCGCCCGCCGAACGGCCGCATCAGGAAGAAGTGCACCGTCTTGTGGAAACGCGTCCGGCGGTGGACGAAGAAATAGGTGATGGAGCTGACCGGCTCCTCTATCTCGACCTGGAGGCCGGTCTCCTCGCGCGTTTCGCGGATCGCCGTCTCGGCGAGGGTCTCACCCGAATCCGGTGTCCCCTTGGGCAGCGCCCAGAGCGGAGGCTGGCGACGGTGGACCAGGACGATCTCGAGGTGGCCGGCGTCAGACCGATGGACGACCCCGCCGGCCGAGGTGGCTCGCGCGGTGCGCAGCGCGGACACCCGCGCCGCTACGAGCGGCGGGCGCGCGGGAGCCCGAGCGGCAGGAGGGCGCGGCGCGGGCTGACGCGGCCAACGCTGCCTACCGACGGGAAGCGGAACCGGCTCGTCTGCGAACGGAGGGAAGCGATCGTCGGTGCGCGGTGGCGCGCCGCGGCGGACGGGTGGTAGGTCAGTGACATGGCATCAAGGCCCAGGCGGCGACGACGGCCGGCCGCACGGCGCGCTCCGAAGTCGATCGACGGGTGGGAGACGAAGCGGGCCGTGAGACTCACGCGCATGGCTGGCATTGTACGCGGCCCCGGTCCCCGCGCAAGCCATTGCACCAATCGTCATCTCCGCCCGGCGAGCAGCTCGCGATACAACTCGATCATGCTGCCGATGCGCGTCTCGATGCTGAAGCGGCCGGCGCCGGCGAGGGCCTCTGCGGCGAGCGCGGACCGACGGTCGGAGTCAGCGATGAGGCCGCGCAGCGCCGCTGCGAGGCGGTCGCGCCGCTCGCCGGTCGGCTCCGCTGCGACAATCATGCCGTCCACCCCGTCGCGCACCGAGTCCGCCACCCCCGGCCCCTCCAGCGCCACCACCGGCAGTCCCGCGGCGAGCGCCTCGGCCAGCACCAAGCCCTGGGTTTCGGTCTGGGAGGTGGCCACGAACAGGTCGGCCCCCTTGATCAGCGCCAGGGCAAGCGAGCGGGGCCGCATCCCACTCAGGTAGACGCGCCTGGCCAGGTCGGGCTGATCGGCCCGCGCGCGCAGGGCTGCCTCGGACGGTCCGCCGCCGACCAGCAGGAGCCGAACAGACGGATCACCAGCTGCGACCTCGGCGAAGGCCTCGACCAGCAGCTCGACGTTCTTCTCCGGCGCGAGCCGGCCGAGCCCGGCCACGACAACGGCGTCTGACGGCCAGCCGGCGAGCGAGCGCGGGTCGACGGCCGGCAGCGCGCGGATTGCCCAAACTTCGATCCCGGTCGGGATGGTGCGCACCAGCGGCCGATGTCGAGCGCCAAGCAGGTCGCGGATCTCGGCGGCCAGCTCGCTGCCGGGCGCGACCACGGCGGTGCAACCGAGCCAGAACCGGCGCAGATAGGCGGCCAGCAGCGCCGCGCCCGGCCGAGCCAGCGGTCCGAGGTAGTGGCCATAGTCGTCGAAGCGGGTGTGATGGGTGAAGACCAGCGGGGCACCGAGCCGCCGGGCGAGGCGTCGCGCCATGACGCCAGAGGTGAACGGGGACTGGGCGTGGATGATCTGCGGTTGGAATGCCGCGGCAGCGCGCGGGGCGGCGGAGGGGATCGGCCATGGGACCCGGTAGCTCGTCGGCGCTGGCCCCGGCACCTGGAACGAGGGCAACCAGGCGATCTGCGGGTCCGGCCCGAGGGCTCCGGCGGTCCCCGCCTCGGCGCCGCGAGCGGGCCGTGGAACGACCAGGAGCACCTCGTGACCGGCGGCTCGCAGTCCGCGAGCGAGGGCTTCGGTCGAGACGGTCACACCGGAGAGGTACGGCAGGTAGGACTCGCCGAAGATCGCGATGCGGAGCCTCTCGCTCACTCGGTCGCCTCTCCACCGAGGGCCGAGGCCCGCTCACGCTCGGGATCCCGCACCCCTGGGAAGAAGAGGAGCCCGCCCATCAGGACGGCGCCCAGGAGCCCCGCACCGACCATGGTGGTGGTGGCCCCGAAGGCCCCGGCAACCGGGCCGGTCAGTGCATACGAGACGGGGACCAGGCCGATCGAGACGAGCCAGTCGAGGCTCGACACCCGGCCGAGCATGCCGCGGGGGACGCGCTGCTGCAGAAGGGTGGTCCAGATGATCTGGCCCAGCTCGAAGAGCCCGTGGATCACGAAGCTCACCACCAGGGCTTGCCAGAGTTGGGTCATCACGCCGTAGATCGCCATCAGCGCCACGCCGGCCGCCCAGGCGGCGTACATGACCGTGACGCGCCTGGCGGGCAGGCCGACCTGGCCGATCACCAGTGCAGCCAGGATCGCCCCCACCCCGCCGGCGGCGAAGGTCGCGCCGAGCGCCTCGGGGCCGAGGCCGAGTCGGTTCTTGATCAGGAATGGAACGAGCGTCTGCCGCGGGCCGACGAAGACGAGCAGGCTGAGCATCGCCGAGACCAGGGTGGCCCAGATCCACGCCTGCCCGCGCACGAAGGCCAGCCCTTCCCCGATCTCCCGGAAGGTCGCCCCGATGCCGCGGGCGGCCTCATGCTTCCGCGAGCGGTGCCTGATGTTCGCAACCGCCAGCGCCGATGCGCCGAAGGTGGCCGCGTCGACCAGGAAGGCAGCGCCGGGGCCGATCCCGGCGACCACCAGGCCGGCGATGGCCGGCCCGGCGAGCTGTGCCATGAGCGGCCGGACCGTGCCCTGCAGGGCATTCGCCGGCGGCAGCAGGTCGTCGGTCAGCAGGTCGGGCACGATTGCCACCGATGCCGGGTTGAAGATCGCGTCGCCCAGCCCGATGACCGCCATCAGCGCCACCACGTGCCACAGCTCCAGCACCCCCGCCACCGACAGGATCCCCATCGCCGCGATCGCGACGCCACGCAGGAGGTCGGCGCCGACCATCAGCCAGCGGCGGTCGTAGCGGTCGGAGAGGACGCCGCCGAGGAGGATGGTGGCGATCAGGGGCAGGGTCCACGCGATGCCGACCGCGGTCATCGCAGTGGGCACGTTGCTGATCTGGTAGACCTGCCAGGCCAACGCCACGAAGAAGAAGCCGTCCCCGAGCAGCGATATCAGCGACCCCACCGTGAGCATCGCGTAGTCGCGTTCGGTGAGGGGCCGCGCGATGCCGATCCGGAGGAGACGCGCGAGGAGCGGCCGCATCGGTCCGTCCCTCCGCAGTGGGGAAGTTAGATGGTGGGCGATACTGGATTCGAACCAGTGACCTCACGGATGTGAACCGTGCGCTCTAACCGGGCTGAGCCAATCGCCCACGCGGGGACCGCAGTATAGCGATGGGCTCCGGCAGCCTCAATTGCGGGCCAATCGCCGCCGGCCTAGAGCTGCACCACGAAGCGGAGCAGCAGCCCCAGCACCAGCATCGCGATCAGCGGCGCCCAGTCCAGGCCTCCGCTGGGCGGCACCGCGCGCCGGATCGGGGCCAGAATCGGCTCGGTCGCCTGGTAGATGAATGCGACCAGCCCCCCGCCGCCAGTGGGGGCCATCCAGCTGACGACGACCCGAGCGATCACCAGCAGCATCAGTGCGCTGATCAGCAGCTGCAGGAAGTTGACGATCACGAGCGGCATCTCGGTCGAGGAGGATAGCAGCGCCGTTCAACCGGGACGGGGACCGAAGATGGCGGTCCCGACCCGCACCAGCGTGGCTCCCTCGGCGACCGCGGCGTCGGCGTCGGCGGTCATCCCCATCGACAGCTCGGGAAGCGGATCGCCGGTCAGCTGCTCGAGCGCGTCGCGCAGGCGTCGCAGCGTGGCAAAGGTGGCCCCCGCCTCGCGACCATCGCCGCGGGCCGGGCCAATCGTCATCAGCCCGGTCACGCGCGCGGCGCCCGCCTGAGCGACCGCAGCTGCCAGCTGGCCGCTTCGTTGAAGCTGATCCTCGAACCAGGGCAACGCAAAGCCGGCCTTGGTCTCCTCACCGGTCACGTTGACCTGCAGCAGCAGGGTCGGCGCCAGCGATTCCTCGGCCGCGATGCGGTCGAGGCGACGCATCAGCTCCAGCGAGTCGACCGAGTGGATGACGCGGAACGCGCGCACCGCCTGCCGTGCCTTGTTGGCCTGCAGACGACCGACCAGGTGCCACTCGGCATCCGGCAGGGCGGCCACCTTGGGGATCGCCTCCTGGAGCCGGTTCTCGCCGAAGCGCGTCAGCCCTGCTGCGCCCGCGGCGCGCACCACGGGAAGGTCAAAGCCCTTGGTGACCGCTACGACCCGGACCGCATCGGGGTCCCGGCCAGAGGCCTCGGCGACTGCCCGCAGGCGCTCGACGAGGAGGCTGAACCGGGAGCCGATCAGCTCTGCGTCGAGCGGCGGCTCATCGATCGGAAACATCGCGGCTCAGCTTTCCAAGAATACGAACGCCCCGGCCGTGGGGCCGGGGCGCATCGGTCCAGTCCGGTGGCTACTCGCTCTTGCGGCGCAGGAACGAGGGGATATCCAGGTCAGTCTCGCCGTACGACGGGCGATCGAGGCCGTTGCCGCGCACCGGGATCGCCTGCCGCTCCTCGGCCTTGGCTGCCGGCTTCTCCCCCGCCGCGAAAGGCGAGTTCTCTGGCATCTGATCCTCGAGCGACTGCCGCTCGGCCCGGTCGCGTTCGATCTCGGCCAGGATCTCGCGGCTCCGCTCGTCGAGCGAGGCCTCGATCCCGGTCGCCACCCCTCCCGCGGCCGTCACGGCGCGCCCCGGCGCCCGCGGCTTGCGGGTGGCGTCGAAGCCTGTGGCGATGACGGTCACCTTGACCTCGTCGCGCATCCGGTCGTCGATCACCGTCCCGAAGATGATGTTCGCCTCCGGATCCGCGGCCTCCTTGATCACCTCCGCCGCCTCGTTGACCTCGAACAGGCCCAGGTCGCTGCCGCCGGTGACGTTGAACAGGATCCCGCGCGCGCCGGTGATGTTGACCTCAAGCAGCGGGCTCATGACGGCGGCGCGAGCGGCCTCCACGGCGCGGTTGTCGCCGGTCCCGATCCCGATTCCCATCATGCTCGAGCCTGCGTCGCGCATGATCGTCTTGACGTCGGCGAAATCCAGGTTGATGAGGCCGGGCACGGTGATCAGGTCGCTGATCCCCTGCACGCCCTGGCGCAGGACATCGTCGACCACGCGGAAGGCATCCAGGATGCTCGTCTTCTTGTCGACCACCTCGCGCAGCCGATCGTTGGGGATGGTGATCAGGGTGTCGCACTTGTCCTTGAGCAGCTCGGAGTACTGCTCGGCGACGAGCTTGCGGCGCACGCCCTCGAAGCTGAAGGGCTTGGTGATGACGCCGACCGTCAGGGCGCCCAGGTCCTTGGCGATCTCGGCGATGACGTGCGCGGCTCCCGAGCCCGTGCCGCCCCCCATGCCGGCGGTGATGAAGATCATGTCGGCGTCCTTGAGCGCCTCGTAGATCTTCTCGCTGTCCTCCTCGGCGGCCCGTTGCCCGACCCCCGGGTCAGCGCCGGCACCGAGGCCCCTGGTCAGCTTGTCGCCGATGCGGATCTTGTGCGGCGCATCGCTCTGCAGGAGCGCCTGCGCATCGGTGTTCACCGCGATGAACTCGACGCCCATCATCTCCGCGCGAATCATGCGATTGACGGCATTCGAACCGCCGCCACCCACGCCGATGACCTTGATGAGTGCGAAATGCTCTGCGTCAGAACGGAGCGGCATGAGGGATTCTCCTGCGCGGTTGGCTGGCTGGTGGCTGGCGGACCCGGAGCTCGCGCGGGTGCAACCGATTCTAGCGACCGGACCCATCCGACGTGGGCCGATTTATCCACATCCGGTGCCCGAGTTGTGCACAACCCGGAAATCGCGGTGGAGGGACTCCCGCTTGTCCACACCCGCGGGTCGGGGCTGCGGGAGACGCCGCGTCAGCCGGGGAAGAGGCCCCGGATCCAGTCCATCACGCGGCCGAGCCCGCCGCTCATCGGCGACCCGGCGGCGAAAACGATTGGCTCGCTGCCGATGTGGCGCGCGCCCCACAGCAGGAGCCCGATCGAGGTGCTGAAGGCGGGGTTCGAGAGCTGGTCCATCAGGCCGCCGACGCCCTGCGGCGATGCGACCCGGACCGGCATCTGCAGCACCTCGCGAGCCAGCTCGGCGACGCCGCCGAGGCGAGCCCCTCCGCCGGTGAGGACCACCCCCGCGGGCAGCAGGCCGGCATGGCCGGAGCGCTTGACCTCCTCGCCGATGAGCGAATAGATCTCGCTCATGCGAGCCTCGATGATCTCGCACAGCTTCTTACGCTGGATCGTCTGGCCGCCACCTTCGCCCAGGACCGCCACGTTGAGCAGCTCCTCCGGCGCAATCTCCGCCAGGTTGGCCGAGCCATGCTTGATCTTGATCTCCTCGGCCAGGTCGAGGCTGGTGCGGAGGCCGATCGCCACGTCGTTGGTGACGTTGATGGCGCCCACCGGCAGGACCGCCGAGTGGTAGACGGCGCCATCGGTGAAGATGGCCAGGTCGGTCGTGCCGCCGCCGATGTCGGCGACCATCACGCCCAGCTCCTTCTCGGTGTCGGTCAGGGTCGCCTCGGCGGACGCCAGGGAGCTGATCACCAGCTCGTCGATCTGGACGTTGGCGTTGGCGATGCACTTGGACAGGTTCTGGATCGAGGTCGCGGCCCCGGCGACGATGTGCGTCTCCACCTCCAGGCGCACCGCGCTCATGCCGAGCGGGTCCTTGATGCCCTCCTGCCCGTCGACGATGTAGCCGCGCGGGATGACGTGCAGGATCTCGCGATTGGAGGGGACCTGGATCGCCTTGGCAGCCTCGGTGGCTCGCGCCACGTCCTCACGGCTGACCTCGCGCTTGTGGCCCGAGACGGCGACCACGCCGCGACTGTTCTGGCTGCTGATGTGGCTGCCACCCACCGACACGAAGGCAGAGCTGATCTTGTAGCCCGACAGGCGCTCCGCCTTCTCCAGGCTGGCGGCGATCGAGTTCACGGTCTGGTCGATGTTGGCGACCATCCCCTTCTTCATCCCGACCGACGGCGCAATGCCATAGCCGATGATGTTGACGTCGCCGTCGCGGCTGACCTCGCCGATCAGCGTCGTCACCTTGGTCGTGCCGGCATCGATGCCGACCAGCACGGTCTCCCTGTCCAAGCTACCTCCCGTAGGTCCCGCCGCGCTTCCGCGGCACGGGTGTGCCCGAGCCTACAGGAAGTGGCGGCGAATGAGTGCCACGTTTTGGAAGATGCGCAGCCCGAAGGCGAACAGCGCAACCAGATAGAGGTCGATGCCGAGCCGATCCCCTACGAAGGTGAGGGCCACCGCCACCAGGGCGTTGGTCACGAATCCGGAGATGAAGACTCGGTTGTCGTAGTGGGCATCCAGCTCGGCCCGAATGGCGCCCAGCACCGAGTCGAGGCCGGCCAAGATGCCGACCGCGCTGTAGCGCGCCAGGTCCGGGCTGACGTTCACGTTCAGCGCCAGGCCGAGCAGGACACCAAGGGCGAGGCCCACCAGGGCGAGCCACATCAGAGACGCATCCCCTGCCTGCCGCGCCGGTCGGTCTCGACCGAGCCGCGGTTCCTACGGCCGCCAATATACCCTCCCCGGATCGCGTACATCCACCCAGCTGACCTTCCCCTCGGGCTGAACGGAGAAGAGGGTGCGCACGGCCGCGACCTGCGCGTCGATGCGCTGGTCGAGGGCCGTCAAGTCCTGCTCGTCGAGGAGTGGGTAGAAGCCGAAGTCGGCCAGCCAGGCCGGCTGGCCCGACACCAGCACGAACCCATCGTCATGGGTGACGCGCAGCGCAAGGTGGATCGCGGTCGAGCCGAGCGCGGCCGGGTCGACCGCCACCAGGCGCACGGCCGCGGCCAACGTGGCGGGGTCGATCCGGTCCCCGACGATCATCTGGTGGCTCTCGACCCGGCGATCGTCAACCAACGGCAGGGCGGCCAGGTCTCTGGGAAGGTCGGCCTGCAGCGCGAGCTGGCCGATCAGTGTGCCATCGGCGGCACCAAGCAGGCGGACTGCACTGGTCTGCCACACGAAGGCGGCCGGCCGCTCGACGATGGTGACCTTGACCGAATCCGGCACCATTGCCTCGACGCGGGCCTCCGCCACGGCCGGCAGGCGCGCGAGCCTGGCCGCCACGCCGCTCGCGTCGACCGTGAGCAGCGCGGTCCCGTCGAGGGCGGCGAGGACGCTCCGCAGCTGGCTCGCCGTCGTGTAGCGCTCCCCCGCCCAGGCGATCCGCCCGACCCGTAGCCACGGGCCGTTGTTGAGCGCCAACACCGCGGCGATCAAGGCGCCGGCCAGCAGGCCGGCGGCGATTCGGCCCGGCGCCGGCAGGGTCCGTCGCATCCGGTGGCGGAGGTTCGGCCCCGGCCGCCGCGCGTGCGCCGCGGCTCGCCGTGGCTTGGCGACGCGCCCCTGCCTGGCGCCGCGGCGGGTCATCGGTCCGCGTCGACGGCGCGGTCGCCCGGTGTGCGCCCCTCGCGGTCCGACTCGAGCCCGAGCTCGATCAGCCGCGCGATCAGGTCGGGGAAGGTGACCCCGGCGAGCTCGGCCTGCTTCGGGTACATGCTTGTGGCGGTGAAGCCCGGCAGGGTGTTCATCTCGGAGAGGTAGACCGCCCCGGGGGGGACCAGGAAGTCGACCCGCGCCAGGCCGGCACAGTCGACCGCCCGGTAGGCTTCGAGGGCCAAAGCCTTGACACGATCCGCCAGCTCGGGATCGATCCGCGCGCGCGGCAGGACATCAGCCAGGCCGGGCACGTACTTGGCCTCGTAGTCATACCACTCGTGGTGGCTCACCACCTCGCCCGGCTCGAAGACGATCGGATCGTCGTTGCCGAGGACCCCGCACTCGAGCTCCCGCGCATCGGCCACGTAGGCCTCGACGATCACCTTGCTGTCGTAGCGGAAGGCTTCGTCCAGTGCGTCCGCCAGCTCGCCGGGACGATGGACCAGGGTCATGCCGACGCTGCTGCCGAGCCGGGCAGGCTTGACCACCGAGCGCTCGCCAATGCGCTCGGCCACGTCGCGCAGCACGCGCTCAGGCGCCACGCGCCATGCGGCGCGCTGGAAGGGGACGTACTCCACCACGGGCAGGCCGTGGCCGCGCATCAGGTCCTTGAAGACGACCTTGTCCATCGCCACCGAGCTGGCCAGTACCCCGGCCCCGATGTAGGGCACGCCAGCCATCTCCAGAAATCCCTGCAGGGTGCCGTCCTCGCCGAACGGCCCATGCAGGACCAGGAAGGCAACGTCGATCGCCTCGGCCAACGAGCGCAGGATCGCACGCGGCGCGAGCTCGGTCCGATCGTTGGCTGTCGGGACCGGCAGCTCGGCATGCGCCTGCAGGACGGTCGTCTGCTCCGCCGGGGTCGCCGCTCCGAGCAGCTGGGCCAGGGGGCGGTCGCCGAGGAGCGGCGCAGGAACTGCCGGCAGGTGCCAGCGCCCCTCGCGGTCGATGTAGACGAGGTACGGCTCGAACCGTTCGCGGTCGATGGCGCGCAGCACAGCGTCGGCAGAGCTGACGCTCACCTCGTGCTCGGCCGACCGGCCGCCGGCGAAGATGCCGACCCGGAGTCGCCCAGTCATGTGCCGGCCCCGTTCGCGCCAGGCCAGTCACCGACGAACTCGATCTCGTACGCCAGCTCGACGCCGAAGCGCTTCAGGACCACGGCGCGCACGCGGTCACCAAGTGAACGCACGTCGGCGGCGCTGGCGCCGCGATCGGTCACGATGAAGTTGGCATGCAGATCGCTGACAGCCGCGCTGCCGACCCGCATCCCCTTCAGGCCGGCGGCATCGATCAGCCGCCCGGCGTGGTCGTCGGGTGGGTTGCGAAAGACGCTCCCGGCGTTCTGGTCGGCGAGCGGCTGGCTGGCGATACGCTCCGCCTGGTTGACAGCGACCCGTGCCGCGATCGTCGCGGGGAGGTCACCACGCAGCTCGAGCGACGCCGACACGACCACTTCACGGCCGTGCTTGAATCGCGATTCCCGATAGGCAAAGGCGCAGGCATCGCCGTCCAGGCTCTGGA
Source organism: Chloroflexota bacterium (assembly GCA_039932375.1). Classification (GTDB taxonomy): domain Bacteria; phylum Chloroflexota; class Limnocylindria; order QHBO01; family QHBO01; genus CF-167. The sequence goes on along the minus strand of JBDTQD010000004.1, from coordinate 39,887 downwards.
CGGCGCCTTCGTCCGGATCCCATGCCTCGACGCTTCGAATGACGTCGCCCATGTCGCCGCCATGGGCGCCGGCGTTGGCCCAGACCGCGCCGCCCAGCGTGCCGGGGATGCTGGTCCCGAACTCGAGGCCGGCGAGCCCCGCCGCCGTGCAGCGCCGCACCAGGAGGGCTATCGGCGCGCCAGCATCCGCGGTCAGCTGCACGCCATCAACGGTCACCGTTCTGGCCCGGTTGCGAATCACCAGGCCGCGGATCCCGGCGTCCGCGACGACCAGGTCGCTGCCGTTGCCGATCACGAGGTACGGAGAGGCCGCATCACGCGCCAGGCGGAGCGCAGCCAGGAGATCGTCTCGGGTCTGTGGCGCGACCAGGCGGTCGGCCGGGCCGCCGACACGCAACGTGGTGAAGGGAGCCATCGGGGCGTCGATCGCCAGGTCGATCCCCCGCTCGGCAGCGAGAACGTCGAGTCGATCGAGATGCGCCCCGTTGACGGGCGTCGCCACCGCGCTCAACCCGCCGTCCCGGCGAGCGACGGCAGCGGACGCCGCTCGGCCATCGCCAGCAGCACGTCGGCGAGCAGCCGTGCCGCGTCCGGGCGGGCGAGGCTGCGGGCGACCGCGGCGATCCCGCCACGCCGCCCATCGTCGCGGAGCGCTGTCGCCTCGGCGAGGAGCCGCTCCCCGTCGAGCTCCTGATCGCGAACCAGCACGGCGGCTCCCTGATCGGCGAGCCAGGCCGCGTTGGCCTGCTGGTGGCCGGCCGCATGGGGGTACGGGACCAGGATCGAGGCGACGCCCGCGGCCGCCACCTCGGCGCAGGTCGATGAGCCGGCGCGGCCGAGCACCAGGTCGCTGGCCACCAGGGCGTCGGCCATCCGATCGGTCAGGAAGGCGATCGGTTCGTAGCGGCCCCGCAGCGTTGCCGGCAGGCTGTCCCGAATCGCCTCGGCGGCGGAGATGCCCGCGCTGCCGGTCAAGTGCAGCACGCGCCAGTCGACCAGCAGCCGCTCCAGCGCCGCGTCGAGGGCGGCGGTGAGGCGGGCGACCGCCTGCGAGCCACCAAAGACGAGGAGCAGGCGATCGTCCGCGGCCACGCCGAAGGATCCGCGCGCCGCCGTCCGATCGACGTGCTCGAAGGAGCGGATCGGCGTGCCCGACATGAAGCTTCGGCCGTGGAAGGCGGCCAGTGTCGGCGGGAAGGAGACGGCCACGCGTGTGGCAAGGCGCGCCACCGCGGCGGTCGCCCTGCCCGGGATCACGTTCCCCTCCCAGAGCAGGCTCGGGATGCCGCGGGCCCGCGCCGCCGCGACGAGCGGCAGGGCGAGGTAGCCGCCGGTGGTGAAGAGGGCAGCCGGCCGGAGCCGGCCGAGCAGGTACCACGCCTGCGGGGCGGATGCCGCCAGCCGGAGCGGGTCGAGCACGAGGTGGCGGTCGGCGCCGCTGCTGCGCAGCGAGCGGACCACCAGCTGGTGGTAGGGCAGCTCGCCGCCAGCCACCAGGCTGCGCTCGAGACCACGGGCGCCGCCGATATAGCTGACCTCAAGCCCGGGCTGCGCGTCGCGCAGCGCCCGTGCGACGGCCAGCGCGGGGTAGATGTGCCCGCCTGTTCCGCCGCCCGACACCGAACACCGCATCAAGCAATGATCCTGTCTGCGTGGTCTCGCGCGAGATCGACAGCAGGATGCCGACCGCAGCGAGGTTGATGATGAGGGCCGAACCGCCGTAGCTGATGAACGGGAGCGGGATGCCGGTAACCGGCAGGAGGGCGGTGACGACCATCATGTTGATGCAGGCCTGGACGACCAGCCAGGTGGTGATCCCCGCGGCCAGCAGGCCCGAGAACGTATCCGGCGCGTTGATCGCGATCCGATAGCCCTGGTAGGCGACCACCACGAACAGGGCCAGCACCGTGAGGGTGCCGATCAGGCCCCACTCCTCGCCAATGATGGCAAAGATGAAGTCCGTCGACGGGGAAGGCAGGTAGAAGAACTTCTGCCGGCTCGCGCCCAGGCCGGCGCCTGTGATCCCGCCCAGGGCGAGCGCCATCACCGCCTGGACCACGTTGTAGCCGGTGTGCAGCGGGTCGCGGAACGGGTCCAGGAACCCTGCCACCCGCCGCAGCTGGTACGCGTTGCTGGTCACCATCAGATAGGCCGCCCCGACCACCGCCGAGCCGGTGACGCCCAGATAAAGGAGGTTCGCGCCGGCCATGAAGAAGATCGCCAGCGCGGCGGCCATGTAGACGCCTGCCGTCCCGAGGTCGGGCTCCAGGGCGATCAGCAGGAAGCCGGGCGCGACCAGGAGTACGAACGGGACCAGCCCGTTCATCAGCCCACGCGCATCGGTCCCACGCCGGTCGAGCCAATGCGCCAGGTAGAGGCAGATCGCCAGCTTGGCCAGCTCGGCCGGCTGGAAGCCGCCGATCCCCGGAACGAAGAGCCAGCGCCGCGACCCGAAGGCCGCCGTGCCAATGCCGGGGATCAGGACCACCGCCAGCAGGGCCAGGGTCAGCACGAAGACCGGGATCGCCACGTAGCGCAGGAGACGGAAATCGATGCGGCTGGCGACGAGCATGGCCGCCAGCCCCAGGCACGCCCAGATCCCCTGCTGGAAACCCTGGCTGGCCGGATCGGTGGTCGAGATGTAGGCGCGCACGCTCGAGGCCGAGTAGACCATCACCACGCCGATGGCGACCAGCGCGATGACGGCGACCAGCAGCGGATAGGCAACCTGGTGACGCTCTCTCCGCACGCCAGTGCGCGTGGTGCGGGCCGTGCGGCGCGCCGCGATGGCGACGACGGCGGTCATCGTTGCGGCTCCGGGGCATCCAGCGCACGGACCGCCTGCCGGAAGGCATCGCCGCGGGCCGCGTAGTCGTCGAACATGTCGAACGAGGCCGCCGCCGGAGCCAGCACCACCACGTCCCCCGACTGTGCCCAGGCGGCGGACGCGGCGACCGCCTCGGGCATGGTGCCTGCCCTGACTACCGGCACGCGGCGAGCGATCAGTCGCTCCAGCTCGCCGGCCGTCTCACCGATCAGGATCGCCGCGCGGCAGCGCCGCGCGATCGCGTTCGCCAGCGCGTCGTAGTCGAGCCCCTTGTCCTTGCCGCCGGCGATCAGCACCACCGGCGCCGGCGCAAAGGCATCCAGCGCCCCGATGGCGGCGATCGGGATGGTCGCCTGCGAGTCGTTGACCCACGCCACCCCATTGCGCGTCGCCACCCGCTCGAGCCGATGCGGGACGCCGCCGAAGTCACGGATCCCGCTCGCGATCGCCTCGTTCGAGGCGCCGGCCAGCGACGTTGCCAGCGCGGCGGCCAGGGCATCGGCCAACGAATGGCGGCCAGGGATTGGCATCTCCGCGGCGGCCAGCACACGCTCGCCGCGGACGGTGAGCCAGCCGTCGGCCAGGCGTGCCGCAAGCCAGGGTTCATCCGCCTCGAGCCCATACCAGGCGATCGATGCCGCGGGCAGGCGGGCCCCCAGCTCGCGGCAGCCCGGATCGTCCGCGTTCAGGACGACGCGGCCATGTAGCACGCTCAGCTCGGCGAGCCGCGCCTTGACCGCCTGATACGCCTCCAGCGTGCCGTGGCGATCGAGATGGTCGGCGCCGATGTTGGTGTAGACGGCGATCTCCGCGCCGCGCGAGATGGTCGGCAGCTGCAGCTCGGAGAGCTCCAGGACGGCCCAGTCGCCGGGGCCGAGGCGCTCGACCTCCTCGATCAGCGGCCGCCCGATGTTGCCGCCGAGGAGGTGCGACATGCCGGCATCCTCCAGGATCGCGCCGATCAAGGCGGTCGTGGTGGTCTTTCCCTTGGTGCCGGTGACCGCCAGCACGCGCGCCTGGGTGAGCCGCAGGAAGAGTTCGACCTCGCTGACCAGCTCAACGCCGCGCTCGAGGGCCTCGTTGATGGCGGCGCGAAGCCAGGCATCGGTGGTCGGCATCGTCGGCGAGATGCTCGGGCTCGTGACCAGGAGGTCTGCCGCGCCGACCAGGGCGCGCGCCTCCTCCGGTGGCACACCCAGCGCCAGCCGCACCGGGCGCTTGCCGAGCGTCTGGACCGCGTCGGTCAACTGCTCGGGCGGTCGCCGATCGTAGGCCGTCACGATCGCTCCGGCGTCGGCCAGCAGGCGCGCCACCGCGGTCCCCGAGCGAGCCAGGCCGAGGACCAGGGCGCGGCGCCCGCGGAGGTCGTCGAGCGTGGCAATCGGGGCGGTCATGGTGGTCATCGGTCTCGCTAGAGCCCGTTCACGGTGGCGAGGTAGAGGCTGAAGCCAAGCACGCCGGCGAGCGCCCCGACGATCCAGAAGCGCATCGTGATCTTCTCCTCCGCCCACCCGATCAGCTCGAAGTGGTGCTGCAGCGGGGCCATGCGAAAGATGCGCCGCCCGCGGAGCCGAAACGAGGCGACCTGGAGCACGACGCTCATGATGACCGCGAAGAAGACGGCACCGATCACCGCAAGCAGCGGCAGCTGAGCGGTGATGGTTGCGACCACCGCCAGGGTGGCGCCCATCGACAGCGCGCCGGCGTCCCCCAGGAAGAGCTGTGCGGGGTGCACGTTGAACCACAGGAAGCCCATCAGCGCGCCGATGATCAGGGCGCAGAAGATAGCCAGGTTCGGCTGCGACGGCTTGCCGCCGTGGACTGCCACCAGGGCGATCAGCAGGTAGGCCACGAAGCTGAAGATGAGGACTCCGCCGGCCAGGCCGTCGAGCCCGTCGGTCAGGTTGACGGCATTGCTCGTCCCCACGATGACGAAGGCCACGAACAGGACGAAGAGGAGGCCGCCGATGACGATGTCGCCGGCGAACGGGATCGGCACCGTGATGAACGAGATGTTCACCTCGGGGAGCGCGAAGTGACGCTGGATGTAGATGGCGGCCAGGAGCGCCACCACGGTCTGCCACACGAGCTTGAAGCGACCGCGCACCCCGATCCCGGTATGTACGTTTACGAAGTCGTCGATGGCGCCCAGGATCGAGACGCCGACGAGGGCCAGCATCGGGGTCAGGGTGTAGACGTCCTCAATGCGCATCGCCATCGCAAGGAACATCACCACCACCACCACCAGCATCCCGCCCATGGTCGGCGTCCCCGCCTTCCCCATGTGCCCCTCTGGGCCGTCGGAGCGGATCTGCTGGCCGAAGCCCAGTCGCTGCAGGAGGCCGATGTAGACCGGGCCCAGGAGCACGACCCCGCCGAAGGCGGCGAGCAGCGCAACGACGATCGGCAGCATGGCTATCCGTGCGCCTCGTGCGCGCCCGTGAGCGCAGCGACCAGCCGCTCGAGCTCGATGCCCCGCGACCCCTTGACCAGCAGCAGGTCGCCGACGCCGGGTGCCATGTCGCGCTCCACCGCCGACAGGGCCTCGTCGGCATCCCGAACTTCGGTCACCCGGACCAGCCCCGCAGCTTTCGCCGCGTCGGCGATCCAGCGTCCGCGCTCGCCGACCGTCACCAGCGCATCAGCGATGCCTGCCGCCCTGGTCCCGATCTCCCGATGGAGGCGCTCCTCGTCTGGACCGAGCTCGAGCATGTCGCCGAGCACCGCGTAGCGGCTCCGGCCGGCCGGCACGGGACTCTCCGCAAGGAAATCCAGGGCCGCTGCGACCGAGACTGGCGATGCGTTATAGGTGTCGTCGATCACCACCGCCCCGCCCGTCGAGTCGACCACCGCCATCCGATGCGGGGCGCGACTCCCCTGCGCCAGCGCCGCCACGACCTCGTCGAGCGGCACGTTGAAGTGCTCGGCCACGGCAACGGCGGCGAGGGCGTGCGGAACCAGGTGCCGCCCCGGGGTTCCGGATTGGAGACGGCGCTGCGCCCAGGGAGCACGCAACGTGAAGGAGGTGCCTGCCGCGCCGTGCGACTCGACGTCGGTGGCTCGCACGTCGGCGGTCGGGCCGAGCCCGAAGGTCCGCACCTGCGCCGCCGTGGCGGCGCGCATGGCCGCCACCCGCGGGTCATCGGCGTTGAGGACCGCGAGCCCGTCGGCGGGCAATGCGGCTGGCAGCTCCCCCTTGGCCCGGGCGATTGCGTCCAGGCTGCCTGCGCGCTCCAGGTGGGTCGGGTGCACGGCGAGCACCACGCCAACCTCCGGCCTCGCGATCTCCGCCAGGCGGGCGATTTCGCCTTCGGTGTACATGCTCATCTCGAGAACGGCGGCCTCGTGCGACGGCTCGAGGTTAAGGAGCGTCATGGGCAGTCCGGTCTCGCTGTTCAGGTTCCCCTCGTTGCGGAGCACGTGCATGCTCCGCCCCAGCACGTCCGCCACGATCTCCTTGGCGATCGTCTTGCCCGTCGAGCCGGTGATCCCCACGACCCGTACCCTCGATCGGGCGCGCCACCAGGCCGCCATCTCCTGAAGGGCCGTCAGCGGATCCGCGACCTGGACGACCGCTGACTCATGCCCGGGCGGGAGCTCGACCGGCCGCGCCACCAGGACGACGCTGGCACCAGCCCGCACGGCATCCGCGACGAACCGATGGCCGTCCTCGCGCTCCCCCTGCAGGGCGACGAAGCAGCAGCCCGGGACGATACGGCGCGAGTCGATCGCGGCGGAGCTGAAGGAGGTGACCTTCGTCGTCCCGAGGAGGCGGCCGTGGGTGGCGGCCAGGAGGTCTTCGAGGCGGATCGACGGTGGCACGCTGCTCCCCGCAGAGGCTTCGGCCGAGTCTAGCAGCCTCACCTGGCAGCCACCGGCTCCACGATTCGGTCCGGCGCGACGGCCAGGTAGTCGAAGACCTGCGGCGCCAGGCTCCTGAACAGGCTGACCGGCGTCTGCGCCATCTTGTACAGCCCCCAGGTCGCCGGTCGATGAATGAGGATCAGGGTCACGTACTGCGGGTGGTCCGCCGGCATGATCGAGATGAACGAGGAGTCGATCCAGCCGTGCTGATAGACGAGGTGGGTCCGGAGCGCGTAGATCGGCTTTCCGGCTGGATCGGTCCCGACCTGCACCTGCTCGGTCTGCGGGCCTGCAATCTCTGCCGTCCCGGTCTTTCCTGCGATCGAGTAGCCGGGAATCCTGGCCGGCTGTGCCCGGCCGAGGTCGACAGCATCGGTCAGCAGGTGAACCATGGTATTGGCGGTCTCTTCACGCATGATCCGCTCGCCGGGCTTCACGTCGGTGGCGTGATAGACCCCATCGGGGCCGGTCCAGCCCGCGATGACGTGCGGCGTCACGAGCGTCCCGCCGTTGGCGATCGCCGCATAGCCGGCCACCAGCTGCACGGCCGTCACGCTGAGCCCCTGCCCGAACGCATTCTGCGCTGCGGTCAGGTCGCCGGTGGCGTTCGGCCCATCCGGGTTCCAGACCACGCCCGACGCCTCGCCGGCGATGTCGACCCCGGTTGGCGTCCCGAAGCCGAAGCGCTTGAAGGCCTCGTACAGCCGCTGGCGCCCGAGCAGGAGGCCGATCTTGGCCGCGCCGACGTTGTCGGACAGCTTGAGCACGTCGCCGGCGGTGATCGCGCCGTTGCCATAGGGCTTGGTGTAGCGGTCAGCGTTCTGGATTCGGACGCCGGCGATGCGCAGGTTGTTATCGTCCAGGACGGTGGTCTGCAGGTCGATCGCGCCGGCGTCGAGCGCCGCGGCGATGGTGAAGGCTTTCATCACCGAGCCGGGCTCGTACTGGCGGCTCACCGCCGGTTCGGTGAACAGCTCGGGCTTGGCCTTGGCATAGGTGTTCCCGTCGAAGGTCGGGAAGGAGGCCATCGCCATGATCGCCCCGGTGTGGGCGTCCATCACCAGCCCTGTCACTCCCTGGGCATGGTTCTTCTCGTAGTTGCCGAACATGGCGGTCTCGAGAATGTGCTGCAATCCAGCGTCCAGGGTGAGCGTCAGATCGGCTCCATCGACGGGCGGCCGCAGCTCGTACACCGAGTCGCCGATGCGGCGCCCGATCACGTCCGCCTGGGCGCTGACCGAGCCAGGGAGGCCGGCCAGCAGGCCGTTCTGCGCCCCCTCGATCCCGTACTGTCCCTTGCCGTCGACGTTCACGAAGCCGAGCAGCTGCGCCCCGAGCGTGGTGTCGGGAGCCACCCCGCTGACCGGGTACATACGCCGTGTCTCAGGCAGCATGCCGATTCCCGGAATGTGGAGCGCCGTGACCTGTTGAGCGACCTTGGGGTCGATACGGCGTTTCAGCCAGACCCACGGGTTCTTGCTCGTCAGCCGGGCTCGCAGATCGACGACGTCCATGCCCAACAGTGGGGCGAGGAGCGACGCTGCGCCCTCGGGGTCGCCATTGTGGACGGTCGGCGGGATGGCATAGACCGACTGCACCCCGACCGAGATGGCCAGCAGCACGCCATTCGCATCGCGGATCTCGCCGCGCGCGGCGGGGATCTCTTCGTTCTGCGCCATCTGGCTCAGCGCCATGGTCGCCAGGCGCTGCCGGTCGGCGACCTGCCACCAGACCAACCGTCCGCCGACGGTGGTGGCGATCATGGTCGCGATGATCAACAGGAACAGGGCGCGGGCACGGCTGTCAGTCCTGGCGAGCACGGCTACTCCATCGGCAGGGGGTCGATCCCGGCCGAATTACTTCAAGGTGCGAGGGTCAATCGATCGAGACGCAAACTGGACGGCGGCGGGATCGAGCACGACCAGCCGCAGCTGCTCGCCCGCCTTCACCGCCACGGTGCTCGGCGAGCGCGCCTCGCCGATCTGGAAGGTGAGCTGCTGCTGCTCGGCTCGCAGCTTCGCGACCTGCGCCTGCAGGGTGTCGATCTGGTAGCCAATGGCGGCGACGTGGGTCGACTGGCTCAGGTAGAAGAGGCCCAGCCCGGCAGCAGCGGCGATCGCCACCAACACGCTCGAAAGGCTGGCCACGGCGTTGCGGCGGCCGGCCAGGTGACGCTGCGTGCGCGGCCGTCGGCGGGCGATGGGGCGCAGCCGAGCGCGCGGCCGGCGGCCTAGGACCCCGATCCCGGTTGCCGGGCGAGCCCCGATGACAGCCATCTAGGCGGCGCTGGCTCGCGGGCCGAGCCGGAAGCCCCAGCCTGATGGCGACTCGAACTCGATACTCTCATCGACCTCGAGCGGGGCGGCCTCTTCGGCGGCGGGAGCGGAGGCGGCGAGGTGCTGGTTTCTCCGCTCGCGGACGTCGCGCTGGCGGGGGCTGTACATGCGGCGGCGACTCGACTGATGACGCGGGCGTCCTCGACTCATCCAGAGACCCTCCTTCAGCTGTCCTGCGCGCCGACGGGCGCGAGCTTGATGGCCGCACGCAGCCGGGCGCTGCGGGCGCGTCGGTTCCGACCCACCTCTTCGGCGGTCGGCGTGATCCCCCGCTTGCTGAGCGGGCGCAGCTGCGCCCGATGGCCGCACAGGCAGACGGGAGGAAGCGGCTCCTCCACGCAATCGCGGCTCTCGCGGGCGATGAAGCGCTTGACGATGCGGTCCTCGCCCGAGTGGTAACTGATCACCGCCAGGCGCCCGCCTGGGCGCAGGGCCGCCAGCGCGCCCGCCAGCGCGGGGGCAAGCACCTCGAGCTCGCCGTTCACCGCGATGCGCAGCGCCTGGAAGGTGCGCGTGGCCGGGTGGATGCGGCCCGCATCGGCGCGGCTGAGTGGTACGGCCTCGGAGACGACGCGAGAAAGGTCGGCAGCGGTCACGAGCCGCCCTTCCGCACGCGCCGCCAGGATCGCCGTCGCGATGCGGCCTGCACGGCGTTCTTCACCAAACGTCGCGAGGATTCCGGCGAGCTCTCGCTGCGACGATCGGTCGATGAGATCGAGCGCCGATAGGCCACGATCTTCATCGAATCGCATGTCCGGCGGCGAGTCCGACGCGAAGCTGAAGCCGCGCTCGAGATCGGCCAGCTGGTAGCTCGAAAGGCCGAGATCGAAGAGGACTGCGTCGAGCGGGATCAGGTCGGCCGAGCGGGCCTGGTCGTAGATCGCCGAGAAGTTCGCCTGGCGCAGCACGACCCGATCGCCAAAGCGTGCGAGCCTTCGTTGCGCCTCCAGGATGGCCGCCTGATCGGCGTCGAGGCCGAGCAGACGGCCATCCGGAGACGAGGCCTCCAAAAGCCGCTCGGCGTGCCCACCGCCTCCGACTGTGCAGTCTGCGACGGAGCTGCCGGGAGCCACCGCCAACGAGGCAAGAACCTCGTCGACGAGGACCGGCAGGTGCCCTTCTCCCATTCGCGGTCGCACCTTTCCTGTCGGACGACGGGCCGATCGGCCCGGAGACGCATGAATGGAGGGTCGCGGCGTGCGTCATAGCGTCGCGTCCTCAGATCCCGAGATCGGCGAGGTGTTCGGCGAGCGCCTCTGGCTCGTCCTCGATCCTGGAGCGGTAGGGCAGCCAGGCTGCCGGCGACCAGATTTCGAGGCGCGTCAGCGCCCCGACCACGATGACCTCACCCTCGGCGAGGCCGGCGTACTCCCGCAGGTAACCCGGGACCAGGACCCGGCCCTGCTTGTCCAGCTCGACCTCGACCGCGCCGGATGACATGAAGCGCCCGAACTCCCGCGCGCTCGGATTCGTGACCGGCAGCGCCGCGAGCTTGGCTGCGAGCTCATTCCAGGTGTCCTGCGGGAAGAGACCAAGGCAGTTGTCCAGCCAACGCGCAAGCGTGGCTCCCTGGCCGAGGCGTGGCCGGAAACGCGCCGGGACCGCCACGCGGCTGCGGTCGTCGAGCGTGTGCCGGAACTCGCCGGTCAGGAAGGCGGACGGTTGCATGCGCGGTTTCTACCACTGCTCCCCATTTAGCCCCACTTTGGGCCACTGGGCGCCATTGTACAGGGCATGGGCGGGCCGTCAAGGGATTTCGCGCTCGAAATTCAGGGACGATCGTCCCGGGACCCTCGCCCCGCGAGGCAGGGCCGCCCCAGCGTCCGCTCAGTGCGTCAGGTGGCGGTCAGGTCTCGCTGTCCTTGAGGACGATGTAGCGCAGCTGTCCGTCCGTGCCCTGGTATTTCTTGCGGATCAAGAAGGGACCCGAGTTGCCGTGGACGTACGAGAGCCCCTTGAAGAACCCCGCCGCGGTCCGCCAGTGCAGGAGGCCGTTGGGCGCTTCGATCCGATCGACCGCCGCCTTTGAGAATCGATCGTAGTGGGCGATCACCTGGCTCACGACGTTGCCGCCAGCGTCGATCTCGAAGAGGGTGTTCTGCCCCTCCAGCACGGTCACCTCGTAGCCGATGAACGTGTCGCCGGGCAGCGGCGTGGGATCGGGCTTTGGCGTCTCCGGGAACGGTGTCTGGCTGGCGCCGATCGGGGTGGCCGTTGGCGCCGAGCTGGGCGAGGCGGTACCGCTCGAGCTGGGCGCGCTGCTGAGGCTGGGGGTCGGCGTCGTCGTCGGGAGGACGCCGGTCCCTCCATTTCTCAGGAATAGGAAGGCCCCGCTCGCACCGGCCACGGCGAGCAATAGCAGGAGCCCGATGAGGAGCGGGGCACGCCTGCCGCGATCCCCGCTGGCTTGAGCGATCGGAGGCGGAGGAGTGGGCGGGGCCGGTGGTCGGACCGGAGCGGGCGGGAGCGGCCGGCGCAACGCCTCCAGCTCCTCGGTCGGGATGACGAGCACGCCGCGCAGGTAGCGCGGACAGTTGCCGTAGCCACGGCCAAGGCAGACTCGCTCCTGCTGCTCGGCGGAAAGCTCGGCCGGCTCCCCGAAGGCATAGCAGCGATGCTCACGGGTGACGCCGGTGTGGTATTCGGTCTGGGAGCTGGCCAGGCCCAGGAATGGGCAGATGTCTGGTGGCCGCTTGGCAAGCTCCTCGAAGAGGGCGCGACGGCTCTGCTCGCGCTCGGCAGCCTCGCGGGCCTCCTTGGTCTCCCGGTTTCGACGCCCAAACAATGCGCTGGCACCCTCGTCTCATGCTGCCGCGCCTGCGGCATGACCTCGGCCGAGTGTAGCGCGGCCGCATGCAGCCGCATTACACGCGGGCGGGGCCCGAGCGCGGGATGGTACCAACGCGCCATTGAGAGCGGGACCGAACCCTCACTACGCTGGTCGCCGACCGGACGCAAACACGGCCGGTCAACGAGGGGAAGGTCGAACATGGCGGTTGAACCGCTCGAATCCCGCCCACGGATCCCGATCCCCCGTCAGGGGCGCATCCGACGCTGTCGCGTGCGCCATGTCTCGATCCTGCCCGCCGGAAAGGACGCGCGCGTACAGGTCGACTGCCTCCTTGGCGGTCCCGACCACCCGCTGCCCCTTGGCACCATGGATGAGGCACGCGCCATCTGCAACGCCTGCACGGCCACCACCATCTGGCGGGCCGACGAGGACTAGGCCGATGTCTGGCGCGCTGGCTGCCACCTTTGGCTGGCTCCCGCGACAGCCTGCGGGCGGCACCGGGCGCGCCCACATCGTTCCGTTGGGATGGTTTCTGCTCGAACGCCCTGTGATGAGTCCCTGGAGAGCGGCCTGTAAGCCGAGTTCTGTGCCGGCGCCTTGCGGCGCCGCGACGGCCATCCATCTGAGCGACCTACCCGAGGGCTGAGCGAGCAGCCTGCTGCGGCGCGAACGCCGCCTTGCGCCCTCCTATTCGGTCTTGCTCCGGCTCGAGCTTGCCGCGTTTCACTCCCGCTTGCGCGGGCATCGTCACTGTGGCGCTGGTCCTCGCCTCACGGCGGACGGGCGTTACCCGCGAACCTGCTCTATGGAGCTCGGACTTTCCTCGGACGCCGCCTTTCGGCGATCGCGCCCGCGGCCGTCCAGCCGCCTCCAGGGACCAGCATTCTAGCGCCGGTGCTAGCGGAGCTCGTCGATCGCCACGTTCGAGAGCCGATCGGCGTCCTTGTTCAGCTCCCGCGGCACGTGGCCGACCGTGTAGCCGGCCAGCTTGGCGAGCATCGCCATCACGCTGGCGTGAATCGGCTTGAGGTCGGGGTGCCTGACCCGATACCGGCCGGTGATCTGGCGCGCAACCAACTCGGAATCCATGCGCAGGTCCACGTGCGTGGCGCCGAGCCGCAGCGCCTCACTGAGAGCATCCTCCACCGCGGTCCACTCGGCGTAGTTGTTGGTGCGGACCCCGAGGAAGCGCGCCAGCTCGGCGACCACCGCGCCGCTCTCGGCTTCGCGCAGGATGGCGCCCAGTCCGGCCGGGCCCGGGTTGCCGCGGGCGGCGCCATCGGTGTAGATCAGCAGGCGTCGGCCAGCCGCCTCGGGGCTCACCCGCGCCGTGACTCGATCTGGCGCGTGACTTCCATGATGGCCCGCGTGATATTGATGCCGCGCGGGCACGCCTCCACGCAGTTGAAGATGGTGCGGCAGCGCCAGACACCATCGGCGTCGGCCATGATCTCGAGCCGCTCCTCCGCCGCCTGGTCGCGGCTGTCGAAGATGAAGCGATGGGCGTTGACGATCGCAGCCGGCCCCACGTAATCGGGGTTCGCCCAGAACGACGGGCAGGCGGTGGTGCAGGCGCCGCACAGGATGCACTTGCTGGTGTCCTCGAACCGGTCCCGCTCTTCCTGCGATTGGCGTCGCTCGCGGCCATCCTCGGGCAGGTCATCGTTGACCAGGTAGGGCATCACCGAGCGGTACTTCTCCCAGAAGCCGTCGAGGTCGATCAGGAGGTCCTTGATGACCGGCGAGCCGCGTACGGGCTCGACGCTGATCGCGGACCCGGCGTCCTTGACCAGGTATTCGCACGCCAGCCGATTGCGGCCGTTGATGAGCATCGCATCCGAGCCGCACACGCCGTGAGCGCACGAACGCCGGAAGGTGAGCGATCCGTCCTGGTACCACTTCACCTGGTGCAGCAGGTCGAGGACCCGGTCCGACGGCTCTGCCGGCACGGTGTACGCCTCCCAGTGCGGACTGGCGTCGCGCTCGGGATCAAAGCGCAGGATGCGCAGCTGTACTTCCACTGATCAGTAGGTCCGCGGCTTCGGTTCGAAGCGGGTGATGGTGGCAGGGCGGTAGGCCAGCCGCGGCGGAGCTCCGTCGGACCAGCGGAAGGCGAAGGTGTGCTTCAGCCAGTTGACGTCGTCGCGGTCCGGGTAGTCCTCGCGCGCGTGCGCGCCTCGACTCTCCATGCGTGCCTGGGCGGAGCGGACGGTGGCCTCGGCGCAGTCGAGCAGGAAGCCGAGCTCGAGCGCCTCCTCCAGGTCCGTGTTGTACCGATGCCCCTTGTCCTGCACGACCAGGTGTCGCGCTCGCTCGCGCAGGGCCTGGACCTCGTCCCATGCGTCGTCGAGCTGCGGCCCGGAGCGGAAGACGCTGCACTTTGCGAACATCAGCGCCTGCAGCTCCTCGCGGATCGGCGCCGGACGCTCGCCCTCGGTTCGGGCCAGCAGCTCCCGGACTCCGTCGGCGACCGCCGTCTCGGCCCCAGGATCCGCCTCAGGCCGAGGCGCGCCACGCAGCTCGGTGGCCATCGCGATCCCCGCTCTGCGCCCGAAGACGAGGATGTCGAGCAGCGAGTTGGTGCCAAGCCGATTGGCGCCGTGCACGCTCACGCAGGCGCACTCCCCCGCCGCGAAGAAGCCCGGCACCACCCTGCCGGTCTCATCGGCCAGGACGCGCCCATCGACGTCGGTCGGGATGCCACCCATGGCGTAATGGGCGGTCGGCTGGATCGGGACGAGCTCCGTCAGCGGATCGATCCCGAAGTAGGTGCGGATGAAGCCGCTCATGTCGGGCAGCTTCTCGTTCAGCACCTTGGCGCCCAGGTGCCGAACGTCCAGGTGCACGAAGTCCTCGCCGTCGACCCCCCGCCCTGCCGCGACCTCGTTGTAGATGGCCCGGCTCACCACGTCGCGGCTGGCCAGGTCCTTCATAGTGGGCGCGTAGCGCTCCATGAAGCGCTCCCCCTTGCCGTTCACCAGGAAGCCCCCCTCGCCGCGCATCGCCTCGGAGAGGAGGAAGCCAAGCTTGTACATGCCGGTCGGATGGAACTGGTAGAACTCCATATCCTCGAGTGGCAGTCCGCGACGATAGGTGATCGCGACCCCGTCGCCGGTCAGGGTGTGGGCATTGCTGGTCACCTTGAACATCTTGCCGAAGCCGCCGGTGGCGAACAGGACCGCTCCGGCGCGGAAGGAATGGATCTCCCCGGTCGCCAGCTGCAGCGCCACCACCCCGCTCACCGGGCCGCTCGCGCCGGCCGGCATGGCCACGTCCAGGACCTGGTACTCGTCGTAGAAGAGGACATCGTGCTTGATGCACTGCTGGAAGAGGGTCTGCAGGATCTCGTGCCCGGTCCGGTCGGCGGCATAGCAGGCCCGACGCACCGGCCCCGCGCCGTAGTCGCGGGTGTGGCCACCGAAGCGCCGCTGGTCGATCAGCCCCTCCGGGGTGCGGTTGAACGGCAGCCCCAGGTGCTCCAGGTTAATCACCGTCGCCACCGCATCCCGGCACATCACCTCCGCGGCGTCCTGGTCGACCAGGTAGTCGCCGCCCTTGACCGTGTCGAACCAGTGCCACTCCCAGTGGTCCTCCTCGGTGTTGCCGAGCGCGGCGCAGACGCCTCCCTGGGCTGCCCCGGTGTGCGAGCGGGAGGGGTACAGCTTGCTGATGACGCCGATGCGGGCCTCCGGCCCAAGGTCCCGCTTCAGCTCGAGGGCGGCGTACAGCCCGGCCCCCCCGGCCCCGACGACCACCGCATCCAGGTCATGTGTCCGCGGCCGAAGTCGCGCGCTTCCGGCACTCGGGGTAAGGCTCACGAGAACGGCCCGATGGCCGGCGCGCCATTGGGATTGAAGGTGACGATGACGAAGATCCCGAGCAGGAGCCAGATGAAGGTGACCACCAGCAGCATCCCAATCAGCAGGTTGCGCAGGCCGCCGCGCTCGATGTAGTCGCCGATGATGATCCGCGCGCCGTTCACACCGTGGACCAGCGCCAGCACGAGCAGGAGCAGGTCGTAGATCCGCCAGAACGGGGTCCCCCAGCGGCTGGTGACGAAGGCGAAGCTGATCTCCTGGCCGGTCAGCTGTACCAGCACGTGCATGATCAGCATGTGCCCCATCGCCAGCACGACCAGCAGCAGACCGCTGATCCGGGTGAAATACCACATCCAGCGCTCGAAGCCGGGCTCGCTCGGCCGCGGCCTGGCGGCGCGCGATGGGTTGCGTCGCAGCGGGTCGCCGTGGACCGGCCAGATCTTGCGCCCGATCACCATCAGCGACCGTTCCAGGGCGCGTACGGCGTGATCATGATCAGCCCCAGCGGGACCATGGCGACCACGGTGCCGATGATGACCGCGTAGGTGAGCGGCCGGTACCAGCGCGTGGTCGAGGGCCAGAAATCCATGGCGACCACGCGCAGCCCGTTGAGCGAGTGGTAGACGAGCGCCGCCATCAACAGGATCTCGCCGAGCCGCACTGGCAGGTTGTGGAACCAGGTCTGGGTGGTGTTGTAGACGGTCGGCCCGAACGCCAGCGTGGCGTTCTCGACGATGTGCATGAAGAGGTAGACCAGGACGCCGACCCCCGACAGCCGATGCCCGAACCAGGCCAGCTGCGACCAACTGATCCGATAGCCAAACATGGGCTGGCCGCGACTCGCCCGGGTCAGGCGCCGCGGACCCGGTCCGCCACGGCCGCGGCGAACTCGCGAGTCCCAGCCTTCCCGCCCAGGTCGTGGGTCGTTGTCTGCCCTTCGGCGATCACGCCGCGAACGGCAGCCTCGACCCGATCGGCGGCCGCGGTCTCGCCCAGGTGGCGAAGCATGAGGGCCCCCGACAAGATGAGGGCGGTCGGGTTGGCCCGGTCCTGCCCGGCGTATTTGGGCGCCGATCCATGGACCGCCTCGAAGACCGCCGCCTTCTCGCCGATGTTCGAGCCGGGAGCCACGCCGAGCCCTCCGACCAGGCCTGCCGCGAGGTCGCTGACGATGTCGCCGTACAGGTTCGGAAGGACGAGGACGTCGTAGAGCTCCGGCTTTTGGACCAGCTGCATGCACATGTTGTCCACGATCCGGTCCTCGAACTCGATCCGTCCCGCGTACTCGGCTGCCACCTGGCCGCAGCTCTCCAGGAAGAGGCCGTCGGAGAGCTTCATGATGTTGGCCTTGTGGACGGCGGTCACCTTGCGCCGCGCGTTGCGCACCGCGTACTCGAACGCGTAGCGCGCGATCCGCTGTGAAGCGGCGCGGGTGATGATCTTGATGCTCTCCGCGGCATCGGGGCCAACGCGATGCTCGACTCCTGCGTACAGGTCCTCGGTGTTCTCGCGGACGATGATCAGGTCGACGTCGCTGTAGCGCGACTCGACGCCGACCATGCTGCGCGCCGGCCGCACGTTGGCATACAGCTCGAGCGCCAGCCGCAGCCCGACGTTGACGCTCCGGAAGCCGCTGCCAACCGGGGTCGTGATCGGCCCCTTGATCGCCACGCCGTTGCGTCGGATGCTCTCGATCACCCGCTCGGGGAGCGGGGTCCCCTCGCGGGCGATGCTCGCCTCGCCCGCCTCCTGCACCTCCCAAGCGAAGGCAATGCCGGTCGCCTCCAGGACGCCGACGGTCGCTTCGCTGAGCTCTGGGCCGATCCCATCGCCGGGGATCAGGGTGACGGTATAGGTCACGTGCTGGTGCTCCGGTACGCGCCGGTCACAGCGCCGGCGGGTGCGCGGGTCAGTGTAGGTCGGGGCCGGGCGGCGCGCCGACGATGTGGGCTCCCGATGGAGGTCGCGCCGGTAGACTCACCGGGTGAAGCTCCAGGAGTACCGCAGCAAGGAGATCCTGGCTCGGCACGGCGTCCCGGTTGCGGTCGGCGAGGTCGCCACCACTCCGGAGGAGGCGCGCGCGGCCGCGCAGCGCACCGGCGGGCCGGTCGTGGTCAAGGCGCAGGTGCTGGTCGGCGGTCGCGGCAAGGCTGGAGGAGTAAAGCTGGCAGCCACGCCCAATGAGGCGGCACAGCGCGCCGCCGAGATCATCGGCCTGGATATCAAGGGCGTGACGGTCCGGACCGTGCTGGTCGCCCCCGCCGCGGACATCGCGAAGGAGTACTACGTCGCATTCATCCTCGACCGTGGCGGGCAGGCGATCACCCTCATCGCCAGCGCCGAGGGCGGCGTCGAGATCGAGGAGACGGCGGCGACCAACCCCCAGGCAATCCTGCGCCTGCCGCTCCATCCGCTCATCGGCCTCCAGGAATACCAGGTGCGACGGGTGGCCTTCTTCCTCGGCCTCCCCGCCGACCTGCGCAAGGAATTCGCTGCCATGCTGCGCGGGCTGCACGCTGCCTTCGTGGAGTCGGATGCCGACCTGGCCGAGATCAATCCGCTGGTCGTGACGGAGCAGGGAGAGCTGATGGCCCTCGACGCCAAGATGGTGCTCGACGACTCGGCGCTCTTCCGGCACCCGGACCTGGAGGCGCTCCGCGACCTCGGCGAGGAGGAACCGTCCGAGATAGCCGCCCGCGAGGCAGGGATCAACTTCATCAAGCTCGAGGGGAGCATCGGCTGCATGGTGAATGGCGCCGGCCTGGCGATGACGACCATGGACCTCGTGAAGCTCGTCGGCGGCGAGCCGGCCAACTTCCTGGACATCGGCGGCGGGGCAAAGGCAGAGCGGGTGGCGGCCGCCTTCCGGATCATCCTGGACGATCCGAATGTGCGCGCGATCCTCATCAACATCTTCGGCGGCATCACCCGTGGCGACGAGGTGGCGCGCGGGATCGTCGAGGCGCGGGCCTCGCTCGGCCGACAGGTGCCGATGGTGGTCCGCATCGTCGGCACGAACGCTGCCGAGGCGGCCGAGATCCTGCGAGCCGCCAACCTGATCACGGCCGACAGCCTGGACGACGCCGCCCGCAAGGCGGTCGCGGCGGCGGGATCGGGCGCTTGAGCATCCTGGTCGACGGGCAGACCCGCCTGCTGGTGCAGGGGATCACCGGGCGCGAGGGCGAATTCCACTCCCGCGCCATGCTCGATTACGGCACGAACATCGTGGCCGGGGTGACCCCCGGCAAGGGCGGACAGGCAGCGGTCGACGGGCGCGTGCCCGTGTTCGACACGGTCGCCGAAGCGGTTGCCCAGACCGGGGCCGATGCCGCCTGCATCTTCGTGCCAGCACCCTTCGCTCCCGATGCGATCCTGGAGGCGGGCGACGCCGGCGTGCCGTTGATCATCTGCATCACCGAGGGGATCCCGGTGCTCGACATGCTGCGCGTGCACGAGGTGCTGCGGGGGCAGGGGGTGCGCCTGATCGGCCCGAACTGTCCCGGCGTGACGACCGTCGGCGGGGCGAAGGTCGGGATCATCCCCGGCAACATCCACCGCCCGGGGCCAGTGGGGCTGGTCAGCCGTTCCGGCACCCTCACCTACGAGGTGGTGCAGGCGATGACCGATGCCGGAGTCGGACAGACGACCTGCGTCGGGATCGGCGGCGACCCGATCGTGGGCACGACCTTCATGGACGTCCTCGAGATGTTCAATGCCGATCCGCAGACCGAGGCGATCGTGCTGATCGGCGAGATCGGCGGCGATGAGGAGGAGCGCGCGGCCGCCTACTGCGCGCGCGAGGTGCGGAAGCCGATCGCTGCCTTCATCGCGGGCCGAACCGCCCCGCCTGGACGCCGCATGGGGCACGCCGGAGCGATCATCGCGGGAGGCGCCGGGACCGCCGAATCGAAGCGGCAGGCGCTCCAGGCGGCCGGCATCCGGGTCGCCGATTCACCGTCGCAGATCCCGGCGCTGCTGCGTGAGGCCGGCGTCCGCTAACCCTTTGGGCCAGCCTCCCATTCGTCGCGCAGGATCGCCATGATGAGGCTGTCCGTCAGGGTCCCCCGTACACGGAATGAGCGGCGCATGACCCCCTCGCGCCGAAACCCGACCTTCTCGTACGAGCGGATCGCGCGGGCGTTGTCGGCCATCACTGTCAACCAGATCCGCTCCAGGCCCAGGGTTCCAAACCCGAACGCCAGGAGGGTGCGCTGCGCATCGCTCCCCCATCCGGCGCCGAGGTGGTCGTGGTCCATGTAGATGGCGAGCTCAGCGTTGAGGTCGAGCCTGTTGATCTCCTTGAACCAGATGGTGCCGATGAAACGGTCGTCTCCCATTTCGCAGACAGCGAAGAAGAATGCCTCGCCAGACCGGGACTGCTCGAGATTGTGGGTATGCCAGGCGTTGGCCTGCTCCAGGCTGAAGGGCATCCGGTAGCCGGCCCAGCCGCCGACCTCGGTGTCGTTGATGCCGGCGACGTAGGCGGGCAGGTCGCGCTCCTCCATCGGGCGGAGCCAGACCCGTTCCCCGTGGAGCAGGGGACGTTCCGGAATTGGCGGCGTGACAGGCTCGGTCATCGTCTCCTCATGGATTCTCGCGGTGGAGCAGCTCCCACAGCACGCCGTTGAGCGTCCGCGGATGAATGAAGGCAACCTGGCCATGCGCCCCGGGCCTCGGCTCGCTGTTGATCAGCTCGGCATCGGCGGCGGCCAGCGCCCCCAGGTCGGCGGCCAGGTCGTCGCTGCGTAGACAGACATGGTGCAGCCCCTCGCCGCGGGTCGCCAGGAAGCGGGCCACGCCACTCTCGTTGTCGATCGGCTCCACCAGCTCGACCCTGGCGGCCGGGTCGGGGCCCGTCGGCAGGAAGCACAGGCGGACGCGCTGGGAGGCGAAGATGCGCGGTTCGTCGAGCGGCTGCCAGCCAAAGAGGGCGCGATAGCGCGGCAGCGCCTCGTCGATGGAGCGGACCACCACGGCGACGTGGTCGATCGGGCCGATGGTCACGGCCGATGCTCCCCCCACACGCCCCGCAGAACGCCACTGATCTCGCCCAGCGTGACCTGTGCCTCGATGGCGGCGCGGATCCGTGGCAGGACGTTCTCGGTGCCCGCGGCGGCCGTGGCGAGCGCCTTCGTGGCCCCCGCAGCACGCGTCGCGTCGCGACCGGCCCGGACCGAGCGAGTCCGTTCCGCTTGCTCCGCCTCGGCCTGCGGGTCGATCGCCTGGGCTTGCGGCCGGAGCTCATCGCCCTGCTCCACGAAGGCATTCACCCCCACCACGATCAGGTTCCCCGCCTCGATCGCGCGCTGCGCCGCATAGGCCGCATCCGCAATGGCGGCCTGCTGGTAACCGTCGCCCAGCGCTGCCAGCGTACCGCCGCGACGGTCGATCTCGGCCAGCTCGGCAACCACCCGCTGATCGATCTCGTCGGTGAGGGTCTCGAGGTAGTACGACCCACCAAGCGGGTCGACCGGGGTGCTGACGCCCGATTCTGCAGCCAACACTTGTTGAGTCCGGAGCGCCAGCCGAGCCGTCGCCGGGGTGGGCAGGCCGAGCGCCTCGTCGGAGGCGTTGGTGTGCAGGCTCTGCGCGCCGCCCAGGATGGCGGCCAGCGCCTGCACCGTGGTTCTGACCACGTTCGTTTCCGGCTGCTGGGCGGTCAGCGTGCTGCCGCCGGTCTGGACGTGGAAGCGCAGCGCCATGCTGCGCGGCTCGCGGGCGCCGAAGCGGTCGCGCGCCACCCGCGCCCAGGCACGCCGCGCGGCACGGAACTTGGCGACCTCCTCGAACAGGTCGTTGTGGGCCGCAAAGAAGAAGGAGAGTCGGGGGGCGAACTCGTCGAACGCCATGCCGGCGGCGATCGCGGCCTCGCTGTAGGCGATTGCATCGGCGATGGTGAAGGCGACCTCCTGCACGGCCGTCGCACCCGCCTCGCGCATGTGATACCCGCTGATGCTGATCGTGTTCCAGGCAGGCATCTCGGTCCGGCAATAGGCGAAGGTGTCGGTCACCAGCCGCATCGAGGGCTCCGGCGGATAGATATATGTCCCCCGCGCGATGTACTCCTTGAGAATGTCGTTCTGGATCGTGCCCCGTAGGCCCGACGGCTCGATCCCCTGCCGACGGGCGACCGTCTCGTACAGGACCAGCACGATGGCGGCGGTGGCGTTGATGGTCATGCTGGTGCTGACCGCGTCGAGGCGGATCCCGGAGAAGAGGGCATCCATATCTGCGATCGTGTCGATCGGGACGCCAACTCTCCCCACCTCGCCGGCCGCCATCGGGTCATCGCTGTCGTAGCCCATCTGGGTCGGCAGGTCGAAGGCCACCGAGAGGCCGGTCTGGCCGCTGGCGAGCAGGTATTTGAAGCGCCGATTCGTCTCGGCCGCTGACCCGAACCCTGCGTACTGGCGCATCGTCCACGGCCGGGTGCGGTACCCGTCGGGGTGGATGCCGCGCGTGAAGGGGTAGGCGCCGGGCTCCCCGATTGTCTCGGCCGCGTTGCTTTCAGCCCGGTCGCTGGCCACGTAGACAGGCCGGATCTCGATCCCCGACGTGGACCAATGCGGAGGCCGGTCGGCGCGCTCGGGCTCGCTCATCACGGCCGATTGTACCGACCCGCGTGGCCCGACCAGCCACGTCACTCGATGCGCAGCAGCGGGGTCCCGGGCGCGACCGTCCGACCGGCCGCAACCGCGAGCGCCGCCACTCGCCCAGCTCGGGGCGAGCGGACCTCGTTCTGCATCTTCATCGCCTCAATGGTGAGCAGGGTCTCGCCCTCGGCCACCACGTCCCCATCCTGGACAGCGACCGCCACCACCAGCCCCGGCAGGGTCGCGCGTACCTCGATCGGGCCGCCCCGAGTCCCCGACGCCGACTCCGCCTCGGCAAGCACCCGCTCACGCCAGGTGCGAGCAGAGACCTCGATCCGACGCCCGCGCAGGGTCACGACCCAGTCGCTCCCCGACCCCTCGACCAGGCAGAGCTCCGAGCGCGATCCGTCGGTCAGCTGGGCGATCCCTGCCCCCGGATCAATCCAGGCGATCGTCCACCCCGTGGCGGGCTCGATCGTGGCTCCATCGATCGCCAGCCGGAGGTCAGTCATCGGCTTCGCCGCCTGTCGACCGCCTCTCGGCGCGCGAGGGCCGCCCAGGCAGTGTCGCCTGCGGGCGACCGAGCCTCCTCGGGAGGGCGCTCAGCTCCGTTTTGCGTCCGCGCCTGGAGCGCGACCCACGCCGCCAGCGATCGCTCGTCGGCGGTCAGCGCCGGCCCCTTGCCCCAGCGATCGTCGATCAGGCCGGTGTCGTACTCCCCCGCCACGAAGCCGGCCTCGTCGACCAGCCAGCGATGGAACGAGAGGTCGGTCTGCAGGCCACCGATGAGGGTCTCAGCCAGGGCGCGACGCAGGCGCGCGATCGCGGCAGAGCGGTCGTCGGCATGCACCAGCAGCTTCGCGAGGAGCGGGTCGTATTCGACTGGTAGGGCCGCATCGGCGCCGATGCCGGCATCCACCCGCACGCCCGGACCGGCGGGCATCCGCCAGGCGGAGATCGCGCCGGCCACGGGGGCGAAGGCCTGGTGCGGGTTCTCGGCATAGATCCGCACCTCGATCGCGTGGCCGCGCGGATCGATCGCGAGCATGTCCGGCGGCAACCGTTCCCCCGCCGCGATACGGATCTGCCAGGCGACCAGGTCGAGGCCGGTCACCAGCTCGGTAACGCCATGCTCGACCTGCAGCCTGGTGTTCATCTCCAGGAAGTAATGGTTGCCGTTGGCGTCCAGCAGGAACTCGACGGTCGCGGCGTTGTGGAAGGTCACCGTGCCCGCGACCAGGCGCGCGCTGTCGGCCAGCCTGCTGCGCAGCTCGGGCGTGACGACCGGCGACGGCGACTCTTCGACCAGTTTCTGGTGGCGGCGCTGGACGCTGCACTCGCGCTCGCCGAGCACCGCCAGGGCCCCCGTTCGGTCACCGAGCAGTTGGACCTCGACGTGCCGCGCTGGGTCGATCAGGCGCTCCATGTAGAGGGTGCCGTCGCCGAATGCCGCCAGCGCCTCGCGGCTCGCACTCGCCAGCGCCGGGCCGACCTCCTCGAGCCGGTCGACCCGTCGCATGCCGCGCCCGCCACCGCCAGCCCGAGCTTTCAGGAGCGCCGGGAAGCCGACCTCGGCCACGTCGGCCGGTAGCGTGCCGTCCGAGTCAACGAGCAGCGGGACCAGGAGGCCGGGAACAATCGGCACCCCTGCCGCCGCGACGCTCCGTCGCGCAGCGAGCTTGTCGCCCAGCGCGGCCAGGGTGGCCGGGGGCGGACCGATGAAGACCAGACCTGCTCCCTCGACGGCCCTGGCGAAGTCCGCGTTCTCGGACAGGAACCCGTAGCCAGGGTGGATCGCCTCGGCACCGGAGCGGCGCGCCGCATCGAGCACCGCATCGATCGAGAGATACGAGTCAGCCGCCGGGGCTGGCCCGATCCGCTCCGCCCGGTCCGCGATCCTGGCGTGGAGCGCATCGACGTCTGCGTCGCTGTAGACGGCGACCGATTCGATCCCCAGCTCGCGACACGCGCGGATGACGCGCACCGCGATCTCTCCACGGTTGGCGATCAGGAGCCGCCGAAAGGGCGGACCGCTCGAAACATTCAGGCCCCCGTCTTTGCGCAAAGACGGATCGTCAGAGCGGGATGTTGCCATGCTTCCGGGCGGGAACCGACTGTCGCTTTCCCTCCAACATCGCCAGCGCGTCGACGACTCTCACCCGT
This sequence comes from Chloroflexota bacterium, assembly GCA_039932375.1. Classification (GTDB taxonomy): domain Bacteria; phylum Chloroflexota; class Limnocylindria; order QHBO01; family QHBO01; genus CF-167. The sequence continues at coordinate 15,495 of JBDTQD010000004.1, read as the reverse complement.
GTCTCCGACGGCAGGATCACCTCGTCGACATAGCCGCGCGCCGCAGCGATGTACGGGTTCGCGAATCGCGCCTCGTATTCGGCGACCAGGTTCGCTCGCTCTTCGTCGGGCGCATCAGCGGCGGCGATGCGATCGCGAAAGATGATGTTGACGGCGCCCTCGACGCCCATCACCGCGATCTCCGCCGTGGGCCATGCGAAGTTCAGGTCTCCCCGGACGTGCTTGCTGCTCATGACGTCGTACGCGCCGCCATATGCCTTGCGCGTGATGACCGTCACCTTCGGTACCGTCGCCTCGCAGTAGGCGTACAGCAGCTTCGCCCCATGCCGGATGATGCCGCGGTGCTCCTGGTCGACTCCGGGAAGAAATCCCGGGACGTCCACCAGAGTGACGAGCGGAATATTGAAGCAGTCGCAGAAGCGAACGAAGCGCGCTGCCTTGTCCGACGCATCGATGTCGAGCACCCCGGCCAGTACCTCGGGCTGCTGCGCCACGATGCCGACGCTGCGTCCCTCGATCCGCGCGAAGCCGCAGATGATGTTGCGCGCGAAGAGCGCGTGAACCTCGTTGAACGATCCAGCGTCGACAATGCCCGCGATGACCCGATGCATGTCGTAGGAGCGCTGCGCCGAGTCCGGGACCAGGGCGTCAAGCTCTGCGCCATCCACCTCGGGTGGCTTCCACTCTTCGCGCGTCGGCGGTGGATCGACATTGTTCTGTGGCATGTAACCGAGGATCTGTCGCGTCAGCTCCATCGCCTGCGGCTCCCCCGCCGCCAGGAAGTGCGCCACGCCGCTCGTCTCATTGTGAACGCGCGCACCGCCGAGCCCCTCGAAGTCGATCTCCTCGTGCGTCACAGTTTTCACAACGGTGGGGCCAGTGACGAACATGTAGCTGCTGCCATCCACCATGACCGTGAAGTCGGTGATCGCCGGCGAGTATACGGCGCCCCCCGCGCACGGCCCCATCACCACCGAGATCTGCGGGACCACACCCGACGCCAGTGTGTTGCGCAAGAAGATCTCGGCATACCCGCCCAGCGAGGCAACCCCTTCCTGGATCCGCGCGCCGCCCGAGTCCGAGAGACCGATGATCGGTGCACCCGTCGCCATCGCCAGGTCCATCACCTTGCAGATCTTCTCCGCGTGCGCCTCGGAGAGGGACCCGCCGAAGACTGTGAAGTCCTGCGCGTAGACGAAAACGAGGCGTTCATCGATACGCCCGTGACCGCTCACCACCCCATCGCCCAGGTAGTGCTCTTGATCCAGGCCGAAGTCGGTGGCGCGATGCGTCACGAATGCATCCAGCTCCACGAACGACCCTTCGTCGAGCAGCAGCTCGAGCCGCTCGCGTGCGGTCAGCTTGTTTCGTTCGTGCTGCTGCGCGATGCGCTGCTCGCCACCACCCAGCTTCGCCTCGTCACGCAGCTGGCGAAGATGCGCGAGCTTGTCGGCCGTCGACATGGGCATCCTCCGAGCTGTAGTGGGCCCAGCAGGGATCGAACCTGCGACCCGCCGGTTATGAGCCGGATGCTCTAACCACTGAGCTATGGGCCCGATGGAATGGTGGACAACTTCGAGTATACGGGCTCGTCTTTGCACAAAGACATCGACATTCCGCCAGCTTGTGGATAACTCGGATGGTCGCGGACGATCCCCGGCGCGTATGATCGACGGGTCGCAGTCGCGACGATTCCTTCCCGCCCAGGCCGTTGCTAGGTGAGCTTGTGACCAAGGTAATTTCGATCGCGAACCAGAAGGGCGGCGTCGGGAAGACGACCGCCTCTATCAACCTCGGCGGGGCGCTCGCCGAGTTGGGTTACCGGGTCCTCTGCATCGACATGGACCCGCAGGCGAACCTCACGGTGGGACTCGGTATCAGTCTGTCCGATGTCCACCATTCGATGGCCGATGTGCTTTCGGAAGACCGTGTGCCGCTGGACGACATCGTCCGACAGACGGAGATGCCAGGTCTCTCGGTTGCACCGTCGACCCTCGACCTCGCCTCGACGGAGGTCGAGCTGTTCACCGCCATCGGTCGCGAGATGGTGCTGCGGGACGCGCTCGATGGCTGGGCCGAACGGCAGTACGACGTCGTCATCATCGATTCGCCGCCGACGCTGGGGCTGCTGACGATCAATGCACTGGTCGCCAGCTCCCGCGTCATCATTCCGGTCCAGACCCAGTACTACGCCATCAAGGGGCTCACCGCGCTGATCAAGGTGATCAACACCATCAAGATCAAGCTCAACCACGACCTGGAAATCCTTGGGCTGCTGGCCACCTTCTATGACGGCCGCACGGTGCTTGCCCGCGAGATGCTCCAGAATCTGCGGGAGCTGGGCGACCATCGGGTCTTCTCGACCATGATCAAGCAGACCGTGAAGCTCGGAGAGGCGCCGCTCACCGGCAAGCCAATCACGGAATACGCCACCAACTCGGCCGCCGCCCGATCGTTCCGAGACCTGGCGCGCGAGGTAATTGAACTTGGCTAGCAAGCGACCCGCATTCAGCGAGAACATCCACCGACTCTTCGACGAGGCACAGGCGACAGACCTGGCGCCCGGCATCGTGTCGCTCATCGAGTCACGCGCGACGCATGCCCAGATCCGTGAGGTTCCGGTCTCGAGGATCCTGCCAAACCCAGCTCAGCCGCGCCTCTCCTACGAAGAGGATTCGCTCACCGAGCTGGCCGATTCGATCCGTGAGCACGGGGTACTGCAGCCGATCCTTGTACGCCCGGTCGGCGCCCAGTACGAGCTGATCGCCGGTGAGCGACGCTGGCGCGCATCGCGGATGGCACAGCGCGAGTCGATCCCCGCCATCGTCGTCGAGTTCGATGATGAGACGGCCCTCGAAGTGTCGATCATCGAGAACCTGCAGCGCGAGGATGTCTCGCCGCTCGAGGAGGCGGCGATGTTCCGCAAGATGACGGACCTCGGCTACTCGGTGCGTCAGCTGGCGCAGAAGATCGGCAAGGACAAGGGCTATGTCGAGAATCGGATCCGGCTCGCCGAGGCCCCGGCCGAGATTCGCGAGCTGGTGTCCCTGCGCAAAGACACCCTCAGCCACGCCTACGAGCTGATGAAGATCAAGGACGAGCGGACACGCCGGCGCCTCGCCAAGAAGGTGGCGGCCGGCGAGCTGACCCTCTCGCGGCTGCGAGCCATCACCGGCGGGGAGCCTGCGACGAAGCACGAGCCGGCCGCCCCCAAGCGCCGCGCCCGTACGGTCGCTGGACAGGTCGTCGCAGCCCGGAATGCCGACGATGCGCTGGTCAACAACCGCGTCCGGCTGGCCGGCGCGATCGATGAGCTGGTCGACATCATCAGCAACCGCGAAGTGATCGACGAGATCCCGGACACGAACCGGGACAACCTGGCCCGATACCTGACCGTCACCAAGCTGAAGCTCGAGAACGCCATCGCCATCATCCGCGCCACCCGCGAAGCGTAGGTCCAGGCGCGCCGACCCACAGGGTCAGGGGGTGTAGCTCATCACCCCGCGCTGACCGACGAGGAAGCCGACCAGCTTGCGGCGCGCATCGGGATCAATGCGGCGCAGGCCCGCGACCGCGCGAGGAAGCTCGAAGATCGGGGCTGCCACGGCCCCGGCGGTGTCGATCCCGACCACATGGTCCGGTCCCCCGCCGACAAGGAACACCCGCTGAAAAGCCTTGGCGTCCAGGCCCGCCACTTTGCAGAACGCGGCGATCGCTGTGCCGACCCCCATCCGCTTGGCGAAGTCGATGAAGAGGTCGGCCGCCCAGGTATCGATCTGCTGGTCGCTCTGCGCTTCGACCATGGCCCGATAGGTGCGCTCGTCGATCGCGCTCACTCGGCTCCTCCGTGCGGCATTGGCCCGGCGATTCTAGCGAAGCGAACCCGGCGGCGGCGTGCACGCATGCGCCCTCGATCCGCCCGCCGCATCGGCTATCCTGCGGCCGTGATCGATCCCATCGTGCGGCTGCGGACCGAGGACACGATCGTCTACGAGCTGCTGCAGGGCAGCCAGGGGAGCGATCAGCAGGCAGTCGTTGGCACCGCAACCTTCCGCGACGGTACGTCGGAGGTCGATGCGCCACAGGCGATCGCGGTGGCGGTCAACGAGCTCCTGGCGACGTCGTTCGTGGACCGCGTGCGGGCCGACGAGCGTCCGCGTGGCTACCGCCGCAGCCGTTCCGGGCAGGTCGATCTGCTGGTGCCGGGGATGCCCGAGCATTTCATCGCCCGTATGCGGGGCCTGTGGCTCGCCTATCCCGATGGCAAGCTGGTCACCGCCCGCCCGGCGGTCAGCCGGCCGCCGATCCCCGGTCCGCGGTCGGCCCCCCCCGACGTGACCGAAGGGGAGGCTCCTGTCACCGATCCCGCCGTCCGCCGCGCCTCCCTGGCGGAGCGGGAGCTGCTCGGCGGTGGCCCGCTTGTGAAGGCCAACGAGCCCGTGACGGGGATCCGGCCGGGCGACCAGCGGGCGGTCGCTCGCACCGACTGCGGCTGGTTGGTCTGAGTCATAGCTATGCATAGATTATTGCGCGCGACCAAGGCGGGAGCTCGACGCGGCCGTCGGCTATCATCGCGACTATGCTGATCCGCGTCCTCGCCCTCCCGGCGCTGATCGCCCTGGTCGGCGTCGTCTACCTGTGGGTGACCCACGGCGAGCCGGCCGGATCGGCCCTCCTTCTCATCTTCGCAGCGGCGATGGCGGTCTTTACCTGGGTCCTGCTCCCCACGGCCGAAAACGAGGGTCCCACCGCACCGATCGACCCCGACTTCGAGCCGAAGCGGCGCTAGCCGGCGGTCCGCGGGCAATCAGCCGCGGATCCCGGTATCGAATGAGATCTGCAGCTCCGCCATTGGCTGACCGGCCTCGACCTCGACGTCCATCGGCGTCGGCGTACCCATGTATCCTTCGACCGGGTTAACGGCGACGCGATACGAGCCGGGCGCAAGCTCGACCACGAAGGTTCCCTCCTCGTTTGATGTGACCCGAGCCACCTCGGTGCCGGTCGCGTCGCTGAAGGCCAGAATCGCCCCGGCCACCGGACGGTCGGCGCAGTTGGAATCCGGCGGGTCCCTGATCACCGGACAGGTCGGACCGGCGGTCACCGTGCCTCGCACACCGGTCGCGGCGGGTAGAGGATCACCCGCTTCATCCTCGAGCTTGACGCTCCCGTTCCGGGCGACGGAGTAGGTCCAGCGGTGCTGGTTGATGCAGCCTGCCGGGCAGTCACCCCAACCGATCCGGACCAGCACCTCCCAGCCATCACCCGAGGCCGCGACCTTGTACCAGGCTGCCTGGCCGATCAGCTTCTGGTCGAATGGGCCGATCCCCGCGAACCGAGCCTGCTGGGCGAGAGCGAGGCGCGCTGCCTGGGCGGCGGTGGTCGACTGGCTGGAGGCAGCGGGGAAGATCGAGCATGCGCCGATCGCCACGGCCACGGTAATGGCCATGACGACGAGCGTGGTACGGATTGGGCTTGTCATGTCCTCGGGACGCCGGGAGCGAGTGCTGGGTTCCTTCAAGGGTGGCTCCGGCGGTAGGACTCGAACCTACGACCAAGCGGTTAACAGCCGCCCGCTCTACCACTGAGCTACGCCGGAACGTGCGCCGGCCGATCGGGAAGGCCGGTGGGACCGGCCGATGATACCCGTGCTCGTCGCGAGCGGTCAAAGACGATGGGGGTCAGGCGCCACGGCTGATGGCCCCGATCGTTACGGCGAGCCCGGCCATCAGGACGGCGATGCCCGAGACGAGGGGAACCAGCCCGGCCGCACGGCGCACGATGGGATGCGAGGCGATCCCGCCGGATGCCGCCAGTGCTCCTCTCAGCATGGTGGTGGCCACGGCCAGACCTCCAAGGACGAGCGACATGCCGACGCCGAACGCGACGATGAGGATCAGCCCGAAGGCGAGCCGGCCGGTGGTGATCCCGACAAGCAGCACGATCAGAGCCGATGCGCTCGGCACCATGCCGCCCGCCAGTCCCAGGGCGACGACGTTCCGCGCACGCAGCTCCGCCGCATGTGCATGGGCGATCGGGAGCGGGTGGGGATGCTGGTGGGCGTGGTCATGACCGTGGTTATGGGCGTGAGGGTGGTCGGGCCCAGTGCGTGAGCCGCGCACCGCGCGCAGGACGAGGCCAGCGCCAAGCAGTACCACCAGGAACCCCGAGCCGATCGTGAGCCAGCCGATGACGCGCTCCGGCACCAGGAACTGGCCGGCCAGCAGCGTCACCGCGCCGAGCAGGAAGACCCCCGCGGTATGTGTGACGGCCACCGTCAGCCCGAGGGTGGCGGCGTGCCGCCGCGACCCTTGCGATCCGATCAGGTAGGCGGCCACCAGCGTCTTGCCGTGCCCGGGCGAGACAGCATGCGCCGCACCGAGTCCGGCCGCCAGCAGGATGCCGAGCACCACTGGCAGCGGGCTCAAAGGGCCACCGACCAGCGCAGCGAGCGGGTCGTTGGCGCTCGCGCGAGCCAGGGGAGCCGCTGGATCCATCACGCTGCCACTCCCCCTCGCACCGGTGGCAACCTGGAATGTTGCGCTCCCGGCCCGGATGTCCGGCGGGCTCTGGAGCGAGTCGATCGGATAGCGAGTCAGCTCCTCCGATCGGCTTTTGGCGGGAGCGTCCGAGTGGACTACCGAGACGCCGGGCGCGGCAGCGATGATCACCTCGTGCCAGCCGACGTGGCCATCGTTGGTTGTGTCGGCGACGTGGATGGTCCGCGCGGTCCCACCTGCGGGCAGCTGCACGCCGAACGAGCAGACCAAGCGCAGAGTCTGGAGTCCGCCGGCTCCGGCTGGAAAGGACAGCTGTGGGGTCGCACGCAGGCGGACCTCCGCTGCCGCACCGTCGAGTTGCACGGTGAGCGCCCGGCGAGAGGCCTCGCAGGTGGCACCCGCATAGGTGCCCATCTCCGCGGCATCGGTGTGACCGTCGGCGTTGGTGTCCATCGCCTGCAGCTCGCCGAAGGCGGGGATCTCGGCCATGTCGACCACGTAGCGCAGCGCCACCTCAGCTGGAGCTAGCCGGACGATCACCGCCCGATTGACGGTGTAGTTGCCCAGCGGATGGGCACTCGCCACACCGGCCCAGACGACAGCAGCCAGCATTGCCAGAGGGAGCGTTGCCAGGGTCCGGTGCCGGCGCCTCATCGCGCCGCGCTCGTGTCGAAGGCGGCGAGAGCGTCGCGCGCCACGGACACCTGGAGCGGTGGGAGCATGATCGCGCCGTCAACGGCTCGTCGCAGCAGGGTGCGCGCCTCGCTGGCACGCCCTTGGGCGGCAGCGATCATGCCCGCGTGATATGCGATCCGCGGGTCGGGTGTTCCCAGCGCGAGCGCGCTGTGCGCCGCCGCCGCCGCCTCCTCGAGGTGGCCAGACTTGAAGAGGGCCCAGGCGAGCGCGTCGTAGCCGTAGACGTCGGGGCGCAGAGCCAGCTCGGCACGCCCACGCACCACCGCGTCGGCGAGGTTGCGATCGTGATCGGCGGCGAACAGGGTCAGCTGCCGGTCGTAGACAGACCCCGTCGCACGGGCCACGTCGCCGATGCGGTCGACTAGCGCGTACTCCCGCTCGGCCCGGAGCGTGTCGCCATCGAGGGCATATAGGTCGCCGAGCATGGCCACTGTTTCGGGCTGCGGCAGGCGTGCGACCGCGCGTTGCAGAAGCTTGATCGCGTCGGCGCGCCGTCCCTGTGCCTCACGGACCCGCGCAAGGCCAACGGTGGCAGGCACGTAGTCAGGGAGCGCCGCGAGGGCCGCCTCGTAGTTGCGAGCGGCCTGCTCCCGCTGTCCGGTCTGCCGATCGAGCTCGCCGAGCTGGAATCGGTAGAAGGCGATCGCGTCCGGATATCCCTCATCGACCGCTCCGGAAACAGCCTGTCCGACGAGCCGCAATGCGGTCTCTGGCACGCCGGTGAGGAATGCGACGCGTCCGAGGCGACTCCACACCGCCGGCGATGGGACAAGCTGCTCGAGGATCGCGTACCGCGCCCGCGCCGCGTCGATTCGCCCCGTCTCCAGGAGCGCGTCGCCGGAGACGCCGAGCGCGGCGAGGTTGTGCGGATCCTTGGCCAGCAGATCGCCCGAGATCTGCAGTGACCGCCCCCATTCATGCAGCGAAAAAGCGACGAGGGCCTGGCGGGCCTGCACCGCCTTCGGGTCTGGTGTGCTCGTCTCGGCTCGGCCCAACGCGGTCTCCGCGCGCTTCAGGTCGTCCAGCGCACCGGTGGCGCGGCTGTGGTCGAGATAGGCGTCAGCCAGGTAGATAAGGTTCAGGTAGCTTGGCGTGCTGCCACCTGCGGAGACGCGCCGCTCCCAGAAGGCGACGCGCTCCGCGGGCGGCGCGAGTCCGCCGGATGCGCTCGACGCGATGGCGTCGAGTGACGGCGAGCCCGGGGCGCCCAAGGCGGGAACCGAGGTATGCGCGCCGCCTGGCTTGGCGTTGGATGGGACAACGAGGTAGCTGCCCCCCGCCACGAGCATGGCGGCCGCGAGGAAGAGAAAGCCGCGCCGCTGCGAGGCGCGACCGGCGACTCGCGAGGTTGATGGTCGATTGGTCATCGGTCTGGGTCCGATCTCAGGAACCGGTGGATTGAGCCCCGTGCCGGGATGACCCGGCACGGGGAATGGTGGCGCCGATCAGTTCGGAACGCCGAGGTACGGGAAGCTGGGCAAGAACGTTGAGTCGTTCGGGACACAGTCGGTGAGCGTCGTGTTGGCGACCACCGTCAGCGCCTTATCGATCACATCGTTCGAAAGAGTGCGACCGTTGAGGTTGTTGAAGTTCGCCGGCGTTGCGGTGTTGTAGGTGAGGACATCCGGCAGCAGGGCCGCGGCGATCGCAGCCGGATAGCCAGCCACGTTCGTGCCGGCCAGGGTCGTGACCAAGTTGACCACGCCAGCCACAGCACCGGTGTAGTTAGCCACATCGTTCTTGGGATTGGCTCGGTTGTAGGCCTCCTTGGTGGCATCGGTGTGATTGAAGATCGTGTTGATGCCGGGCAGGCCCACCCGGTCGACCTGGGTCAGCTGGCCATTCTCGTCGACCAGGGTGTTGGCCCAGACCTTGATGGTTCCACTGCCGAGCGCCGAATCCGGCACCTCGAGGACGATTGCCATCGCGTTGAACCCGAGGAAGAAGTCGGTCGGCTTGGGGTTCGTACGGCTGCAGTTGACAAGGCCGCCGAGGTCGGCCAGCCCGCCACCTGCCAGCAGGGTCGCCTTGAAATGCTTGAAGGCATCCAGATCGAAGAAGAATGGATCGTCGCGCAGGCCGGCCCATGCCCAGCCACCACCGGCAAGGTTGATGGTCTGGTATGACGTGCCGGAGCCGATCGCCTTGCCGCCAGCGCCAGAGGCCGCTTTGCTAGCCCCATCGGCGCGGTGCACCGAGACGTGCTGGGTGCCCTTGGAGCCAATGCCCCCGAACTTCACACGGTACGCAATCTCCGGGATCGTGTCGCCATTCGTGCTGATGTTGAACTGGTACAGCGCGCCGGGGCGGAAGCTGGTCGGGGACAGGATTCCGGCGGCTGGGTCGACCGTCATGGCCAGCACGGTGTGGGACGCGTTGTGTCCCTGGAAGACATAGAGATCGTTGATGTCGATTCGCCCGTCGGCGCGAACCGTGGGCGCGTCGAGATGGTCGGAGGCACCGACGCGGAAGGCCGCGGAGCCGACGACGAGCGCCAGCGCTGCGAGCAGGATCGCAATCGGTCCGCCGATGGTGCGTAGTACAGAAGTGCGCATGGTGATCAGTACTCCTCAACTCTGATGTGTGGTACGGGCGCGAATCGCAAGTCGATCGCGCGAAGATCCATCCGTATCTCCTTCTTGATCTGGGCGATAGCGTCCGTGCTGAAGGATTGCGGTGCCGATGTTGCGGGGGAGCCGCGGCCCCCCGGGCTACGGCTCCCATCTGCATCGCAGTCAGGTGCCGCAGGTGGGAGGCAGTGTCGCGCCGACCCCCGGGTGCACCCTGGCATCCCGCCGAAGCTCGGACTCGCGCTCGTCGAGCTGTCCCTCGGTCTGCTCCCCGGACCGGATGAACGCATTGCGGGCTGCCTCGTTTTGCCCGAATGATCTCGTCCCTGGGCGAGCTGTGTCCGGCCATAGGCTCCCTCCGGCGATCAGGTCGTCGCGACCGATGGATCTCCCGGTCGCGCGGGCCGGCTGCTTGGGCAGGCCTCGACTGGTTGAAGTACGCACTGGTCGCATCGATGCATCAGCGCCGCCCACATGGTCAGGCCGCTGCCCCGAGGGAACAGCGGCCTGACCTATGCGCGAAACTGCGGCCCGGAGGCGGCCACGGAAACTATTCCAGGTAATCCTTGAGCTTCCGGCTGCGGCTTGGGTGACGAAGCTTGCGGAGCGCCTTGGCCTCGATCTGGCGGATCCGCTCCCGGGTCACGTTGAAGTCGCGGCCCACCTCTTCGAGGGTGCGGCTGCGACCATCCTCCAGGCCGAAGCGCAGCTGCAGGACCCGTCGCTCGCGCGGCGTGAGGCTGTCGAGCACCCCCTCCACCTGCTCCTTGAGGAGCTGGTGGCTGGCCGCATCGGCCGGCGCAACACTGGCCAGGTCGGGAATGAAGTCGCCCAGGTGCGAGTCCTCCTCCTCGCCGATCGGCGTCTCCAGGCTGACCGGCTCCTGGCTGACCTTCATGATCTCGCGGACCTTCTCGGGTGAGACGGTCTGCGGACCCGCCGCTTCTCGCTCATCGGTCTCGCCGTCGGTCGGCTCGCGCTGCAGCTTGTCGCGCAGCTCGCGGATGATCTCGTCGCGGCTCATGCGCCGCGCGATCTCCTCCACCGTCGGCTCGCGGCCGAGCTCCTGGAGCAGGGTGCGGCTGACCCGGATCAGGCGATTGATCGTCTCCACCATGTGGACGGGGATCCGAATCGTGCGGGCCTGGTCGGCGATGGCGCGCGTGATCGCCTGCCGGATCCACCACGTGGCGTAGGTGCTGAACTTGAAGCCCTTCTCGTAGTCGAACTTCTCGACCGCACGGATGAGCCCGATGTTCCCCTCCTGGATCAGGTCCAGGAAGCTCATGCCGCGCCCGATGTACTTCTTGGCGATGCTGACCACCAGGCGCAGATTCGCCTCGGTCAGCCGCTTGCGGGCGTCGACGCTCTGCTCCACCAGGCGTCCCGAGCGCTTCTCGAGCGGCACCTCGGGTGGGATGGTCGGGTCGTAGCCGAGCTCGTGCAGGTAGGCCGCATCGTTGCCGTCCTCGATGTAGGCCCGCACGATCCCCTGCGCCGTCTCGCGTGCCCAGCGCTCGAGCTCGACCAGCTCCGCGGCACCCGCGTGGTCGAGCACCTTGGACCGGTACGAGTGGCCGAACAGGATCGCCTGCTTGAGGGCGTCGCCGGGATCCTCGCCGACGAGCTTCATGATCGACTCGGCATGCATGATCCGCTCCCGCGCGTCGGGGTCCAGGTCCGGCGTCCGGCGTGCCTTGGTGAACTTGACCGCCGGGGGGGTGATCGTCTCGCGGCGCTTGACCCACCAGTCGATCGCATCACGCGTCACGCGGGCCGAATCCTTGGGCAGGTCGAAGGCACGCATGGCCGCCATGCCGCGGGCCTTGGGCTCGGAGTTGGTGCTGACCCAGGTAAACAGGTTGACGAGGGCACGGGCCGGATCCTCGACTGCCAGCTCGCCGAGCTCGATCGCCTTGGCGAGGACGACCTCCTCCTCCGCGGTCAGCAGCGCAACCTTGCCGATCTCCTTGAGGTACATGCGGACCGGGTCGTCGATCCCGATCAGATCGGCGGCCAGCGCATCGAGGTCCTCGTCGAGTCCCTCGCGCTTGATGACGGCGGCGGTCTCCTCGGCGTCGAGGCCGGCCTCCGCGATCAGGGTCGGGTTGTTGTCGGCGTCGAGCACCTCGACGCCCGCCTCCTCGGCGGCGGCGTAGAGCTCCTCGATCTCGGCGGGATGCGCCTCCGGCTGCGGCATCGCCTGGAGGATCTGGTCATGGGTGATGAAGCCTTCGTCGCGGCCTCGGGCGAGGAGCTCCTCGAGGGCGGCGCCCATGCCCGGTCGCGAGGCGCCGCGCGTGCCACTGGCGGTCGAGCGGCGCCGGGGAGCCTTCGGCGAAGCTGCCTCAACGACTGCCACTGCCTTCGGCGCAGCCTTTGGAGGCGTCGCCTTGACCGGTGTCTTGTTCGTGACTGCGGTCGTCGCCTTCGCGGACGTTTTGGCGGGGGGCTTGGCGATCGTCTTGATCGGCGCTTTGGCGATCGCCTTGATCGGGAGCTTGCTAGCGGCCTTTGGTGGCGCCTTTGGTGGCGCCTTGGCTGCCGCTTTGACGGGAGTCTTGATCGGCGCCTTGATCGGTGCCTTGATCGGTGCCTTGGTGGTGGTTGTTGCCACGGTCAGTTCCTCCTCGCGCCGACCGCGTGGGCCGGGCCTTCCATTGCCTTGTTGAGGTCGGCCTTCGCACGGCCGAGCTGGTTGATCTGTTGTTTGAGCGTTTGCAGCAGCTCGACATCCTCGTCGCGCTGAGCCTCCACGAGGAGGAGCTGTCCATCGTGGATTGCCTCTTCGACGCGCGCGGCGCGGAGTCGCAGCAAGCAGGTGCGCAGCTCGTTACGGGCCGCTTCCGGATCGAGCTGAGCGGTGTCGCCGTTGGCCGCCAGGTGCCCGAGCAGGTCGCGCGCCAGGCCAGCGGTGGCCGGGTCGAGGCTGCCGACGAAGGCCTCCAGGTCGGCAGCGGTGGCAGCTCCCTGGCCGACCCGCTCGCGCCAGGCGGCAATAAGAGCGCCGGCAGCCGCATCCCCGAAAGGCAGCGGCTCATCGGCTGGGAGCTCTGCCACCAGCGCCGGGTATCGGAGCAGGAGGCCAAGCGCCTCGCGTTCCGGGCCGGGACCCAATCCGCTCGCCTCTCCGGTGGCCGGGCCGACCGGCACCGGCGCAAGGCGCGGGGCACGCCGCATGGGCTCGCGGGCAAGTGCCTCGAGCAGCACCCGCTCCTCCACGTTCACCAGCCGCGCCAGTCGTTGCAGATAGAGGCTCCGCTCGACCGGATCGCCAACGCGCTTGAGCAGGGCAAGGGCACGTCCAGTGAGCTCGCGCTTGCCGGTGATGCTGTCCAGGTCAACCTCGGCCGCGGTTCGATCCATGAAGTAGTCGATGACGGGCTTCGCGTCGGCGACCGCGGTGCGCCAGGCCTCCGGATCGTTGCGGATCAGCTCGTCTGGGTCCTTCCCCGCCGGGATCCGAACGACGCGCACCTTGCTCACCGACTGATCTGGCCCCAGCTCCTCGATCAACCCTCGCTGCGTTGCGGCCTCGCCGGCGAGGTCGACGTCGTATGCAAGGGCGATGGCATCGGCGTACCGCGTCGCAAGCTCGATCTGTCCCCTGGTCAGCGCCGTGCCAAGGCTGGCCACCACGTTGAGGAAGCCTGCCTGGTGGGCGGCCATCACATCGGTGTAGCCCTCCACGATCACGGTCAGCTTTTCGCGCCTGATCGCCGCCTTGGCCAGGTCGAGGCCGTACAGCGTGCGGCTCTTGTCAAAGAGCGGCCCGGCTGGCGAGTTCAGGTACTTCGGCCCCTCGGCGCCCGGCATGATTCGTCCGCCAAGCCCCACCGGCCGCCCTGACGCGTCCCGGATCGGGATGATTATCCGGCCTCGGAACTTGTCGATCACGCCACCGCGGTTCGAGGGAGAGGCGAGGCCGGCGGCAATCAGCTCGTCGTTGTTGAAGCCTCGACCGACGAGACGGCGAGTCAGCGCGTCCCAGCTGGTCGGCGCGTACCCGACTGCGAAGCGTTCGAGCGTCTCCGGCGTGAGGCCGCGTTCAGCGAGGTAGAGGCGCGCCGCGTCGGCCTTGGTCACTTGGAGGAGCACCTCGCGGTACCAGGCGATCGCCGCCTCGAGGGCTTCGCGCAATCGGCGCCGATGTCGGTCATCCTTGGCGGTCTGCGCCGAGAGCTCGACCCCAGCCTTCTCGGCAAGCCGGGAGAGCGCCTCGCGGAAGTCGATCCCGTCGCGCCGCATCAGGAAGGTGAAGATGTCGCCGCCTTCGCCACAGCCAAAACAACGCCACGTCTCGCGGTCTGGACTCACGATGAAGGACGGCGTCTTCTCGGCGTGGAAGGGGCAGAGCCCCTTGTAGGCGGATCCGGCCCGCTTGAGGGCGACCGTCTCGCCCACCACGTCGAGCACGGGGAGCTTGGATTTGATCTCGGCGGTGATGCCGGATGAGGTCATGCGGCTGAGCAATCCCGCGCCAGGGCGGCGCTTTGTCAAGGGCTTGTCAAGTGGGACGCGGCTATTCTAGCACGAAGTCAAGTGCGGGAACTCGGATCCGCACCCCACCGACCCGGTCGGGCGGATTGCCCCGAGAGCCTACACTTGCTCGCCAACCGGTCCGCTGGGCGCCGTTTCGTCATGGAGGAGATCTGACCGTCGCACCCCGCACTGCCCACGCGTCGCCCGACGACGCCACGCTGGCCGAGGCGTTCTGCGACCTGCACGGACGGCGTCTGCACGGCTTTGCGATGCTCGTCTCGCTCAACGCCGGCCAGGCAGCCGAGCGCGCAGCAGGTGCAGCGCTCGCGGCAGGCGCGGAGCAGGCCGCTGCGCTGCGTCACCCCGAGCGGGCCGCCGCCTGGCTGCGAGCGAGAACGCTTCGCGCGTTGACCCACCTCTCTGGCGGGGCGCCGGCCGGCGCCGCCGAAAGGCGAGAAGCCCTGGCAGCCCTGGGCGTCGATAACGCGGTTTATCAGCGGTTGGCGGCAATGAGCATCCGGGACCGTGCCGCCCTCGTGGCGTCCGCCATCGAGCGCTTTGCACGGATCGATATCGAGACGATCCTGCAGGCTTCACCGGCTGCGACGGGGCGCATCGTTGCGCGTGCCCGCGATCGCTACCTGCGCAGCGTTCGCGAGCGGCCGTCGGAGATGCCGAGCGCATCGCCGGCCGATGCCTACGGTGAGCTCGCCCGGCGCGTTCAAGCAGTGGCATCGCGGGCCATGTCGTCGGAAGCGGAGCGCCGATGAACGAGGGGCACCAGCGCTTCCAGGATTGGCTGACCGCCGGAGCGGAGGGCGAACCGCCGCGCGACGCGGCGGTTCACGCATCGGTTTGTGCCGCTTGCCGGCAATCGATCGCGGCGCTGGATCTGATCGCCGGCGTCGATCCCGGGCGCGCCCGCGTGCCGGCGATTCCAGCGAGGGCGCGCAATAGCCGGCTGGTGCCATCAGCCCGCGTGGCAGGAATGGCGACTGCGGTGCTGTTCGGGGCCGTCCTCCTGGGCACCGGTGCTTCTCGGCTGATCTCGCTGACTCGTGGGAATGGGGCCATCGCGCTGGCTTCCCAGACGCCCGACCAGGGGATCCTTGGCCAGACGGCGACCGCACAGCCGAGTGGTGCCGGGATCGCGCCGTCGCCGGGAGAGAGCTTCGTCGCCTTCGGGCCGCCGGGCCCCTCGCCGCGAACCGGCGCTCGCCAGACTCCCCGGCCCGGCAGCACCGCGA
>JBDTQD010000003.1:0-62167 GCA_039932375.1 Chloroflexota bacterium | reverse complement strand
CGGATGGCGCGCTCCGTCGTCGGGTTCGCGGAGCGCTTGCCCACCACCTGGGCCTGGATATCCCCGCCGTCGCCGAGACCTGATGAGCTGGTTGGTCGACATCGGCTTGGTATCCTCCCTCGATGGCTGATCAAGCGTTTCGCGCCCCGGTTCCGGGTGGAGAGATCGTCGGTTGGGTGAATGGCATCGGCCCGCCGGTGTTGCTGCTCCACGGCGGCCCGGGCATGTCCGACTACCTCTCCGACCTGGCCGAGGAGCTCGCGCCGATCGCAACCGTGGCCCGGTATCAGCAGCGCGGCCTTGCGCCCTCCGTGGAAGAGGGCGACCGCACCGTCGAGGGACACGTCGTCGATGCGGTTGCGGTCCTCGATGCCCTCGGCTGGGATCGGGCGTGGGTCATCGGTCATTCGTGGGGTGGTCACCTGGTCATGCACCTGGCCGTCACGCACCCCGAGCGGATGCTGGGGATGGTGGTGTTCGACGCCCTCGGGGCTGTCCCCGATGGTGGGGGAGAGGCCCTTGGCACGAACCTGATGCGCAATCTGACCGGGGCCGAGCGCAGCTGGGTCGAGGCCTATTACGCTCGCGAGGAGGCGGGCGGGGGGACCGCGGAGGAGTCGCTGGAGGCCCTCCGCGTGCTGTGGCCGCACTACTTCGGCGATCCAACCACGGCGACACCGATGCCGAAGCTGCGCCTGGATCTCGAGGGGCACCTGATGACGTGGCCATCGGTGATGCAGCACTTCGAGGCCGGCACCCTGGAGCGCGGGCTGCCGGGGTTGCGGATGCCGGTGCTGGTGCTCCACGGTGCCTCCTCGCCGATTCCCGCCTCCGAGGCGGAGCGCACGGCGGCGCTGATCCCCGGGGTGGTGCTGCGGATCCTGCCTGGGATCGGGCATTTCGCCTGGATCGAGGAGCCGGGCTCCGTTCGGCGCGAGCTGGAGGCACTCCTGGCTGCGGCCGTGCCTGCTCCAGGATCGGACTAAGATCGGGCGCGATGGATCGTGCCGCGCTCCTGGATCGGTTTCGGGCGGGATACGCCCAGGTCGAGGCTGCCCTCGCCGGCATCACCGATGCCGAGCTCGACCGCCCCGCGCCGGACGGCGGCTGGACCGCACGCGAGGTGGCCCACCACCTGGCCGATAGCGAGGCGACGGCCTACGTCCGTCTCCGTCGCCTGATCGCCGAGGAGGATCCCGTCATCCAGGGCTACGACGAGCCGGAATTTGCTCGCCGGCTGCACTACGACCGACCGATCGGATCATCGCTCGCCGTGCTCCGCGGCGTACGTGAAGCGAGTCTCAGCCTCCTCGAATCGCTCTCGCCCGCGGAATGGGACCGGCGCGGGACGCACGAGGAGTCAGGTGCGTACTCGGTGGACCGCTGGCTCGAGATCTACGCCAACCACTCGCACGACCACGCCGATCAGATCCGGGCCGCCCGCGGTCCGGCGCTCGGAGAATCGACTTGACGCAGGCCCCGGAAACGGCCCAGCAATCCCTCCTCGAGACGGCTGCAGCTGCGCTGGAGCGGCACGAGTGGCGGGCCGCCTTCGACGGTTTGTCCGCTGCCGACGCCCAGCAGTCGCTTTCACCGGCCGGACTGGAGCTGCTGGCCACCGCGGCGTGGTGGACCGGGCAGCTGCCGGTCGCGATCGAGACCAGGGAGCGCGCCTTTGCCGACGCGTCGAAGGCCGGCGACTACTTCACCGCGGTGGAGGTCGCCATCAACCTGGCGCGCGACCACGTCTTCAAGCTGGCGATGCCGACGGCAACGGCGTGGATCAAGCGCGCGGAAAAGATGCTCGAGGGGCTCGAGGAGAATCCGGGCCACGGCTGGGTGGCAGGTGTGAAGGCCACGATTGCGGCGGTCAGCGGCGACAACGAGGAGTCGATCGCGCAGGCCAAGCTCGCCCAGGAGATCGCCGAGCGGCTTGGGATCCCGGATCTGCGGGCCTTCGCGATGGCCGGCCGGGCAGCCGGCCTGATGGCCAGGGGCGACGTCGAGGAGGGCCTGGCACTGGCCGATGAAGCCGCCACGGCCGCCATCAGCGGCGAGCTCCAACCGGCGGTGGCCGGTGGTGTCTTCTGCGCGGCGATCGAGGCCTGCGCGGGGATCGGCGATACGCGGCGTGCGCTCGAGTGGACCGAGGCGCAGGACCGCTGGTGCCGACGCGAGCACATCAATGGCTTCCCGGGGATGTGCCGCATCTTCCGGTCCGACGTGAAGCGGATGCACGGCGCCTGGCCCGAGGCCGAAGCGGAGGCGCTGCAGGCATCGGTCGAGCTGCGTGGCTACATCCCGGGCGCGGCGGGCCTGGCGCTCTACCAGATCGGTGAGATTCGGCTCCGCCGCGGCGACCTCCCCGCCGCCGAGGAGGCACTGCTGGGCGCCCACGGCCTGGGCCAGGATACCGAGCCCGCCATGTCGCTCCTGCGGCTCGCCCAGGGCAAGACGGCCGCCGCCGCGGAGTCGATCCAACGCGCCCTCAACGAGCCGGGCCGGCCGTCCTGGCGGGCGCCATCGGACAGCGCGGTGTACCGAATCATGCTGCTGCCGGCGCAGGTCGAGATTCTTCTCGCGGCTGGCGACGTCGTGGGCGCGCGGGCAGCCGCTGACGAGCTGGCGGCCCTGGCCGACAAGTTCAAGACGGGTTCCGTCCTGGCCAACGCAGTGTCTTGCGCGGGCATGGTCGCGCTGGCGGAGGGGAATGCCGCCGAGGCCACCAGCCGCCTGCGAGAGGCGATTGGCCTGTGGGTGGGCCTCGACGCTCCATACGAGGCCGCCCACATGCGACTGGCACTGGCAGACGCCTACCGCGCCGAAGCCCAGCCGGATCTCGGGGCGATCGAGGCGCGGACCGCGCGCGATGCCTTCGAACAGCTCGGAGCTGCGCTCGACCTGCGCCACGCCGAGGCGGTCGTCGCCTCGTTCGCGGGCGATGGTTCTGCGCCCCTTGGCATGGCCACCGCGCGCGTCGAGCGCGTCTTCATGTTCACCGACATCGTCGACTCCACCAAGCTTGCCGAGACGCTGGGCGACGAGGCCTGGGATGGCGTCATCCGGATGCACGACAAGACGCTGC
Organism: Chloroflexota bacterium; assembly: GCA_039932375.1. Lineage (GTDB taxonomy): Bacteria > Chloroflexota > Limnocylindria > QHBO01 > QHBO01 > CF-167. The sequence goes on along the minus strand of JBDTQD010000003.1, from coordinate 59,082 downwards.
GGGCCGCCGTCGCCGAGCAGGGCGGGGAAGAGGTCAAGGCCACCGGGGACGGGTTCTTCCTCGCATTCGCCGATGCCGACCAGGCGATCCAGGCGGCGATCGCCATCCAGAAGCGGCTGGCCGAGCAACGGCGAGCCCAGGGGTTCGCCGTCAGCGTGCGCATCGGCATCCATGGAGCCCAGGCCAACCGGGTTGGGCTGGACTACACCGGGTCCGGCGTCAATCAGGCCTCCCGAATCGGCGCCGTAGCCGATGGGGGCGAGATCCTCGTCAGCGCCACGACCCTGGCCTCGGCGGGGCTCTCCTTCCGGGAGCGCGCCCGCCGCACGGTGGAGCTGAAGGGGCTGGCAGCACCCGTCGAGTTGGTCTCGCTCGACTGGGGCTAGGAAAGCCGACCCGACTCGGCGATCCGGCGCATCCAGTGGAGCTCCCGCTCCAACGTCGTCTCCGGACCGTGGCCGGGCAGGACCCGCACCCCAGGGGGCAGCATGGCGGCCAGGCGGGCAAGCGATGCCACCATAAGGTCGTCGTCGCCGCCGGGGAGATCGGTGCGGCCGTAGGTGCCGGCAAACAGGACGTCGCCGGAGAGGAGCAGCGCGGCGCGCTCCTCGTAGAGGCAGACAGACCCGGCGGTGTGGCCCGGCGTGTGGAGCACGTCGAAGACCAGGTCACCGATCGTGAGCTGCTCGCCCTCCTGCAGGTGACGAGTGGCGACGCTCGGCTCCATCTCCAGCCCGTAGTTGTTGGGCGCGGACAACCGCGCCTCATCGAGCTCGTGGATGGCCAGCGGCGCGCCGGACCCGCGCACCACTGCGGCGTTGTCGAAGACGTGGTCGATATGCCCATGCGAGTTCGCCACGAGGTGCAGCGCCAGCCCATTGGCGGCGACGCGGTCGAGGAGAGGCTGGGCGGCGCCCATGCCCGGGTCGACCACCAGGGCATCGGCCGAACGACCGTCCCAGACGAGGTAGCCGTTCGTCTGCCAGGGCCCGAATGCGCCGACCTCCAGGCGCGGGTGGTGAGCAGGGATGCCGGCGCGCTGGACCTCGGTCACTGCTCGGCTGGCTCCAGGCGGAAGTAGGCGCCCCTCGCGAGGATATGCCTGCGCGACACCCGGTACAGGAGGTTGCCGGGGAACGGCTGCTGGCGGGCGGTGGCCATGATGACGGCGTCACGCTCGCTTCCGTCGGGCAGACGCTGGGCACGTACCACGCGCCTCCCCCCAAGCGGCCACACCACCGTGGCGCTGCCCGCGGCCTCCAGGTTGCGGACCCAGTCGGCATCGCCGTTCGGGTGACCGACGTACTCGTTTCCGTTTACGGTGAGCAGGCCCAGCAGCACCGCGCGCTCTCGACCAGAGTGCCGGCCATGGACGCGAAGATCGACGGTGATGCCCAGGGCCCCGCGCGCCCAGCTGAGCCGGACCATCGGGTCGATCAGTCGCAGGAACCGATACGCCGCTCGCCACAGCAAGCTGAACGCCAATGATCGACGAGCATCGGTCACTGCTCGGAGGAGCCGGCCGGCCCAATCGGTCCTGAGCGACCGGCAGCCACGGTGAGGCCGAAGCCGGCAGCCAGGGCATCGGCCAGTCGAACCTCGACAGCTGCCATGTCGACCGGATGGCCGAGCTCCGCGGCAAGTGAGGTGACCTCCTTGTCAGCGATCCCGCACGGGATCATCTCGGCGAACCAGCGCAGCTCCGTGTTCACGTTCAGCGCCAGTCCATGGGTCGTCACGCCGCGCTTCACGCGCACGCCGATGGCGGCCAGCTTGCGGCGCCCCTCCACCCAGACGCCAGTGAGGCCCTCGACCCGACCTGCCTCGACCCCAACCTCGGCCGCGGTGGCGATGATGGCCGCCTCCAGCGAGCGGACGTAGCGCCGCAGGTCGAGCGGGTCGCGCAGCTCCACGATCGGGTAGGCGACCAACTGGCCCGGGCCGTGAAAGGTGATGTCGCCGCCGCGATCGACGCGCAGGAACTGCGCCCCGATCTCGCGCAGCCGCTGCGGCGAGGCGAGCAGGTTGCCCTCGTCTCCGCCGCGACCGATGGTGTACACCGGAAAGTGCTCCAGTAGCAGAAGCCGATCGCCGATGCGCCGCTGGCGCCGTTGCTCGGCCAGCTCGTCCTGCAGCTCCCAGGTCGGCTCGTAGGGAACCGTGCCGAGTCGCTCGACGGTCATCTTTCCGCCGTGGGCGCGGAGGAGCGGGCGCTCATCGCTGGCAGCGATGAACGGCGCGTCTCGGCGCGGCCGTCGCGAGGGAATCGGTACGGCGAGGGCGGCCGGCGGGCTGCTGATGTCGCGCATCGGTCTCTAGCTGGCGGATGCCACAGCCTGGCCCGGGACCTGCTCCGCCGCGTGGTAGGAGGAGCGCACGAGCGGCCCGGACTGCACGTGCCGGAACCCCATCTCGAGCCCGATCCGGCGCAGCGTCGCGAACTCGGCGGGGGTGTAGTACCGATGCAGCGGCAGGTGCCCGCGTGACGGGCGGAGGTATTGCCCGATCGTCAGGACCTCGATCTGCGCCTGGCGCAGGAGCCCCATCGCCTCGAGCATCTCGTCCCAGGTCTCGCCCAGGCCGACCATCAGGCCGGTCTTGGTGACCATCTGGTCATGCCCGATCTCGGTGGCGACGCTGCGACCGATGGTCAGCACCGAGACGCTGCGATCCCAGCGGGCGCGGCGCCGGACCGGGCGCTGCAGGCGCGGCACAGTCTCAACGTTATGGTTGAGGATCTCGGGTTGGGCCTCGACCACGGTCCGGATGTCGGCCTCCCGCCCGTTCAGGTCGGAGATCAGGACCTCGATGCTGGTGGCGGGGGATTCGCCGCGGATGGCGCGGATCGTGTCCGCCACGATGCCGGCGCCGCCATCGGGCAGGTCGTCGCGGGCGACCATGGTGATCACCGCATGTTTCAGGCGCATGGCAGCCGCCGCCTCGGCCACCCGACGCGGCTCGTCCAGGTCGGTGGTGGGAGGACGCCCGGTGTCGATCGCGCAGAAGCCGCAGTTCCGGGTGCAGACGCTGCCGAGCACCATGAAGGTGGCCGTGCCGAGCGCCCAGCACTCTCCCTGGTTCGGGCAGCGTGCCTCTTCGCAGACGGTGTGCAGGTCCTGGCTGCGCATGATGCGACTGACCGAGGCGTAGGTCTCGCCCATCCCGATCCTGACCTTCAGCCACTCCGGCCTGCGCCCGCCGGGGCCGGCATTCTCGGGAATCGGCTCGCCCGGCGCCGGGAGGCCGCCGTCGAGTGTCGGGCCGCCGGGGTACATCACCTCCGACGGGGAGTGGTGGCCGGAAGGCTCACTGACGACGGCAAGCTCGCCAAGAGTCGAGAAGTCGCGCTGTGGGTCGACGGTCACGCAGGGAGTCTAGCAACCGGAGGGCGGAACGCTCAGCGAGCGTCCTCGACGGTCCTGGCTCGACGCTATCAACAAGATCCGAACCGCAATGTTGCACCGGCACGGGGTGGCGAGCACGTCGATTCTCGTGCGGACGGTACCGTCGTACGGGGGGTCCCGCCCGCGGACAGGCCATCGCCGGTGGATCTGGCGTCACGTCTGGACGACTCCACCCCCCGTATGCCGATAGTCCTATCGACCCTGCACCGTGCTTTTCCTATCGTCCCGCGCACATGGTGGATACGCCTGCTCAGACGGTCGCGCAGGGCCGACGGCGGCCGATGGTGCTCGGTCTTGTGCTGGGCGTTTTCCTCATGCTCATCGGGCTGACCGCGACCGCGCTGGTGACCGTCACCTCGCTCCATCTCTCGAGCGCCACGCTGGCGGCCGTCGTCTCGCGCGACCGCTCGCTGGTGGCGCTCTTCGTGGACGGCAACCTGCAGCCGTCGGACCTCACCTCCACGATGAGCCCGTCGCGCGCGGCCGAGCTCGAGCGGAAGCTGGCGGCGCTGACGACGCGGGATGAGATCCTGCGGGTCGAGTTGCGTGCCACCGATGGCACGGTCCTCGCCAGCTCGGTTGCGGCCGAGATGGGCACAACCCCCCCGATCTCCGACGGGATGCACAAGGCGCTCGGCGGGTCCCCCAGCGTCGCCATGGTCGAGCGCGACGCCGCCACGGACCTGGGCAGCACCCCCCTTCAGGCCGCGCACCTGGTGCAGGAGTACCTGCCGCTCAAGTCCTCCACTGGCAAGACCCTGGCGGTCGTCGCCATGTGGCGCGACGCCGGGCCCCTGCTCGCGCGCATCGAGGCGGCGCGGTGGGACGTGATCAGCGTCACCGTTATCTCATCGCTGGTGTTGGCCATGGTGCTCTTCGGCGTCTTCCGCGCGGCGCAGAAGCGAATCTCGCGGCAGCAGGCGCAGCTGCTGGAAGCGGAGCGGCTCGACTCGCTGACAGGCCTCTTGAACCACGGCGCCGTCGTGTCGCTGCTGGTCGAGCGGCTCGAGTTAGTGCGGGCTGCTGAAGGCCGCCTCGGCCTCGCGCTCGTGGACGTCGACAACTTCCGCCTCCTAAATGACACGCATGGTCACGCCGCCGGTGACGAAGTGCTGGTCCGCGTCGCCGACTTGGTCGAGGCCCAGTCTGGTGACGGTTCGTTCGTTGCGCGCTATGGCCCCGACGAATTCCTCCTGGTGCTGACCGATGCCGGCGAGAACGAGATGCAGGCGGCGGTGGCTCGGATCCGCGGGGCGCTTTCCGAGATCACGTTCCAGTTCGGCGAGTCCGAAGCGCTGCCGATCTCGGTCAGCGTGGGCATCTGCCTCTATCCGGCGAACGGCGGATCCGTCACCGAGCTGCTCACAGCCGGTGCGCTGGCGGTGCGCGAGGCGCGCGGATCGGGCGGCGACGGTGTTCGCGTGGCGCGGGTCGCGGAGGACGAGAAGGAGACCTCCGGCAGCTTTGACGTCCTGCAGGGACTGGTCATCGCAGTCGACACCAAGGACCGATACACGAAGCGCCACTCCGAGGACGTGGCACGCTACGCCGTCTTCCTCGCCAGGCGGATCGGCATCGATCCGGAGCAGTGGCAGACGATCCACCTTGCCGGGCTGCTGCACGACATCGGCAAGATCGGCATCCCGGACACCCTTCTCCGCAAGCCGAGCAGCCTGACCGCTCAGGAATACGACATCTTCAAGCAGCACGTCGCGCTGGGCGACGCGATCGTGAGGGACGTCCCGGACGTCGAACTGGTGCGCTCCGGGATCCGTCACCATCACGAGCGTTGGGATGGACGTGGTTACCTCCACGGCCTGGAGGGGGAGGAGATCCCGTTCCTGGCCCGGATCCTGGCCGTGGCCGACGCCTTCTCCGCCATGACCACCTCGCGGCCGTATCGCCGGGCGCTGCCGCTCGAGGAGGCCCTGAAGCGGCTGGGCGGCGCTGCGGGGACACAGCTGCAGGAAGACCTGGTCATGGCCTTCATCGAGGGCATCGAGACGGCTCCCGACGCTCCGCTACCCGGTGAGCAGCCAGTCGGTATCTGGCAACCGACCCTCAAGGTGGCCTGAGATGCGACGGCGGCTGATGGCCCTCGGGGCGGTAGGCGTGCTGCTGGCGCTGCTTCCGGCGTTGGTCCTCGCCGCGCCGGCTCTCTTCTGGCACTTGACCCTCACCCCATCGATCGCCGAGGAGGGCACCGCGACCTCCTTCGTCGTCAGAGTCGACGTCTCCACTATCGGCCTTAGCCCTCAGCTCATTCCGGGGGGACACGTCGCCTGCGTCGAGGTCGACCTGCCGGCCAGCTTCGTGATCCAGTCGGTGAGCAACCCGACCGCCACGGTGCAGGGGAACGCCAACCCGAAATGGGTGCGGCAAGCGGGCACCGGCAACGCGGTGATCGCGTACGCGGTCAAAGATCCGGATCGTTTGAAGAACAATGGCGACTGGATGACCTTCACCGTCACTGCCACTCCGACTGCGCCCGGCACCTTCCCCTGGCAGAACCTGGTCCACGGCGCCAAGCTGGGCTGCGGCGACACAGCGTTGCCGGGTGCTGCCCAGTGGGTGACGGTGAACCCTGCCCCCGCTCCCACGCCCGTCCCTACGCCAAAGCCGACCCCCATTCCGACCGTGATCCCGACCCTGTCGCCGCTGCCGACCCTGCCGCCGCTGCCCACGCCGCTGACGAGCCCGACGCCCGTGCCATTGATGAGCCCGACGCCCGTGCCGAGTCCCGGTTCCTCGTGGAGCGGGGAGACGCCTCAGCCCGGCGAGCCAACCCCTACTCCTGACCCATCCGTCTCGGCCACCGTCACGCCGTCGCCGTCGCCGTCGCGGTTGCCGTCGGCGACCGAATCGCCGCCGGCGCTGTCCGTAGCGCCCGTCAACGATTCCGACGGCGGCGGAAGCGGAGACTTGGGGATGGGCCTGGACCTGCTTTCGCTGCTCGGCGGCCAGTTCAGCTGGTTCGTGCCGGGTGCGGCAGTCGGCGGGCCTGGCCTGCTGTTGATCATCTTCATCGCGCTCCAGTCGTTCGGCGCGCTAGCCTGGGTTCCGGCGGTCCGACGGCTGGGAGGCGACGACGAGAGGAAGCGGCGCCGACCGTTGCCGGCTGGCTGAGGAGATCGCTCTGGGCAATTGACCGGGCGGCGTTTGAGCCGTGCGGCGGAGATGCAGCGCGGATCGCGCTCTCGGACGAGCAAGGCGGATGCACGCCGAGGAACGCCTGTCCGCTCGTCGAGGAGACCGACCTCCGAAAGCTGGCAAAGCGCGCTTCGAGCCCGATGACTTAGAGTCGCGCGATGCTTCAGCGACTGGGCTTTGAGCCACTGCGCGAGCGCCGATTTCGGCTGCTTTTTGCCTCGCGCACCGTGTCCACCTTCGGCACGACGATGGCCGATGTGGCGCTCGCGTTCGCCGTGCTCAGCATCGGCGGGCCCACCGAGCTCGGGCTCGTGATCCTGGCGCGCGAAATCCCGCTCGTGGTGCTCCTCCTACTGGGCGGCGTGTGGAGCGATCGCCTGCCACGCCACCTCATCCTCGTCTCTGCTGACGTCATCCGGGGCGTGGCGCAGGGAGCCACCGCCGCTCTCCTGTTGACCGGTCACGCGACGATCCTCGTCGTCGCTCTCTTGCAGGTGCTCTACGGCGCAGTGAACGCCTTCGGGCGGCCCGCCTACCAGGGGCTGGTGCCCCAGGTCGTTGGCGTCGGAAGCCTGCAGAAGGCGAACGCCCTGATAGGGCTCTCCACGTCGACGGTCGCGATCGCCGGGCCCGCGCTCGGCGCGCTCCTGGTGGCCGCGGCAGCCCCGGGCTGGGCCCTGGCAGCTGATGCGTTGACGTTTGCGGTCAGCGCGACGCTCACCGCCATGCTCAACCTGCCACGGATGCTCCGTCTCTCGGGCCGAAGCGTGATCGCCGACTTCCGCGAAGGGTGGCGCGAATTCACGTCGCGTTCGTGGCTCGTCGCCATCGTCGCCTCATTCGCGTCGTTCCAGCTGACCTACTTTCCCGCGCTGTTGGTGTTGGGGCCGTACGTGGCGAAGACGCACCTTGGGGGGCCGGGGGCATGGGGCGCGATCCTTGCGGCCGAGGCAGCGGGCTCGCTCGCGGGTGGCCTGTTTGCGCTCCAGGTGCGTTTCTCACGCCCGCTCGTCGCCACCCTGCTCGTCGTCGTGCCTGCCGGGATCCAGGTGCTCATGCTCGGCCTCGGCGTTCCCCTCTGGCTGATCATCCCCGTCGCCTTCGTCAGCGGTGGTGGCTTCGCGTTCGGCAACGCCATCTGGTTCTCGACGCTCCAGGAGAAGATTCCGGAGAACGCCATCTCGCGGATCAGCTCCTTCGACTGGTTCGGGTCGGTGGCCTTGAATCCGATCGGCTATGCGCTGATTGGCCCCCTCTCGGAGCGGTTCGGCGTCGGCAACAGCCTCGTGCTGGCGGGGGTGCTAAATATCGCCACCACCCTCGGCATGCTTGCCGTCCCCAGCGTGCGTGCGCTCAGGGCTGGGCCGGAGCGGGAGCAGCTGCCGAATCAGCCGTGACCCGCCGGGTCCGCCTCAGCCGATCGGCGTGGCCGGGTCCCACTCCTCGAGGCGGCGGCGGACATCGGCCAGGAAGTTGCCGACCTGCGCCCCATCGAGCACACGGTGGTCGAACGAGCAGGTGATGTTCATCATCGGTCGAATGGTGATCACGTCCTCGCCCTCGACGGTCACCACCACCGGTCGCTTGACGATCGCCTCCATCGACAGGATGGCCACTTCGGGCGCGTTGATGATGGGCATGGATGAGACCGATCCGAACCAGCCGGTGTTGTTCACCGTGAAGGTGCCACCCTGGATCTCGTCCAGCCGCAGCTTGTTGGTGCGGGCGCGGGCCGCCAGGTCCTGGATCCGATGGTTCACGCCGCTGATGCTGAGCTGGTCGGCGTTGGCGATGACCGGCACCAGCAGGCCGTTGTCGACCGCCACCGCGATGCCGATGTTCATGGCCTGCTTCAGGACGATCCGATCCTCGGCGAACTGGCTGTTCAGGGTCGGATGCAGGCGCAGTGTCTCTGTCACCGCCTTGATGACTGCCGCGACGTAGCTGATGCCGATCCCTTCGCGCGCCGTGTAGGCGGCCTGGTTCGTCTCGCGCCAACGCACCACGTTATGCATGTCGACCTCCACCACGGTGTAGGCATGCGGGACGGTCTGCTTGACGCGGGTCATCTTGGCGGCGATCCCCTTGCGCATCTGGCTCAAGGGAACCTCGACGTCGCCGCCCGTCGGGGCGGCGAGGGGCGTAGGAGGTGCATAGGACGGTGGCGGGGTTAGGGCAGGTGCTGCCGCTGACGGAGCCGGCGCCTCGGAAGGTGGGGGAGGTGCCGGCTCGGCCATCGTGGCCGGGACCGGCGGGGCTTGGGTCGGCTCGCTGAGGGCAGCCGGCACGGGATTCTCGGCGGTCGCGGGGCCGGCCCCGGCATCGGCTGCAGTGGGCGCAGCGGAAGCCCCGCTGGCTCCCTGGGCCACGAAGGCAAGGACGTCATCGCGCGTGACGCGTCCTCCCGCGCCGCTGCCGGTCAGTTTCGAGACGTCGATGCTGTGCTCGCGCACCAGGCGTCTGACGGCGGGGGTCATCCGCATCGTCCCATCGGTGGCCGGTGCGGCAGGCGCAGCGGCCACGGGTTCAGCAACCGCAGCCTGAGGTTCGGGCGCGGAGGGCTCGGCCGCTGAGGGCTCGGGCGCCGGGGTCGGCGCACCGGGTGCAGTCGCCATCGGGACGGGGGTCGGCTCCGGTGGGGGGGCCGCCTCCGCAGCTGGCTCAGCGACCGGCTCGGCAGGAGCAGCGGGGGGGGTGGGCTCAGCCGGCGCGGCGGCTGCGGGGGCCTCGGCCGTGGCGCCATCGGTCTCGATCTCGGCCAGCGGCGTGCCGACTTTCACGGTCTGGCCGTCGCCGACGATGATCTTGGTCACCGTGCCGGCGACCTCGGCGGGAACCTCTGCATTGACCTTGTCGGTGACCACCTCGAAGAGCGGGTCGTACTGCTCGACCTTGTCGCCCTCCTTGACCAGCCAGCGCTCGATCGTCCCCTCGGTGACCGACTCGCCGAGCTGCGGCATCTTGATCGTGGTTGCCATGCGAGTCAGGGTAGCCGATCAGTACGCGGCCAGCGCACGAGCCGCATCAACGATCTTGCCGGGGTTGAGCATGAACCAGTCTTCCAAGCTGTGGTGGAACGGGACTCCGGGCACCTCCGGGCCGGCGAGGCGGGTGACCGGCCCATCAAGGTGCTCGAAGGCCTGCTCGGCGATGGTGGCCGCGATCTCGGCCCCGAAGCCCCCGAACCGGTTCGCCTCGTGGACCACCAGCGCCTTGCCGGTCTTGGCCACCGATGCCAGGACGGCGGCGGTGTCGAGCGGGCGCAGGGTCCGCAGGTCGACCACCTCGGCCTCGATCCCGTCCTCTTTCGCCAGGATCTCGGCGGCCTCCAGCGCGCAAAACCGCATGTAGCCGTAGCAGAAGATCGACAGGTGCCTGCCGGCACGAGCCACGTCCGCCACGCCGATCGGCACCACGTGGTCGCCGTCGGGGACATCGGCCTTGAAGAGGCGATAGGTCTTCTTGTGCTCGAAGAACATGACCGGATCGGGGTCTCGAACCGCCGCCTTGAGGAGTCCCTTGGCATCTGCCGGCGTGCCGGGCGCAACCACCTTCAGACCCACTGTGGCAGTGAAGTAGGCCTCGTTGCTCTGCGAGTGATACAGGGCGCCATGCACCCCGCCGCCGTATGGCATGCGGATCACCATCGGCAGCCCGAAGGCATTGTTGGACCGATACCGGATGCGACTGATCTCGGACACGATCTGGTTGAAGGCGGGGTACACGAAGTCGGCGAACTGCATTTCCGCGATCGGCCGCAGGCCGTAGATGGCAGCACCCATCGCCGCGCCGGCGATCAGCGCCTCGCTGAGCGGGGTGTCGAGGACGCGCTTGCCGCCGTACTTCGTCCATAGACCATCGGTCGCGCCGAAGACGCCGCCCTTGCGGCCGACGTCCTCGCCCAGGACCATGACGGCGGGGTCACGCTCCAGCTCCTCGTCCATCGCCGAGCGGATCGCCTCGAGGATGTTCAGCTCGGTCATCAGCCCGCGTCCTCGGCGTAGACGTGCTGCTCGGCGGTGGCTGGATCCGGATCCGGCCTCGCCTCGGCGCGCTGCGAGGCGGCGTTGATCTCCGCCTTCACCTCGGCCCGCAGCTCGTCGTCGCGCGCCTCGGTCAGGAGGCCGGCGGCCAGCAGGCGGTTCCCAAAAAGGAGGATCGGGTCCTGCTCCTTCAGCGTCTCGACCTCGCCCGCTTCCCGGTAGCGGCGCTGGTCGTCGTCCGACGAGTGGCTGGTCATGCGCACCACCACCGCCTCGATCAGGGTCGGCCCCTCGCCGCGCCGGGCGCGCTCGTGTGCATCCCTGGCCGCCGCATAGCAGGCCAGTGGATCGCCGCCGTCGACCGTCACCCCCGGGAAGCCGTACCCGTTGGCGCGAGCAGCAACGGACAGCCCGCCGACCTGCTGCGCCAGCGGCACGCTGATCGCATAGCCGTTGTTCTCGCACACGAAGATGACTGGCAGCTTGTGCACGCCGGCGAAGTTCATCGCCTCGTGGACCTCGCCCTGGTTGCTCGTCCCCTCGCCGAACGAGGTGATCGCCACCACGTCGTCGCCCCGCACCCAGGCTCCCATCGCGATCCCGACCGCATGCAGGACCTGGGTCCCCACCGGCGAGCTGAGCGAGACGATGTTGTAGCGCGCCGCACCGTAGTGGCCCGGCATCTGACGGCCTCCCGACGAGACGTCGTCTCCCTTGGCAAGGTGTGCCGTGATGATGTCCTCGACGCTCATCCCGAAGGTCAGCGCTGAAGCGATCGAGCGGTAGTAGGGGGCCATCCAGTCCACGTTGTGGCGCATCGGCCAGGCCGTCGCGACCTGTGCCGCCTCGTGGCCCTGGCCCGAGATGATGAAGGCGATCTTTCCGGCCCGTTGCATCAACCACATCCGCTCGTCGACCGCGCGCGCCAGCAGCATCTGGCGGTACATCCCCAGCACCTCGTCATCTGTGAGGCCGAGCTCCTTGTGCCCCAGCGCCTGCGCCTGCTTGGTATCGGCCATCATTCCATCCGTCTCAGACATGGATCGCTGCGCCGTCGACGGCCATCGCCGCCTCGGCCAGGACCTCGGTCAGGGTCGGGTGCGCGTGCACTGACATCGCGATCTCGGCGGCGGTCCCTTCCAGCAGCCGCGCCAGCGTCGGCTCGGCAAGCAGGTCGCCCGCGTGCGGGCCGATCAAGTGCGCTCCGAGCAGGACCCCTGTGGAGGCGTCAGCGACGAGCTTGGCGAAGCCATCCGTCTCGCCCACGATGGTGGCCTTCCCCAGCGCGCGGAAGGGAAAGGAGCCGACCTTGACCGCGAGGCCGGCATCAGTTGCCTGCGCCTCGGTCATGCCAACCGAGGCGATCTCTGGCCGGCAGAAGGTGACCCGCGGCATCAGATCCATGCGCACGGGCTCTGGCTCCTTGCCAGCGATCGTCTCGACCGCAACGATCGCCTCGTGGCTCGCGACGTGTGCCAGCGCGTAGCCCGGCACGATGTCCCCGATCGCGTACAGGTGCGGCACGCCCGTTTGCATGAAGCCGTTGACCTTCACGAATCCGCGCTCGACGGTCACGCCCGGGATCCCCTCCAGTCCGATCCCGTCGGTCAGCGGCCGTCGCCCGACCGCCACCAGGATGATGTCCGTCTCCATCTCGACCCGCGTCTCGGTGTCGCGGCCTGCGACGGCAAAGTGGAGGCCGCCCTTCGTCCGCTCGATGCTGGTGGGGTCGATCGTGGCGGAGGGGTAGATCTTCATGCCCCGCTTCTTGAAGATGCGGGTCAGCTCCTTGCTGACGTCGGGGTCCTCGAGGGGCACGATGCGGTCGAGGTACTCGACCAGGTGCACCTCCGCGCCGAGGTCGCCGTAGAGGCTGGCCCACTCGACCCCAATCGCGCCGGCGCCGACGATGGCGACCCGCGCCGGCAGTCCCTCGCGCAGCAGCGCCTCGTCCGACGTGATGATCAGCTCGCCGTCGACGTCGAGCCCCGGCAGGCTGCGCGGCGCCGAGCCGGTGGCCAGGATCAGGTCCGTCCCGCTGGCGTCGACGTCGCCGGACTCGCCTCCGGTCACCATGACGCTGGTCGGGCCCGTGAGCGTCCCGTTGCCGCGCAGCACGGTCACCTTGTTCTTCTTCATCAGGAATTCGACGCCCTTGACGTGCTTCTCGACCACCGCGTCGCGGCGCCGGCCGAGGGCCGGATAGTCGAGGGTCACGCTCTCGGCGCCGACGAGCCCGAACTCAGCGCCCTGGGCCGTCACCCGGTGCAGGAGGTCGGCCGTCTCGAGCATCGCCTTGGTCGGGATGCAGCCGCGGTTCAGGCAGGTGCCGCCGAGCCGATCACGCTCGATCAGCCCGACCTTCATCCCGAGCTGCGCGGCGCGAATGGCGCCCACGTAGCTCATCCCGCCGCCCAGGATCAGCAGGTCGAACTGCTGCGCCTCGCTCATGGGCCGGCCGCCGGGCGCTCCAGTGAGCGCCCCTCGTGGGCGACCAGGGCCTGACGCCAGTCATTTGGCACCGGGCTTGGCCTCGCGGCGGCGTAGTCGTAGTGCACCAGCACGCCCGATGCCCTGGCCAGCTCACGGGCATTGGTGCCGCGCAGGAGGTGCGACATCCCGAAGCTGCTGCGGCCCACCCAGTCGACCCGCGTCCCGATCTCGACCGTGTCGGCGAAGAAGATCGGCGCGATGTAGTCGATCTTGATCATCGCCAGGATCAGGGGCATGCCGCCGATCGGATCTGTGCCGAGGACATCCCGCATGTAGGTCACGCGCGCCTGCTCGATGTAGGTCGAGGTCACCGCGTTGTTGACGTGACCGTAGGAATCGATGTCACGAAAGATCACCTCGACGCGCGTGCGGTGGCGGTAGTCGTCGTTCACGGGATGGCGATTCTACAACGGGCCATCCGGCCGATGGGGATTCGGGGCTGGTCGTCCGGTGCGCCTACAGCGCCTCGCCGATACGGGCCATCAGGCTCGCCAGCAGGGTCGTCCGCGGCACCACGCTGGTGAGGTCGAGCCACTCCTCGATGGAGTGATCGTCGCCCCCGACGGGGCCCAGCCCGTCGAGAGATGGAAGGCCGGCGGCCGAGGTCGTGTTGGCGTCGCTGGCGCCACCGGTCGCTGCATCGTGGACGATGAACCCGAGCTCGCCGGCGATGGTCGAGGCGAGTGCTGCCAGGCGAGCAGATGGGGGCGTGCGCTCCATGGGCGGGTGATACGCGAGGCGCGTCAGCTCCACGGCGACCCCGTCCACCGTCGTGTGCGTGACGAGGCTGCGCACCTCGGCCGCGGCCAGCTCGAGCTCGTCGACGGTCGCCGCGCGCAGGTCGACCTCGAGGCGGCACGCCTCAGCCACCACGTTGGGACGGCTGCCGCCCTCGATCACGCCGACGTTGAGCGTCACGCTTGGCCAGCGGCTGTTCAATCCGTGCAGCGCGATCACCTGGCGAGCCGCTTCGAGGATTGCGCTGCGGCCCTTCTCCGGCTCGACGCCTGCATGAGCGGCACGGCCGGTGAGGCGGATCTCGAAGTCGGCGATCCCCTTGCGGGCACTGACGATGTCGCCGTTGGCGCGGGCGCACTCGAGCACCAGTGCGGCGTCGTGCTGGCCGGCGAGCTCGCGTATGCGGGGCGTGCTGAACGGGGAGCCGATCTCCTCATCGGGGTTGGCGACGAAGGTGACACTGGGCCGGAAGCCCGCCTCGTGCAGCGCGGCGATCGCGTGCAGGCCTGCCAGCAGCCCGCCCTTCATATCGCTCACCCCAGGGCCGAGCGCCCGATCGCGATCGGTTCGGAAGGGGCGAGCCGCCGCTGTCCCCTCCCCGAAGACGGTGTCCATGTGCCCGATCAGCAGCAGGCGAGGGCCACCCTCCTCGAGGTGACCGACCACCAGGTCACCGAGCGCCGGCTGACCCGATTGCGGCTGGTGGGGGATCCGCTCCACCTGCGCGCCGAGCTCTGCAAGCGAGGCGGAGACGACGTCCGCAACCGCGTTCACGCCGACCGGGGTGTAGGACCCGCAGTCGAGATTGACGAGACCCTCGAGCTCCGCAAGGTAGCGGGAATAGCGCGCGGCGACGGCGGTCTGGAGCGTGACGGTGTCGACCGTGGGCATTGTCGTCGAGTCTAGCGAAGGAAGGCCGAGGGGCGCGGATGGTCCACACCCCGATCCTATACTCGGCGCCATGCCAAAGGTCCCGCCGTCGCCGGCCGCGGCCGAGCTGCTCGAGCTTCGCGTCCTCGACGGTCCGAACCGTTTCCTGACGCGGCCCGCCATCAAGCTCGACTTCGGGGCCGACGTGCCCGGCCTCGCGTCCGATGTGGCGGCCACCGCGGGGTTGGCGGTGCGCAGGCTGCACGTCGCCCTTGACCTGCCTGCTCCACGCATGGTCGTGCGGCCCTCGGCCGACCATACGCGAGTGTCGCTCGCCTTCGCCTGGCGTCGGCGCACGATCGCGCAGTCGATCGCGGCCGCTGCAGCCCGCCTGGCGCTCGGGCACTCGACCGAACGACGCGAGCTGCGAGCCCTGCGCGCGATCGCCTCCGGCCCGCGGCCCCAGCTCGTGCGCCCTCGCGTGCCAATCGTTGCGATCACCGGCACCAACGGCAAGAGCACCACGACTCGCCTGATCGCCCATATCGCCGAGTCGGCGGGACTCCGGACTGGGATGACCAACTCGGACGGCATCTACCTGCGCGGCGAGCTGGTCGAGGCCGGAGACTGGACCGGATTCGGCGGTGCGGCGAGGGTGCTCAATGAGCCCGGGCTCGACCTCGCCGCGCTGGAGACGGCGCGGGGCGGCATCCTGCTGCGGGGGATCGGCTACTCGGCCAACGACGTCGCGGTGGTCACCAATGTCAGTGCCGATCACCTCGGCCTGCAGGGGATCGACACGCTCGACGAGCTTGCCGATGTCAAAGCCGCCGTCGTGCGCATCACCCGTCGCACCGGCTGGGCCGTCCTCAACGCCGCGGATCCGTTGGTGTGGGCCATGCGGCGCCAGACGAAGGCGCGCTGGTACCCCTTCAGCCTCGATCCGACCCTTCCCCAGGTCGAGGACGCGCTCGATCGAGGCGGGCGCGCTGCCGTCCTGCAGCGCGGCTGGCTCGTCCTCCTGGCGGCAGGCCGTCCGCCGCGGCGCCTGGCGCGCGCGGTCGATCTGCCGGTGACCTTCGCCGGCCTGTCGCAGTACAACGTTGCGAACGCGCTCGCCGCGGCAGCAGCCAGCGACGCCCTCGGGATCGACCATGACCAGATCGCGGCCGGCCTGCGCTCCTTCGCGCAGGACAGCGCCGCGAATCCGGGACGACTGAACCTGTACGAGCGCGATGGCGTGCTGGCAATCGTCGACTTCGCGCACAACGAGGCGGGGCTGTCAGGCCTCCTGGAGGTCTGCCGCATGCTCGCTTCTGCGCCGGGCCGGGGTCGCAGGGGAAAGGTGCGGCTGGCGGTCGGAACCGCTGGCGACAGGACCGATGAGATCCTCCACAACCTCGGCGAGCTGGCCGGGACCGCCGATGACGTGGTGATCAGCGAGAAGCGCCACTACCTGCGCGGCCGCGACCTCAACGAGATGAACGCCATCCTGCGAGAAGGAATTGCCGAGGCGGGCTACACCCGTGAGGTTGCGACCATCGACACCGAGCTCAGCGCGCTGCAGGCCCTGCTGGCGCGATCGCGGCGGGGCGACGTGGCGGCCGTGATGAGCCACGTCGAGCGCCCCGATATCTTCGCCTGGCTCGAGGAGGAAGGCTTCCGGTCGGTCGACCTGGACCGCCTGCGAACGATGGTCGGCGCCTAGCTGTCGACCTCGAGCGCGACCATCTCCTCGGCGACGGCGACGTCGGTCACCGCCGAGCCACCGTGCTGCCTGCGCTGCAGCTCCTTCCAGACGCTGTTGGCGTGGTCGACGCAGACGACGATAACGTCGCCCTCGCGGCCCATGTCGAGCGCGTGGCGAGTCGCGTCCAGCTCATCCAGCACCGTCTCGACGGCTGTGCAGCGCGCGCCAGCGGCCATGGCGGCGCGCACCCCCTGCTCGATGAGCGCCGCCGTCTCTCCCGGCGCACGGCCGCGCGGGTTCGCATCCTCGCGCACGACGATCGTGTCGAAGTAGGCGGCGGCGACACGTCCCAGCTCGGCGATGTCCTCGTCGCGCCGGTCGCCGGCGGTCGCCATCACCCCGATCCGTTGCCCGCTGACGAGCGCCCGCCGCCCGCCGCTTGACGGTTCGCTGAGGCGATCGACGAACTCGCCGAGGGCCGCCACGGCGGGCGGGTTGTGGGCATAGTCGACGACCACGCGGTAGCCGTCGAGCTCGAACATGTTCAGGCGTCCGGGCGCCATGAAGTAGCTGGTGGTGAAAGTACGCAGCCCCTGGCGAATGTCGTGCAGGTGCGCGCCGGCGGCCCAGGCCGCTGCGGCGGCGGCGAGCGAGTTCTGGACGTTCATCCGCGCACGCCCCTCGAAGGTCGCTGGCAGCAGATGGGTCCAGACCAGCGGCATGCTCTTCCGGCCGTGGCGGAGCACGATCATCTCTCCGTTGCGCCCCGGCTCGACTGTCACCGCTCGGCGGCCGCGGCTCGCCTGGCGGCGAACCAACTCGTTGTTCGGATCCATGCTGAAGTACATGACCGATCCCGAGCAGTGGCGTCCCATGGCGGCGACCAACGGATCGTCCGCGTTGAGGACGGCCGTACCGTCGCGCGGCACCGCCTCGACCAGCACCTGCTTGACGGCGGCCAGCTGCTTGATCGAGGAGATCCCGCCGAGCCCCAGGTGGTCGCCGGTGACGTTCAACACGACCGCCACGTCGTTGCGGTCGTACCCCAGCCCTTCGCGCAGGATGCCGCCTCGGGCCACCTCGAAGACCGCCATCTCGACGCTCGGGTTCTGGAGCACCGTCGAGGCAGACTTCGGCCCGCTCATGTCGCCGCGCCGGATCAGGCGCCCGTCGACGAAGATTCCATCGGTGCTGGTCATCCCGACCTTGCGCCCCATCCCCTTGAAGATGTGCGAGATCATCCGGGCGGTCGTGGTCTTGCCGTTGCTGCCGGTGACGGCCACGATCGGGATGCGCGAGGCCGATCCGGGTGGGAAGAGCATGTCGACCACCGGCTTGGCCACGTACTGCGCCTCGCCTTCGGTTGGGTGGGTATGCATCCGGAAGCCAGGCGCGGCGTTGACCTCGACGATCCCGCCCCCTGTCTCGCGTACCGGGACACTGATATCGGGGCAGATGAAGTCGATGCCGGCGATGTCCAGCCCAACTACCCTTGCCGCCAGCTCGGCGATCTCGGCGTTCTCCGGATGGATCTCCTCGGTCCGGTCGATGCTGATCCCGCCGGTGCTCATGTTGCCGGTCCGCTTCAGGAAGACGCGCGTCTCGGCCGGGGGGACGTCGGTCAGCGCGAACCCCTGCTCGGTGGCGTAGCTGATCGACTCCTCGTCGACGCCGATGCGCGTCAGCACCTTCTCGTGCCCGATTCCGCGGCGGGGATCGGCGTTGGTGATCTCGATCAGCTCGCCCAGGGTGTGCTTGCCGTCGCCGTCGACGTGGGCGGGGATGCGCTGCGCGACCGCCCGCAGCACCCCGCCGATCACCAGGCAGCGGTAGTCGTTGCCGGTCAGGAAGCTCTCGACCACCACGCCGCCGTAACGCGACTCGCCGCGCGCAACTGCGTAGCCGGCACGGACGGCCGCCTGGTCGGCCAGGTTCAGCATCACGCCGCGGCCGTGATTGCCGTCGAGTGGCTTCATCGCCACCGGGTAGCCGATCCGCCCCGCCGCTGCGGCCGCCTCGTCCGCGTTGCGCACCACCTCGGCACGCGGCACGGGCACGCCGGTCCCCGCCAGGAGCTGGTTGGTGAGCTTCTTGTCCGAGGCGACGTCGACGCCAAGGGAGCTGGTGTACGAGGTCATGGTGGCCCGGATCCGCTTCTGGTGGACCCCATGGCCCAGCTGGACGAGCGACTGGTCATTGAGGCGGATCCACGGGATGTCGCGGAGGCTCGCCTCGTCCAACAGCGCCTGGGTCGACGGCCCGAAGGCTGCGCGCTCCGCCAGCCGGACCAGCTGCTCGAACTCTGCCACGAGGTTGAAGTCGGGACCGGGCTCGACCAGGTGATTGACCAGCCGGACCGCCAGCCGCCCGGCGGCCAACCCAACACTCTCCTCCGCGTAGGAATAGACGACGTGGTACTGCCCCGGCTCGCCGGTCCCGCGCGTCTTGCCGCGACCCACCTCGGTGCCGGCGTCCCGTTGCAGCTGCAGGGCGATGTGCTCGGCCACATGCCCGACCCAGGTCCCGGCGCGCAGGCGTTTGGCGAAGCCGCCGGCCTTACCGGTCGAGCACGAATGCTGGCCGACCCCCGGAAGCCACCCCAGCAGCGCGTCCGCGAAGCCTGGGATCAGGTTTGTCGGGAACTCCTCCAGCTCGCCGAGGTCGACCACCAGCTTGATGGCGGGCTCGTAGTTCCAGTAGTTGGGGCCGCGATACACGCGCGTCTCGATGATGCGCAGGGTGCCGTGCGGCGTGCCAGTCGGCGCGGCCTTGGCGGTGGGTCGTTGGCGAGCTCGCGGCGCGGCGCTGCCCTTGGCCCGCGCCCCGGTCACTCGCTCGCCTCCTCGTCGCGATGCGAGCGCAGCGCGCGACGCCGGGCGCGCTCGGGGGCGGTGTCATCGGCCCCTTCGGCCGCCACCCGCCGGATGAGCCGCCTCGCCTGGTTGCCCGCGGCCTCCAACCGCGCCTCCTGGCGCTCGCTGAGATGGACGGCACGCAAAGGCGCCAGCAGGCGGCGACGACGCAGGTCGAATCGGTAGCCGCTCGGCAGTGAGTGCAGGATGACGCCGCTGACCATGATTGGCCGGTGGCGCTTCACCTCGTAGGCATCGGTCTCGAGCCGGCCTGGATCGAGGACGGTGACCGATCCCTTGCCGATCACTTCCAGGATTCCCGATGGGCTCACCAGGGCAGCCGTGTCCTCGTCGATGCCGAGCCCGAGCAGGGCCGGGGATTGGGCGATCAAGGCAAGGAGTCGCCCGATCCGGTTCCGCTGCTCGAAGTGCTGGTCGATGATCACGCCCGGCAGCAGTCCGAGCCCGGCGCTCATCTGGGTCATCCGCTGCTTGGGGGTCGTGCCGCTGGTGCCGAAGGCGACCATGTGGCTGCTGATGGCGGATGCACCGGCGCTGGTGCCGGCCACGATCGTGCCGTGGCGGTGCCGCTCGATGATTGCCTTCCCGAGCGCGGTGCCCCCGATCACGCTCGACAGGCGCAGCTGGTTGCCACCGGTCATGAAGATGCCGGTTGCATCGTTGAGCTGTGCCGCCAGCGCCGGGTCATTCGCCTCTTCGCGGGTGATCGGGCGCACGCCGATGACTGCCGGGATGCCGAGCTGGCCGAAGAGCGAGCGATACAGGTCGGTCGCCTCGTCCCCGAGCGACGATGCGGTCGAGATGATTACCACGCGGCCTTCGGACCCGCCCGCGAGCGACGCGAAGCGCGACAGGATCTGCCGCTGCCGAAGCTTCTCCTCTGCGCCGCCGATGATCAGCAGGTGACCGGGGCGGGCGACCCCCGGGCGTGAGGTATGGGCCATGTTGCCGGGCAGCATACCGAATGTGGGACTCCCGAACGATGAACGCTAGACTCGATCGGATGTCCAACAGGACGGTCGCGGAGGAGGCGCGCATCGAGTCGCGCGACTACTACGCCGTGCTCGGCGCCGAGCCATCGGCGACCGTGGCGGAGCTCCGGGCGGCGTTCCGCGAGGCAGTGCTGCGCCATCACCCCGACCGCAGTGCCGACGATTCGCTCGCCACGCTGCGCACCTCCGTCCTCAACCGCGCCTGGAGCGAGCTGCGCGACCCCCTCCGGCGCCTCCACTACGACAACCTGCTCGAGCGCGGGCGCGCCTCGAGCCTGGACTGGCCGCTCGGGCCCGACGAGACGCCCTCCCCGATCCGCCGTGTCAGGCAGGCGGGCCGCCCGGCGCGCACCCCCTGGCACACGCCCGAGTTCCGCAACGTGCTCGGCTTCCGTGTCCCGACCAGTGTCTTCGTGACCGGTCCGGCGGCCCAGCGCGCCTGGATCGTCGCGAACCACATCGACGGCGAGGACTGGCACGATCATCGGGAGCGGTACTGGCTGCGGTTTGCCACCGCGTATTACCGCGATCGCGGGCGTACGGACGATTGGATCGGCGCACTGGAGCGGCTGGTCGAGCTGGAGGCAACCTTCGAGACGCTGGAGGGCGCCAACCTGCGGCAGGCCTACCTGGCGTCCCGCGAGTACCTGCGCGGGACCGGTTTCCTGCGGACGGTCGCGCTGGGTTATGTTCCTGGCAGCCCGCAGCGCAAGTGGGTCGATCGCGAGCTCCGCGCCTTGCTCGCCGAATACCGCGACGCTCGCGTGCGCCGTGGCCCGCCGGAGGAACGTGCCGAGTCCGCGGAGCTGCTCCTCAACTACCTCGAGGCGCTCGACATGCCGCCTGCCTTCGCCGATGTGCGTGCGGCGATCAAGGCGCATATGCAGGCGGGTAATGTCGAGCGAGCAGCCGAGCTGATGGAGCGCGCAGTGGCGATCCCGATCACCGAGCCGGCGCGCTGGTTCAGCATCGTGCAGCTCCTGACTGAGGGTGGGCAGCTCGAGCGTGCATCGGCGCTGCTGGCGGCCATCGCCCGAGGCGACCACCCGGAAGCGCTGAACCGTCGCCGCCTGCGAGCCGATCCCGCACGCCGGATCGCGGCAGCGCGCGTCCGCCTCACGCGAGCTCGCGAGCGGTCGACGAAGGTCAGGGCGCCGG
Source organism: Chloroflexota bacterium (assembly GCA_039932375.1). Classification (GTDB taxonomy): domain Bacteria; phylum Chloroflexota; class Limnocylindria; order QHBO01; family QHBO01; genus CF-167. The sequence goes on along the minus strand of JBDTQD010000003.1, from coordinate 37,731 downwards.
GACGACCTCGAGCGGTCCCAGGTCGAGGCGCTCGACATCCTCGCGGATCTTCGCCGCGTCGCCGACCGCCAGGATGAGCAGCTCGTCGGGCCGGATCAGCTCGACAGCTGCGGCATGCGCCTCCGCCTCTCCCACGGCCTCGATCTGGTCGCGGTAGGTCTGCCAGAAGTCGTCCGCCAGCCCGTAGATCGCGATCGGCTCAATGGCACCCGCGATACCACCGGTCGACTCGAACCGCAGGGGGAAGACGCCGACCAGGTAGTCGCGCGCCTCCTTCAGCTCCGCCTCCTCGAACGGCGCCGCACGGGCCGCCTCCAGCAGCGCCACCAGCTCGCCGATCGCAGGGGCGGTCACGTCCGTCTGCACTGCAGCGCCAGCGGTGAAGACGCCGGCCGAGCGCCGCGCATCGAACCCGCAGCGCGCCCCGTACGTGTAGCCCAGCTCCTCGCGAAGGCGCCGATTCAGGCGTGACCAGAACATGCCGCCGAGGGACGTTGCCATGACGATGGCGGGGAAGTAGCGCGGGTCATAGCGATCGATGCCGATGTGCCCGGCCCGCAGCTCGCTCTGCACGGATCCCGGCCGGTCAACGATGACCACACGCCGCGCGCCGCCAGGGTGCGGAGCGATCGTGCGGTGGCCGGGTCCCGAGCCGTCCCAGCTGCCAAGGTGCTTCTCGACCGATGCCGCCGCAGCCGCGTCGTCGAACGATCCGGCGATGACCAGATGCGCCAGGCCGGGGCGGTAGTGCGTCGCGTGGAAGGCGACGACGTCATCTCGGACCAGGGTCGCCACCGTCTCGGGGGAGCCTGCTGCCAGACGGCGATACGGGGTGTCGGCGGCGTACGCGTATTGCAGGAAGGTCTCGTCGGCGAGCCGCCCCGGCTCCGCGCGCAGCTGGAGGATCTCCGCCAGGCGCTCCGCCTTCAGTCGCTCGAACTCGGTGGGGTCGAACCGCGGCTCACGGATCATCTCCGCCAGCAGGGCCAGTCCCTGGTCGAGGTACTGCGGCAGCGTCTGGAAGGCGGCGCGGGCGCTGTCCCAGCTCGACTCGCTGCTCACTTCGATCCCCAGCCGCTCGGTCGCCTCGGCGAAGGCCGAGGCGTCGAGGCGCCGCGTGCCGGTGACCAGCAGCTGTGCGGTGAGCGCGGCGATGCCGGCGTGTGGCTCGTCCTCGGCCGCCGCGCCGCCATCGACCAGCAGGTGCACGTTGACCAGGGTCGAGCCAGCGATCGGCACTATCCAGATCGTCAGCCCGTTCGGCAGCTGCCGGCGCGTGAACGATGGAAAGTGGTACGGGCGGGGGGTGCCGGCGATCGGGCGCATCGGGTTCGCAGTGGTCACGCGGGAGCCTCCGGCGACTCGGTCGGGAGGTAGGTCAGGAGGACCCGGTTGTCGGCGCGCAGGCTCACGGACATGGCCTCGCGTACCCGGGCGGCGTCGACCGCGAGGTATCGGCTCACCTCGGCGTTGATCCGCTCCGGCTCGTCGAAGAGGCAGGCGTACATGGAGATGCGATCGGCCCGCTCGCCGACCCGTTCCAGGCTTGACTCCACGCTGGCGGCATGCAGGTTCCGGACCCGCTCCAGCTCGGTGTCCGAGGGACCCTCGCCGGTGAGCCTGTCGACCTCGGCCAGCAGGGCGGCTTCGAGCGTCTCGGGGGTGACATCGGGCCGCGCGGTTGCCCACATGGTGAAGAGCGCCGCACCGCCGATCACCGGGAATGCGAAGGTGCTCACGTCCTGGGCAACCTGCTGTTCCCGCACGAGGGCCCGATACAGCCGCGAGGCCCGGCCGCTCCCAAGCAGGTCCACGGCGACCTCCACCGCGTCGAACCCGTCTGTTCCGAAGGTCGGTATCCGGTAGCCGGCGTACACGCGCGGCAGCGGGACCCGATCCGGGATCGCCTGGCGCACTTCCGCGCCGATGACCGGGTCGATGGCGGTCGAGGGGGCGGCGGGGATCGCCGGGTTGGCCTTGATCGGTCCGAAGTGTTTCTCAGCGAGGGCAAGCGCGGAGTCCCGATCGAAGTCGCCGGCGATGGTCAGGACGGCGTTGTTGGGGGCGTAGTGGTCAGCGAAGAACTCGCTGACATCGGCGAGCGAGGCTGCGTCGAGGTCCGCCATTGAGCCGATGGTCGAATGGTGATACGGGTGCCCTTCCGGAAAGAGCAGCTCCTGCAGCTTCTCGTCCCAGGACCCATACGGCTGGTTGTCGACCGATGCCCTGCGCTCGTTCTTGACCACGTCGCGCTGGTTGTCGAGCTTCTCCTGCGTCATTGCCTCCAGCAGGGTTGCGAGCCGATCCGATTCGAGCCAGAGGGCCAGCTCCAGCTCGTGGCTGGGGACCGTGTCGAAGTAGTTGGTTCGATCGAGCCAGGTCGTGGCGTTGAGGGTGCCGCCCGCCGCCTGCACCAGGTTGAAGTGCTCGCCCTTGGCCACGTGCGCCGACCCCTGGAACATCATGTGCTCGAAGAGATGCGCGAATCCGGTCTTGCCCGGCTTCTCGTGGCGGCTGCCAACGTTGTACCAGAGGTTCACCGCCACGATCGGCGCACGATCGTCGTGCGACAGCTGGATGCGCAGCCCGTTTGGCAGCTTGTGTCGGTCGATGGGGATGTGGGGCAAGGCGGCGGAAGGCTACCACGCAGGACTATGGTGAACCGGGAGGCGCGACCTCGCACGCCTCGTTCCAGGTCTCGATGACGGCGCGCGCCCGCTCCCAGCCGAGGACGGATACGGTCGCGGTCGACAGTCCGAAGAGCCCGCCCGAGGGGCCAGCCAATTCGAGCCATCGCGCTGCCACGCGTCCTGGACGGCGACGTCACCGAATCCGGCCAGCCCCGCGGTGTCGGCGGCACGCGACAAGGGACTGGTCAGGACGAGCGCGAACCGATGGCCCGCCAGTCGCCGACCGAGCACCTCCGCCTGTGCCCGCCCCGCCGCCGTGAGCGGGATGTCGGTTCTGCCGGTGTGGTGCCCGCTGCGCGACCATTCCGTCTCGCCGTGGCGTACGAGCCAGACCTGCCGTTCGGGCTTGTGGTCCACGGCCGAAGTGTACGCACCGGTCTGTCTCCGGCCGCTCGATCGTGCGGCCGTTCAACGTTCCGGGGGTAGCGTGCGTTGGTCGAGCGTGGATCGAATTGTGGTGCGCCATCGGGGGCGGGGACTAGCGATTGGCGTGAACGTGGCACTCGCAGCAGTCCTCATCGGTGGCTGCACCGCCGTGGCGCCGCCCATCACGGCGCGCCCAAACGCCTCGGCGCCCAGCCCGACGGTCGCCGCCGTTCCTTCTCCCACGCCTGTGTCAGCCCCGCCGACGCTCGTGCCGGCTACCCCGACCCCGGCGACTCCGGCACCGACGAGCGCCGCGTCCGCTCCGCCCAGCTGTGCCGTCGAGACCCTCGACGGCATGACCGAGGCACAGCGGATCGGACAGCTTTTCATGATTGGACTGACCGATGACCACCTCGACGTGGCCGACTCCCAGGCGATCGCTGCCTTCCACTTTGGTTCCGTCCTCTTCGCGAAACGCACGGCGGTGGGTGTCGCTTCCCTGCGCGCCGTGTCGGATGCGGTGCAGGCCCGGGCGACCCTTTCGGCAACGCATGGTGTGCGGTTCTTCATCGCAGCGAACCAGGAGGGCGGCCTGGTCGAGGCGCTCTCCGGTCCCGGGTTCGCCACCATCCCGTCGGCGCTCAGCCAGGGCGCCATGTCGACGACGCAGCTCACCGCGCTAGCGACGCGCTGGGGTCGCGAGCTGCGCGCCGCCGGTGTGAACCTGGATCTGGCGCCTGTGGCCGATGTCGTGGCGCCCGGCACAGACGCGCAAAACGCGCCGATCGGCGCGCTCGACCGCGAGTTCGGGCACGATGCCGCTGACGTCGCAGGCAGCGTCGCCGCATTCATTGCCGGCCTGCGAGCGGGCGGGGTGGGGACGACCGCCAAGCACTTCCCTGGCCTCGGCCGGGTCCTCGGCAATACGGACTTCACCCAATCGGTGGTCGACTCGGTCACGACGCGTCACGACCCGTATCTGCAACCATTCGCGCGGGCGATCAGGGCAGGCGTGCCATTCGTGATGATCTCGTTGGCGACCTACGAGCGGATCGACCCGAACCATCTGGCGGCGTTCTCGAACATCGTGATCAACCGGATGCTGCGCGGCGACCTCGGGTTTCGTGGAGTCGTGATCTCTGACAGCCTGGGCGCAACGGCCGTCAGGTCGCTGTCGCCTGGCACCCGGGCGATTGACTTCCTGGACGCCGGCGGCGACATGATCGTCCTCAACCAACTCGACCAAGCCATCACGATGGCGAGGGCTGTCGCGGCTCTGGCTACGGCTCATGACTGGTTTCGCGCGCGCGTGTACAACGCGGCCTGGCATGTGCTGCGCGCCAAGGAGGCGGCGGGGTTGCTGCAATGCGGCAACTGAGGGACTGTCCAGGTCAGTTGAGGTGGTGAGCGGCCAGGGATTCGAACCCTGAACCTAGTGATTAAGAGTCACTTGCTCTGCCGTTGAGCTAGCCGCCCTCCCGCATGATGGCGGAGGCGGCTGAGGGGGTCAACCCGCCTCAGGTCCCCGGCTTGGCCGGACCGCCGAACGGCTCCGGCGCGTCGCCATAGTGAGCGTTGATGAAGGTGCCCACCTGGTCGAGATCGGCTCTATCGAGATAAAGCAGCCAATCCCAGGCCGTGACCGCGATCGGATGGCCGAAGTCGGCGCCGCTCCACGGCGTCAGGATCACCTTGAAGCGCTCGGTGGTGACCTGCTGGTTGACGAAGTCCTTCAGTGTCGTGACCCCGGCCGCGTCGAGCTTGGCTGGCTGGTACCAGATGATGACCCCGCCGTGCTCCATGTTGTGGATCATCCGCTCCTGGGGCTGGGCGTTGGTGCGGACGCCCCACGGACCGGGGGAATTGGCTGACGTCCAATGTGGGCCCGATGATGCCGGCACCGACGTGTATGGACCTCCCGCGGTCCCCTCGGCGATGTGATTGCGGCCGGCGTCGACCTGCCGCTTACCGACCCCGGATCCATCGGGGCTGCTGCCCCCACCGAACAGCAGGACTACGGCCAGCACCACCGCGCCGAGCACGAGGATCCCCCCGATCGCGAGGAGGCGCCAGTCCAGCGCAGGTCGCCGGCGCACGGCGCCGAGGCGCTTCGAAAGGGCCTCGTCCGAGGCGCGCGAGCGTCGCTGGATGCCTGAGGTGCGTCGTTTGGCCATGGCGGCGAAGGATACCGGACGTGCGTCGCCACGGGCTCCGGAGGTTCGGCGGCAGGAGCCTTGTAGAATCGGGCGCCATGACCAACCGCGACGAGTTGCCGCCGAGACAGAGTGCCTTTGCGCTGGCGCGGCGGCTGGTCTCGGGCTTTGTGGCGCTCGGCAGGCTCGAGCTGCAGCACGGTCGGCAGGAGATCGGGGCGATGCTCGCCACGGCGCGCCGCGGGGTGGTGATGATCGGGATCGCCATCGGGCTCGTCTTCGCGGCGTTGATCACACTGCTGGTGGCGGTGATCATGGCCCTCGCCGCCCTGACCGGGCTGCCGGCGTGGTTGATGGCGTTGCTGTTGACGCTCGTCTTGATCGGCGTCGCCGGCCTGATCGCTTACAGCGGCATCCGCCGCCTGAAGATCGGCCCGCCCGAGGAGACGATCGCATCGGTCAAGGAGGAGGTCGCGTGGGCGAGACGATTGATCAGACGAGGGTAGAGATCGCCGCTCAGCGGGCCGAGCTGGAGGCGACTGCCGACGGGCTGCGAAATGCGCTCGACCTGGGCAAGAGGGTGCGGGAGAACCCCGCGGTCGTGATCGGGATCGGTGCCGCCACCGCCTTCCTGGTGGCGGGCGGTCCACGCCGCCTCGCCCGGATGCTGCGCCGGCGAGTCGCTCCGAATGTCGCCGAGCAGGCATATGACGCGCTTCCCGCCAGCATGCAGGCCTGGGTCGCCACCCTGGCCGGCGAGGCGGGCCCGAGGGCGAAGGACGTACGCGACCAGCTGGTCGAGGAGCTGCGCCGCTGGCGTCGCGACCCGATCAAGGACAAGAAAGCGCGCAAGGAGCTGGCCCGTCAGATGGTCAACGGACCGCCCGGGCCAACGCGAGCGGCATGGACCGCGGCCGAGACCGCGCTGGGGCTCGTCGCGGCGGCGCTAGCCCGGAAGGCGATCGCGCGCTTCCTGACCGGCGAGCCGCCGCCCGAGCCGGCAAACCCAAAGGCGCGTGGCGATGGCGAGGGGAAGAGCGTTGCAGCGCCTGGCCCCAACGAGTACTCGGGCTGGTCGTCCCGCAACTGAGAGAGCGCTCCCAGGGCGGCGCTTGCTAGACTCCGCCGACAGGATCCACCGTCCGCGAGCCTTGGGGCGAGTGGCGGAACGGCAGACGCGCCGGCTTTAGGAGCCGGTGTCGCAAGACGTGCGAGTTCGAATCTCGCCTCGCCCACCACCCCATCAGCAGGAGCAGCCTTGGTCACCGTCTCCACCCGCGCTGAGCCCGGCTCCAGGATGGTCCTGGAGATCGAGGTCTCGCCGACCGAGGTCGACCGCCACTTCGCGACCGCCTATCGACACGTCTCCGAGCGGACGAAGGTCCCCGGCTTTCGGCCGGGGAAAGCGCCCAGGCACGTGATCGACCGGTTCGTGGGTCGTGCCTCGGTGGTCGCCGAGGCGATCGATCACCTCGTCAACGAGAGCTATGACTCGGCCCTCGATCAGGCGAACGTCAATCCGCTCAACCAGCCCGAGCTGGACCTCGACAGCGCGACCGTGGTCGAGGGTGCCGCGGTCCATTTCACCGCCACCGTGGCGATTCGCCCCGACGTGGCCCTCGGGGCGTACATGGACTACCCGTTCGGCCTCGAGCCCGTCGAGGTCACCGACGAGCAGGTGGAGGCGGTGATCGGCGACCTGCGGGAGCAGCAGGCCACCCTGCGGCCGGCGGACGGGCGCCCGGCCGCCAAGGGCGATATCGCCGCGGTGAAGTTCATCGGCACGATCGACGGCGAGCCGTTCGAGGGCGGTTCCGCCGACCGACTGCCGGTCGTCATCGGCGAGGAGCGAATGATCCCCGGCTGGGAGGAGAACCTGGTCGGGATGACGATCGATCAGACCAGCGAGTTCGAGATCGACTTCCCAAAGGACTACCGGGTCGAGGAGCTCCAAGGCAAGCGCGCCCGGTTCGAAGTGACCCTGCTCGACCTGCGCGAGCGGATTTTGCCCGAGCTCGACGACGAGTTCGCCAAGAGCGTCAGCGACCTGTTGACGGTGGATGAGCTGCGCGCTGAGATCCGGGATGCGCTCGTTCGACGCGGCGCCGATGAGGCACGCCACCACTTCGCCGATCGGGTCATCGACTTCGCCTCGACCAACGCCTCGATCGACCTGCCCGAGGTGATGATCGCGAACGAGATCGAGATCATGCGAGACGAGCTGGGGACCCGTCTGGCATCCCAGTCGATCGGGATGGACAAGTACCTGGAGATGGCGCGCCAGTCGCCCGAGGAGCTCGCCGCCGAGCTGCGCGAGCCGGCGAGCCGCCGCGTGAAGTCGCTGCTCGTCCTGTCGGCGATCGCCGAGAAGGAGGGGATCGACGCCACCCCCGAGCAGATCGATGCGGAGATCGCCGATCAGCTGGCGCGATACCGGGATGAGCCGAAGTTGCGCGAATACCTCAGCTCGCGCCGTGGCCGCGCATACCTGCGCATGACGCTGCGCAACCGTACACTGGTCGACACGCTGATCGACCGCGCGCTCGGTACTGGCGAGGGCGCCGACGCAGTCCCGGCCGAGGCATCGGCCTCCGATCAAGACGACACCACGGAGTAGACGCATGCTGGTCCCGATGGTCATCGAGTCGAGCGCTCGGGGTGAGCGGGCCTTCGACATCTACTCGCGGCTGCTCAAGGAGCGAATCATCTTCCTGGGCGAGCCGATCGAGGATCACATCGCCAACCTGGTGATCGCGCAGCTCCTCTTCCTGGAGAGCGAGGATCCGACCAAGGACATCAGCCTGTACGTCAACTCGCCGGGCGGCGTGGTCACCAGCGGGCTGGCGATCTACGACACGATGCAGTACCTGAAGGCGCCGGTCAGCACGATCTGCATCGGACAGGCTGCGAGCATGGCGTCGGTCCTGCTGGCTGCCGGTGCCAAGGGCAAGCGCTTCGCGCTGCCCAACAGCCGCATCATGATTCACCAGGGATCCGCCGGCTTCCGCGGCAATACGCCGGACGTCGAGATCCAGATGCGCGAGGTGATGCACCTCACCGATCGGCTCACCAAGATCCTGGCCGCCCATACGGGGCAGCCCGCCGAGAAGGTGAAGGCCGATTCCGACCGCGACTTCTACATGAGCGCCGAGGATGCGAAGGCATACGGGCTCATCGACGAGGTCTTCGTCGGCAGCACCGAGTCGCTGATCAGCATGACCCAGGCCTCGGGCGGGACGGTCCCCACCGCCAAGGAAGCCGCCGCCGCGGACGCCAAGCCCGCCAAGAAGTAAGGCTCGCTGGCTACCGCAGGCTCGCCAGTGACCCGTCGGGGTTGAAGGCGTCAGGCTGGCTCAGTCAGCCTTACGACGGAGGAGCCTCGCCTCGATCGTCACGCGGCTGATTTGCCCGGCCGTATGGCGGAGGAAGGTCGGGTTTCGCCGATTCGACCGTCAGAAGGCCGATCTGATCGGCCTCCCCAGCTCCCCAGCGCCGCGCCCCGTTCTCCAGGTCGAGCAGCCAGCGCTTCACCCTGGGATCGGCCCCCCAGCCGCCCAGTGAACCGTCGGCATGGATCACCCGATGGCACGGCACCACCGGGAAGAGGGGGCATCGCGCCATGGCTGCGCCGACGGCCCGCGCGGCTCGAGGCGAACCCGCCGCGACCGCCAGATCCCTGTACGAGACGGTCGCTCCATAGGGAATCGCCACGGCGGCTCGGTACACGGCGACATGGAACGTAGGCAGCCCTCGCAGGTCGACCGGCACCTCGATGACGCGTGCGCCGCTGAAATAGGCCATGAGCTGGGAGATCGGCTCGCGCAGGGGATCGGGGTCGACGACTCCCGCCAACCCTCGCCGGCGCAGCGCGACCAGGAGCTGCTCCGGACTTTCAGACCTGGAGATGGCCACCAGCCCGGCGTCGCCGGTGGCCAGCCACAGCCGGCCGATCGGAGTCTCCATCGGCGCATAAGCGATCGTGGCAGGCACGGACTCATGCTAGCCCCGGACCATCGGTCGATACCGGGCGACGGGAAGTGCCGTGCTATCCTGCCCGCGCCGACCAACCCGGCTACGAGGACGCCACAGAACCGATGACCGGCAAGACCAAGGTTCCGTACCGCTGCTCCTTCTGCGGAAAGAGCCAGGAGCAGGTGCGCAAGCTGATTGCGGGCCAGGGCGTCTACATCTGCGACGAGTGCATCAACCTCTGCCAGGAGATCATCGAGGAGGAGATGCTCGAGGCGCCGCGCGCGAAGAGCACCCCTGCCGCGCTCCCGTCACCGCGTCGCATCAAAGAGAAGCTGGACGCCTACGTCATCAGCCAGGACGCGGCCAAGAAGGTCCTGTCGGTCGCGGTCTACAACCACTACAAGCGCGTAAATGCAGGAAGCGCGGTCGACGAGGTCGAGCTGGGCAAGAGCAACGTTCTGCTCGTCGGCCCGACCGGCAGCGGCAAGACCCTCCTGGCGCAGACGCTGGCGAAGGTCCTGGACGTGCCTTTCTGCATCGCGGATGCCACCAGCCTGACCGAGGCCGGCTACGTCGGCGAGGACGTGGAGAACATCCTGCTCCGCCTGATCCAGGCGGCCGACTTCGACGTGCAGCGCGCGCAGCGCGGAATCATCTACATCGACGAGATCGACAAGATCGCACGCAAGACCGATAACCCCTCGATCACCCGGGACGTCTCGGGCGAGGGCGTGCAGCAGGCGCTCCTCAAGATCCTGGAAGGGACGGTTGCCAACGTGCCGCCGCAGGGCGGTCGCAAGCATCCGCACCAGGACTTCATCCAGATCGACACGACCAACATCCTGTTCATCTGCGGTGGCGCGTTCGAGGGGCTCGAGAAGATCGTCGAGGAGCGGATCGGCAAGCGGGGGATCGGCTTCGGCTCGCAGGCCCAGCGATCGCGCGAGGAGCGCCGCATGCTGATGGACCACCTCATGCCCGAGGATCTGCTGAAGTACGGCCTGATCCCCGAATTCGTCGGCCGACTGCCGGTGGTGGTCAGCCTGGCCGCGCTGGTAAAGGACGACCTGGTGCGCGTCCTGACCGAGCCGAAGAACGCCGTCACCCGCCAGTTCGCGAAATTCCTGTCGCTCGACCAGGTCGAGCTCGTCTTCACCCCGGAGGCGCTGGAGGCCACCGCACGCAAGGCACTCGACCGCCAGACCGGTGCCCGCGCCCTGCGCACCATCGTCGAGGAAGCGCTCCTGGAAGTGATGTATGACATTCCGGAGCGCACCGACGTGAGCAAGGTCGTGATCACCGCCGAGACGATCGAGCATGGGCAGCCGCCGATGCTGGTGACCGGCACCGAGGAGGCCGAGCCGCGCCGCCGAAGCCCCAGGCCGCGCTCCACCGAGCGTGCCGAGGAATCGGCTTAGACCGTCCCTCTGGTACCTTTGGCGGCCCTCGATGGTGCCGTCGTCCCATTGCCCGTGACCTCGGTTTCAACCGATGGTGGTGCCGCTCGTCACCGCACCACACTCTGAGGGAGTGCACATGAACCGACCCAGCGTCCTCCTCGCCCTGGATGGGGGGAGTTCGTCCTACGAGGACGCCCTCACCGCAGCCGGATTCGAGGTCCTGGCCGCCACGGAGCCCGAGGCCATGGACCGCATTGGTCGCGATGGGGTCGACCTGGCCGTGCTCGACTATGACCGCGGCGAGACGAGCGACGAGGCACTCTTCGCATTCCTGCATACCGATCGGTCCGTCCCGACCATCGTGCTCTTCACCGACGAGATCCCCGACTGGGCTGTCCCCGACGCACAGACGCGCGGCGACGAGTACGCCCGCAAGCCGATTCCCCCCGAGGCGCTGGTGTATCGGCTCCAGGCGATGCTGATTCACAGTGGTGGCACACTTCCAGGCGTGGCCGCTGTCGTGCCGCTCGACGGGGCCGAGCTCGAGACGATCGGCGAGGGAGCCGTGATCAGCCTCTTCGCCCCCAAGGGCGGCGTTGGCAAGACGATGATCGCCGTGAACCTGGCCGTCGCGCTGCGCGAGCAGACCGGCGACAGCGTCTGCCTCCTCGACGCGGACGTCGGCGTCGGCAACGTGACCGCCGTCCTGAATGCGCCGTATCGCGGCGGCCTGGCCGACCTGGCCGATTCACCCCCCGAGGAGTGGACCGCCGCGGCCTTCGAACACACCGTAACCACCCACAAGACGAGCGGCGTCCGGGTACTGACCTGGGGCACCGAGCCGGCCGAATCGGAGCGGGTCAGCACCGATCTGCTCGTCGCCGCCGTGCGCTGGGCACGCGCCCACCATGCCTGGGTCATCATCGACTGCCACCCGAGCTACGACGATCGCACCATGGCCATGCTGGCGGCGTCCCGTGAGATCTTCCTCGTCGTCACCCCCGAGGTCGGGCCGCTGCGCAACGCCGCCCAATTCCTCGCCCTCGCGCGCGAAGTCGGCCTTGGCGATATGGTTAAGGTCATCGTGAATCGTGCAAACTACGGCGTCTCACTGGAGGCGATTGCGCAGGCCCTGGACACCCGCGTCAGCGCCACCGTCGTTTCGAACGGGCCGAGGGCGATCGCTGCGGCCAACGAGGGCACGCCCGTGATCACCAAGTACCCACGCGAGCAGATCGCGACCGACCTCCATGGCGTGGCTCGCCTGCTGACCCAGCCGCAGGGCGTCACCGCACCGGAACGGCGTAAGTCCTGGTGGTCCTCCTTCATCCCGTCGACTTCCGGCGAGGCCAGAAAGGTCGTGGCGCGATGACCGAGAGCTCACGCAAGGGGATCCGCCTCCCATGGGTTCCGGATGAGGAAGGCAACGAGAAGCGCGGCACAGACAACGGAGCCACCGCTGCCACGTCCGATACGGCACTTACCTCCAGTCTGGGTGCCGTGATGCCAGCTGCCGAGCCGGCTGCCAACACTGGCCCGGTCGTCGAGGCGCCTGCGCCATTCCTGCAGGACCTGGTCGATGCCATGCGCGAGATCACCGAACAGGCCCGCGATGAGGCAATGACCCAGCTGCGCGCCGCCGCCGCAGACCGTTCTGCAGAGCTGCGTTCGGCCACCGAGTCGCGCGCCGCCGAGTTGCGTGACCTGGCCGACTCCGAGCTCGTTCGCATCGCCGAATGGGAGCAGGGCGAGATGAAGCGAATCGGCGAGGAGGCTGCCGGCAAGGTGTCTGGCCGCCAGGCCAAGCTCGATGCCCAGCTCAAAGCGAACACGGCCTCGGGCGAGGGAGCCATGAGCTCGGTCCAGGCGCGCATCGATGCCTTCGAGCGCGAAATGGCCGACTTCTTTGCCCAGCTGAACGACCTGCACGACCCCGTCGCCTTTGCGTCGGCCGTCAAGCGCATGCCGCGACCGCCATCATTGGCGGACACGCCGGCGGCTTCTGCTGAGCACACCGCTCCTGCACGGGCCTCCGAGCCGACGGTCGAGGTCGCTGCGCCGAGCGCGGCCGAGCCGGCTGAGTCGGCTGAGTCGGCAGCGCCGACTGTCGAGGGCGATGCGACGAGCACAGCCCTGGCCACCGCCGAGGCCACTGCGGCGAGCACAGCCGCCGATCCCTCGGTTGAGGTCGCCACTGAGGCCTCTGTCGAGCCAGCGCCGACCTCCGGCGAGGCGAACACCGCTGCATCTGACGCTCCCACACCTGACGCACCGACGGCCGAGTCGCCCGACGCCGAGGAAGTTAGCACGCAGGTACTGGTCACCGGCCTGACGAGCTTTGGCGCGATCACCTCCTTCAAGCAGTCGCTGGAGCGCGTCGCGGGAGTCCGTCGCGTGTCGATGGGCCTCGGCACCTCTGGCGAGTTCATCTTCACCGCCGTCCATGGCCCGGGCTTCGACGTCGCGGAAGCGATCCGCAGCTTCGAGTCGGCCGCACAGTTCGTCGCCACCGGCGACCAGCTGCGAGTCACCGTCGGCGCCAAGGACTGAGCTCCGGAGCTGCCCCGACCGGATGCGGTCGCGTGGCGTGCTAGACTCCCGCGCACGGCGCTGACCGACCACGACCCGTTCGTCCTTCGACGAGCGGGTCTCTTGTTTCGGACTGGAGGCAGGCGGATGGGCACGCAGTTGCGCGAGCTGGCACCCCGCTATGACGCTGCCGCGACCGAACCCGGCATCTACGGGCGATGGGAGTCGAGCGGGGCGTTCACCCCTGCCTCGGATCCTCCCGTGGGAGCCGAGCGGTTCGTAATCACAATGCCGCCCCCCAACGTGACCGGCTCGCTCCACACCGGCCACGCGCTGTTCGTGACCCTCGAGGACCTGATGACGCGCTACCACCGCATGCGCGGCGACGACACGCTCTGGCTGCCCGGGGTCGACCACGCCAGCATCGCTGCCCAGTTCGTGCTCGACAAGATCATCGCCGAGGAAGGGGAGACACGGGAGTCGCTCGGTCGGGATCGCTACCTGGAGCGGATGTGGAGCTTCATGAACGAGACGCGCGACGTCATCGGCCTTCAGATGCGGCGCCTCGGGGCCTCTGCCGACTGGACTCGCAACCGGTTCACGATGGACCCGATGAGCGCTCGCGCCGTGCGAACTGCCTTCAAGCGGCTGCACGAGGTCGGCCTCGTCTATCGCGGCGAGGCGCTCGTCAACTGGTGCCCCCGATGCAGAACCACCATCTCCGACCTCGAGAAGGTGCCTCGCGAGGAGATGGGAATCCTGTGGACCATTCGCTACCACCTGGCCCGCGAAGACGGGTCGCCAGACCCCGAGCGCTGGATCCCCGTCGCGACCACTCGTCCGGAGACGCTCCTGGGCGACGTGGCGGTGGCCGTCCACCCCGAGGATGCGCGCTACCGCGACCTGGTCGGACGGGAAGCGATCCTCCCCTTCCTGGGCCGGCACCTGCCGATCATCGCCGACGAGATCGTCGAGCGGGAGTTCGGGACAGGGGCGGTGAAGATCACGCCGGCCCACGACCCCGACGACTATGAGTTCGGGCGTCGCCATGGCCTCACCGCCATCAACGTCCTTGACGAGGAGGCGCGCATCAACCCGGAGGGGGGCGAGTTCGCGAGTCTGGACCGCTACGAGGCGCGTCGGGCCATCGTCGAGCGCCTGGCGGCCATGGGTGACCTGGAGGGCGAGCGCCCGCACCAGATGGTGATCGGACACTGCGATCGGTGCGGAACGGTCGTCGAACCGCGGCTGTCGGTGCAGTGGTTCATTCGCATGCAGCCGCTCGCCGAGCCGGCGCTGTCCGCTGTCCGAGATGGACGTACGCGCATCCTGCCGGAGCAGTTCGCGAAGGTTTACACCCACTGGCTCGAGAATATCCGTGACTGGGCGGTCGGCCGCCAGCTGTGGTGGGGGCATCGAATCCCGGCTTGGTTCTGCCCGGACGGCCACATCACAGTGACCGATGCCGAGGCCGGGCCTGACGCCTGCGCGACATGCGACCGCCCAGCATCGGAGCTGGCCCAGGAGACCGACATCTTCGACACCTGGTTCAGCAGCGGGCTCTGGCCATTCAGCACACTGGGGTGGCCCGACGCCACGCCGGACTACGTGCGCTTCTACCCCACGTCGGTGATGGAGACCGGCTACGACATCATCTTCTTCTGGGTCGCCCGGATGATGATGCTGGGGCTCTTCCTGACAGGCGAGGTGCCGTTCCACACCGTCTACCTGCACGGCCTGGTGCGCGCCGACGGCGGCGGCAAGATGAGCAAGACGAAGGGGAACGTGGTCGACCCGCTCGAGGTGATCGACGAGATCGGCGCCGATGCCCTGCGCTTCGCCCTGATCGCGGGCACCACCCCTGGGGCCGACCAGCGGCTGACCAGGGGGAAGCTCGATGCGGGGCGCAACTTCACCAACAAGCTCTGGAACGCGGCTCGCTTCGTGCTCAGCGCGCGCCCCGACTCCATTGTCGAGCCGGAAGGCGCGCCGACCCTCGCCGAGCGCTGGATTGGCTCGCGCCTCGCTGCCGCGACTGACCGGACAACCCGCCAGCTCGATGAGCTCGAGCTGTCGGCGTATGCCACCTCGATCCACGAGTTCGCCTGGAGCGACTACTGCGACTGGTACCTCGAGATGGCCAAGGTCGACTTGCGCCGGCCGAGCGCAAGCGACGGCGAGCGGGCTCGCGCCTGGCTTACGGCAGCTCGGAGCCTGGCCGGACTCCTTCGGCTCCTGCATCCGATCGTGCCGTTCGTGACCGAGGAGATCTGGTCCGCCCTGGCAGCGAGCCTCCCGGACGCGGCCACGCAGCGGCCGCTGCTGATGACCGCGGCGTGGCCGTCTCCCGGCCCACGGGACGAGGAGGCCGAGGCCGAAATGGCCGTCCTGACCGAGCTGATCCGCGGCGTTCGCAACCTCCGGACCGAATCGAGCGCGCCTGCATCTGCCTGGCTCCCGCTCACCGTCGTGCCAGCAGATGGCGCAGCGCGAGCAACGATCGAGCATGGGATCGACTATCTCGGTGCGCTGGCTCGGGTGCGGCCGATCGAGCTGCGTGCTCCCGGCGGCGACGACGGCCGCCCCGACGTGATTGCCTCGACAGCGGAGGCCGCGGCCTGGCTCGAGCAGTCGGCGGCCGAGACCGCGGATGCCGGCTTGCACCGTGCCTCCGCTGAGGCGCATCTCCGTCGCGGCATCGAACGCCTCCGGACGCTCCTTGCGAGCGATTTCGCCGAGCGCGCCCCATCGGCCGTCGTCGAGCGCGAGCAGGCGCGTCTTGCCGACCTGGAGGCGCAGCTTCGGCACCTCATCGGCGCCTGATGCCGGGCCTGCTGGGCAGATCGGGCTATCGCGGCCATCCGGTGGTGCGCTGCTAGAATCGGCCGCATGTCATTCCTGAGGCGCAATCGCAAGAACCAGGACGAGGCGCCGCCGCCGCCGACCCCTGTGCAGGAGGAGATCACCGCCCAGCAGTTCAGCCTCAAGCTGACGTTCCTGGCCCGCAGCAGTGACGGGTTGCGCCTTCCGGCAGACCCGACGATGCAGTCGATGCTGCCGTCGGTGGTCGAGCCGCTTGCCATCGCGCCGGTCGAGGTGCTGCAGCCGGTCGGACCCGAGGTGGCGAACGCTGCGCCCAACATTGAACAGCTGGCGCAGCTCCAGCAATGGATCACGGCGCGCGCCGGGGCGAGCCCGATCGCCCATCACGCCCTGTACGTGCTGGAGTCGACGGATGCAGTCGACATGACGGTCGACACGTTCGTTTGCGCCCTGCTCCACGGCGAGACCGAGACGAGCGGCTACCCGGCCTACAACGCCATCGTGGGCGGGCTTGCCAGCCACTGGGACGAGCTCTCCGGCGACCTGATCGTGCGAGCGGTGGTCGGGTGGGGCGGGAAGGGCCAGCGCGGCGACACCGAGCGCCACGGCGCGCGACTCCTCAGCTCGCTCTACCAGCAGGTGCGGGCCACCGGCCACAGCCTCGGGGCCGCTGCTGCCTCGCGCGCGACGGCAATCGGCGACCGAGGCGGGGCGGTCTGTGCGCACTGCGGCTTCGAATCGGCGGAGGGCGCCTTCTACTGCCCGAAGTGCGGGATGCGGATGGGCGGCCACTCGGCCTGACCCGGTCCGGGGGACCTTTGCCGCCCTGCAGGCATCTGCAGTCCCATTCCCAACCAGCGCCGGCCGACCGATAGTTATGCCAACCTCACCGGACTCACCATCGGAAGGTATCCCACGGACTCACCGACCGTCCTGCTTGCCCTCGAGGGCGACGACCGCACGTACGCCAGTGCCCTGAGCCTGGCAGGCTTCGATGTCCTCTCCACGGGCACCATCACCGAGCGGTTGGCAAGCGGCCTCGCGCTCGACCTGGCGGTCGTGGATTGCGAGCGTCCCGATGCAGCGGAGCTCTACGCCGACCTGCACGGCGTGATCCCGGTCGCGACCCTCCTCATCTTTCGAGCAGAGCCACCCGCCTTCGCGACCAAGGGCAGCTCGCATGCCAATCGCGATGAGTACGCGCTCAAGCCGCTCCCCGCCGACGCGCTGGTGTATCGGCTTCAGGCCCTCCTGATCCGAAACAACCGCGCCCTTCCGATGGAGACGGGCGAGGGCGAGGATGCCCTGGGTTCCGAGTCGAACACGATCGGCGCGGGCCATGTCATCAGCGTCTTCGCGCCCAAGGGCGGCGTCGGCAAGACCACCATTGCCGTCAACCTGGCCGTTGCACTGCGCGAGCAGACGCGCACCCGGGTCTGCCTGCTCGACGCCGACGTAGGGGTCGGCAACGTCACCAGCGTGCTTGCGGTGCCGTACCGGATGGGTCTCGCCGACCTTGCAGACTCGGCGGCCGAGGACTGGACCGATGCGGCCTTCAGGCAGGTCGTGACCATTCACGAGCCGAGCGGCGTTGACGTCATGACCTGGGGCAACGATCCAGCTCAATCGGAGCGAATCAGTGTCGACCTGCTGCTCGCAGCGGTCCGCTGGGCGAAGGCGCACTACTCGTATGTCGTGATCGACAATCACCCCAGCTATGACGACCGGACGATGGCGATGCTGGCCATCGCGAACGAGATCTTCCTGGTCGTGACCCCCGAGGTGGGCCCGATCCGCAACTCGGCCCAGTTCCTGGAGGTCGCCCGCCAGGTTGGCATTGACAGCGCCGTCAGGGTCATCGTCAACCGCGCCAACTACGGAGTCAGCATGGCCGACATCGCCGGCGCGCTCGGTCGACCGGTGAGCGCCACGATCGTGTCGAGTGGTCCGCACGCGGTCGCCGCCGCGAACGACGGAGTCCCGATCCTCACCAAATTCCCGAACGATCGGATGAGCCTCGACCTCCACGGAGTGGCGCGCCTGCTCACGCAGGAAGCCGCCGGCGCCAGGTCCTCGGTGCGCAAGCCGTGGTGGGCAAGCCTCGCCGCACGCCTGTCGAACGCCTGATCGGATAAGGCGGAATCGCCGCGGCGTTGCGCGGCAGGAGTGCCGCTGCCATCATGCGCAGCGCCGACCGCCTGGTCCGCCGATCGTCCATTCAGGAGGCTCCGCCGTCGGGCGGAGCGTGAGCCGTGCCGACCTACGACTACCAGTGCCGCAGCTGCGGCGTCATCACGGAAGTGGTCCACTCCATGCTCGAGGACGGGCCGACGGAGTGTGAGCGATGCGGCGGTGTGCTTCGGCGCCTGGTCCACCCCACCGGGATCATCTTCCGGGGGAGCGGCTTCTACCGCAACGACTCGCGCTCGTCGGCATCGGGGAGCGACTCGCCAGGGAGCCGCGCGGGCAGCAAGCCTTCGGGCGACGCCAGCTCGACCGCGACACCTTCGGGCGACGGCACCTCGGGCGACAGGGGGATTTCGTCGACTCCCAGCGCAGGGGATGCCGGCAAGGGCAAGCCGGAGACCGGTTAGGCCGATTGCGCCTGCGGCGTCCCGCATCGACGGCAGAAGCGGGCGGACGCCGACAGCGACAGCTCGCAGTGTCCGCAGTTCCGAACGCCGATCTGGGTGAGCGCGCCCGCAACCTCGCGGGCTGACGCGTCCCAGAAGGCCACACCCGCGGTCGCTGCGGCGAGCCGCTCCGCGTCGCGGGGCGTCGCACCGCTCGATCGGTAGGGGAGGACCATCGGGCGACCCGGGGTCACCGGTCCTTGCCCCGGATCGCCGAGGCCCAGCAGCTCCAGCTGTGCGCGTCGAGCAGCCAAAGTCTCCTGGTCGGCGGCCGCGGCGATCCCGTCGTCCTGCGGAGTCGCTCGCGGATAGTGCATGAACGTGTCCGAGATCGGGCGGAGCGGTCGATAGGGGATTTGCTCGGGCTCCGCGATCGGCTCGGGCTCGGGCTCCAGTTCGGCCGCCACAGGCTCAGGCTCAGGCTCGACCTCGGCCAGCACCGGCTCAGGGATCGGCTCAGGCTGCGGCTCGACCTCGGCCAGCACCGGCTGGGGGATCGGCTCACGCTGCGGGCCGACCATCGCCGGCTCCTGCACAGGCTCCGAGATCGGCTGCGGCTCACCCATCGCCGGCTCCTGCACAGGCTCCGAGATCGGCTGCGGCTCGGTCAGATCAGTCGTTGGCCACGCCATCTCGCCATTCAGCGAGGCGGACCCGGGTGCCAGCTCGAACGGCATCTCGTAGCCTGGATTGGCCTGGCCCATGGTCGCCTCGAACTGCCGCGCCAACCCCTCGACCCGCGGCAGCGGCTGGCAGCTCTGGCATCGCCCGGCGGCATCGTTCCAACAGGTCGTGCAGGTGTACTGGCGGCAGTCGATGCAGAAGTTGAAGGTCGAATGGAATGCGTCGAGCTGCTTGGTCGCGAGGACCTCTTCCTCTGCGCGCATCGCGTCGCCAACGGCGTCGGACAGGGTGTCCTGGCTCATGATGTAGTTCTTGAGCCCTGAGACCAGGCCCCGAGTGCGGCGGATCGTCGTGAGCTTCTCGGGGGCGGCGAACTCGTAGCGAGTTCCGCACCGTTCACAGAAGGATTCGGTCAGGGTTTCGGGCATATGGCTCTACTGGCATCCGGATTCAGGAAGAGGCTACCGGGAGCTTCGAGTATACCGATCGGGCCCCAACCCTCCCCACAGGCACATTGGTACCCTCCCGGGCGCCGTTGGTACCCCGCTCTGCGCGCGGGCGGGACCGGCCGTGGCCCGTGCTAGGATCGGCGAGTGGGCATCTTCTCCCGGCTCGAGGCGTTCCTCGAGCGGATCTTCGAGGCTCCGGCGGGGCGCCTCGGGGCGAGGCTGCAGCCGGTTCTGCTGACCAAGCGGATCGAGCGAGCCATGGACAGCGGCAAGTCGTTCGGCGCGGCGGGGATCATCGTTCCGAATCGCTACGACCTGCACCTCCATCCGACCGATTTCGCGGCATTCGAGCCGTATCGTGGATCGCTCGAGGACGACTTGGCGCACGGGGCGATGGCGCGCGCCCGCCGCGAGCGGTATCACCTCGTCGCCCGCCCGACGGTCACGCTGGTCGCTGACCACTCCGTGCCACGCGGCGACGTGCGGGTAGCGGCCAACGTGGTCGACGACACCGGCGACCCGATCCCGGACCAGGTGCTCCCGCAACCCTCGTCGCACACCATGGTCCTGGCCCGGCCCGGGCAGGAGGCGGCGGCACCCGGCGATTCTGCGGCCCACGCATTCCTGCTGGTCCGGACCGATGGCGCACCGCAGGTTCGATTCGATCTCGGCGGCGCCATGATCAGCATCGGCCGGGCGAGCGACAACGACGTGATCGTCGACGACCCCGAGGTGAGCCGCCACCACTGCCAGCTGAAGCGCCAGCACGGGGCATACAGCTTCGCCGACCTCGGCAGCCGGAATGGCTCCTGGGTCAACGGCCAGGCGGTGACCGAGGTGGCCCTGGGGCCGGGCGACACGATCCAGATCGGGTCGACCGAGATCGAGTTCCAGGTCGGCGAATGACGAGCGAGGTCCTCAGGATCCTGATCCTCGCCATGCAGCTCGGCTTCCTCGGACTCCTCTACCTCCTCCTCTTCGGCTTCGCTCGATCCCTGTTGCGCGACCTGCGCAGCGCGGAGCTGACCCAGATGGCCAGCCAGTCGGGGATCGGCAGGCTGGCCGTGATCGAGTCGATAGGCGACGAGCCGGCACTCGGTACCGCTATCGCGCTCGGGCCGATCAACTCGATCGGGCGGAACGTCAACAGCACGATCTTCATCGACGACGACTTCGTCAGCGGCAGCCACGCCATGCTGACCTTTCGTGGCAGGAGCTGGTTCATCGAGGACCAGGGGAGCACGAACGGGACGTACGTCAACGGGCATCTCATCGATCGGCCGGTGGCACTCTCCTTCGGTGACGAGCTGACCATCGGCCGGGTGCGGATGCGACTCGAGCGCTGATGCACGCCGTCCCGCGCCCGGTGGAGCTGCGGCTCCTGTTGCCGCTGGCGATCCTGGTGCCGCTCGGCTTTGCGGTGACTCACATCGCGCAGACCGGCAGGCTCGAAGCCGGACCGATGGGCGTCGCGATCGGCTACGTGGGGCTGATGCTGGCCGCCCACGTCGCGCTGCGGCTGCTCGGAAACCGGGGCGACCAGCTCCTGCTTCCGGCGGTGGCGGCGATCGGCGGGGTCGGCATCGTGATGCTTCACCGTCTGCCGCAGGACCTGCTCGGAACCGATGCCTTCGGGGTGCGGCTGGGGATGGCCACCACCCAGCTCCTCTGGTTCGCCGTCGGCGTGACCGCCATGGTGGTGGTCGCCGACCGGTTCCGCGACGACGGGCCGCTGCGCCACTTCAAGTACACATGGGCGCTTGCCGGCACGCTCCTGCTGGTGATCACGTTCCTGTTCGGGCGCGAGGTGAACGGGGCGCGCCTCTGGATCTTCGTCGGTCCGATCGGCTTCCAGCCCGGCGAGGCGATCAAAATCGTGCTGGTCATCTTCATCGCCGGCTACCTCGCCGAAAAGCGCGCCCTGCTGGCGGGCGCCAGCGCCCGCATCGGTCCATTGCGGATCCCGCCGCTGCCATACCTGCTGCCGATGATCGCCATCTTCGTGCTGGTGATGGGGATCGTGGTGATCAGTCGCGATCTGGGGACCGCCCTCCTCTTCCTGGGGATCTTCCTGACGATGCTCTTCGTGGCGACCGGCAGGCGAAGCTACGTGCTGCTCGGGCTGCTGCTCTTCGTGGCCGGCTCGTTCGTCGCCTACAACCTGTTCGGCCACGTCCGGATCCGCGTCGACAACTGGATCGATCCCTTCGTCGATCCCAGCGGACGGGGCTACCAGACCGTCCAGGCCCTGTACGCCTTCGGGCGCGGAGGCCTCTTCGGTGAGGGGCTGGGACAGGGCTTGCCGACGATCGGCGGGCACCTGCCGATCCCGGCGCTGCCGACCGACTTCATCTTCGCAGCCGTGGCCGAGGAGCTGGGCCTGATCGGCGCCTTCGCGCTGCTGGCACTGGTGATGGTCTTCGTCTTCCGGGGGCTGCGCATTGCGATGCTGGCCCGCGACGACTTCAGCGCCATGCTCGCCGTCGGCCTGACCGCCAGCCTTGGGCTCCAGACGCTCATCATCGTGGCCGGCAACGTGAAGCTCGTGCCGCTGACCGGGATCACCTTCCCCTTCCTGAGCTACGGCGGCTCCAGCCTGCTCGCCTGCTTCGTGGTGGTGGGCCTGCTGCTGGCGATCAGCCATCGGTCGAGCGTCGACGCCCAGGTGGAGGGGCGCGGACCATGATCGCCACCAACATCCGCCGCCTCTCGCTTTACCTGGTGCTTGGCTTCGCGAGCGTGTCGGGCGCACTCGCGTGGTGGCAGGTCCTCGATGCGCATGCGCTCGCCACGCGCCAGGACAACCCGCAGGTGATCGCCGCCCGCCGCAGCCTGCCGCGCGGCTCGATCTTCGATGCTCAAGGAAGGCTCCTCGCATCGAGCACAGTGTTGGACGGGATCAGCCGGAGAACATACGCCGACCCGGCCTTCACGCATCTGATCGGCTACGCCAGCCTCCGCTTCGGGGCGACCGGCCTCGAGCGGACATGGGATGACCTGCTCACCGGCCGCAGCGATCCAAATCCGCTGCGCGACCTGCTGAACGACATCCTGGCCCGTCAGCCGGATCCGCACGACCTCACGCTGACGATCGACCGGCGGCTGGAGGATTTCGCGGCCGCGCAGCTGGGGCACAACGTGGGCGCGGTGGTCGCCATCGACCCGCGCACCGGCGCCATCCTCGCCATGGTCTCCTCCCCGACGTACGACCCCACCGGCTTCTCCGGCGACCCCGCCACCGCCACGGGGCCGTTTGACGCCGTTGCAGGTGCGGCCGGCAATCCGTTCCTGGATCGGGTCCGCCAGGGTCACTACACCCCCGGCTCGATCCTCAAGGTCCTGACCGCCGCCGGCGCGCTGGACGCAGGCGCCATCACGCCCCAGACGACATTCCCCGACCAGCCGAAGCAGGAGGTCGATGGATTCGTGGTGCAGGGCTTCACGATCCGGGAGCACGACCTCCAGCCGGTCAAGCCGGCGCTCTGGGCGCTCTCTCCGGCACTGCAGGTCTCGAGCAACATCTTCTTCGCCCACGTCGGCCTGGGGCTGGGCCCGGATCGGTACCTCGACTACGCGCGCCGATTCGGATTCTGCGCCCCCCTCCAGATCGGCAGCGACCCACGCGCGTTGCCGGTCGACCCATCCTACGTCTCCGGCCAGTCAGACGGCGGCTGCGCTCCGTTCTCTGACAACGTGGAGCTGGCCAGCGCCGCTTTCGGGCAGGCCCGCGTATCGGTGACGCCGTTGCAGATGGCCCTCCTGGCGGCGACCATCGCCAATGACGGCGCGGTGCCGGGTCCGTTCATCGTGCGCGACCTGCGCACCCACGCGGCGGCCCCGCAGGGCGGTCCGACGGCAGCCGTGCTCGAGATATACGGCGGAGAGGGCGCTCGTCCCGCCATCTCGTCGCAGGCTGCGAGAGAGGTGCGCTCCGCGATGATCGACGCCGTGCAGGGCCCGATCGGGCGCCTCTACGCGGGCGCCGGGGCGGTCGCGCGGTTCGGGGTGTCAGGCATCGAGACGGCCGGCAAGACGGGGACCGCCGAACGCGGGCCCGGGCTGAAGCCCCATTCCTGGTTCATCGGCTTTGCTCCTGCGCAGGACGGCGCGACCCCGTCGATCGCGATCGCGGTGATCGTGGAGGGAGGCGGCACAGGCTCGGGACATGCCGCCCCGATCGGGGGAGCGGTGATGGCCGAATGGTTGAAGCTGGCCGCAGGAGGCTGACCACCGCAGGCTGACCGATGGCTGGTGAACCGATCTGGCCCTGCCTAAGGTATTGTGCACGAGGGGAATGACGGCCCAACCAGCGAGCAGGGGAAGCCAAAACGTGAAGAGCGTCCAGGAGTCGGCAGAGCGCGTCGTCGCCAACGTCGAGCGCGTCATCGTCGGGAAGCACGTCGAAGTCCGAATGGCGCTGGTGGCGCTGCTGTGCGAGGGGCACATCCTGATCGAGGACGTGCCCGGCGTCGGCAAGACGATGCTGGCCAAGGCGCTCAGCCGCAGCATCGGCTGTTCGTTCCGTCGCATCCAGTTCACGCCCGACCTCCTGCCCTCGGACGTGACCGGGCTGTCGATCTTCAACCAGAAGACCCAGGAGTTCGAGTTCCGGCCCGGCCCGATCATGGCCCAGGTGGTCCTGGCCGATGAGATCAACCGCGCAACGCCCAAGACGCAGAGCGCCCTGCTCGAGTGCATGGAGGAGCGACAGGCGACGATCGACGGCGTCAGCCACATGATGCCGTCGCCGTTCCTGGTGATCGCCACCCAGAACCCGATCGAGTACGAAGGGACCTTTGCCCTGCCGGAAGCGCAGCTGGACCGATTCATGCTGCGCCTGCGCCTCGGCTACCCGAAGGCGATGGAGGAGATCGTCATCCTCGACGAGCAGAAGCGCCGTCACCCGATCGAGGAGCTGCACCAGGTGCTCGACCTCGAGGAGCTGCGCCTGATGCAGTCGGCTATCAAGGAGATCTACGTCGATCAGACGGTGGCGGAGTACATCGTGCGGCTGGTGGGAGCCACTCGTGAGCACGCAGACGTGTATCTCGGCGCCTCGCCGCGCGGATCGATCAACCTGTACCGCGCCGGACAGGCGCTGGCCTCGATCGACGGGCGTGACTTCGTGATCCCCGATGACATCAAGCTGCTCGCCGTGGCCGTCCTCGGGCATCGGCTCATCGTCAAGAGCCAGGCATCGCTGCGCGAGGTCGATCCCGACGGGATCGTGCGCGAGGTGCTCGCCCAGGTCCCGATCGGGCAGCCGACCAGCAGCGCGGCCGCCGGCGCCCGGTAGTCCACGGCCATGGGCCTCTCCCGGCAGCTTCGCCTGGTCTTCTTCGGCACGGCGCTGGTGGTCGCCGCCTTCAGCACCGGGATCAACTTCCTCTTCTTCCTGGTCTACCTGCTGGCCACGCTCCTGCTCGCCTCGCGCTGGTATGCGCGCCGCGGCCTGCGAGGCCTCCGGGCCGGCTACCACGTCGTCAATCCGCGGACCCAGGTAGGCGACGTGCTGGAGGCGGTCTATCGCGTCGACAACGACACCAGCTGGAGGAAGCCCTGGATCGAAGTCTCAAACGAGTCGACCCTGCCAGCGCCGCTCCCAGGCCGGGTACTTGGGTTGGCCGGACGCGGAAGCCGTCAATGGCTCGCCAAGGCGGCGCTGCTGCGGCGGGGCAGCTACCGGCTCGGCGCCCTCCGGGTGCGCACCGGCGATCCGTTTGGGCTCTTCACCAGCGAGATGGTGGTCGGGCGTCCGACCTGGATCGTCGTCTTCCCCAAGGTCCACTCGCTGCCGCACTGGCGGCTACCCCCCTCGCCGGTGGATGGCACCACGCCGTCGCGGCGTCGCTACGAGGCGGCGACACCATTGGTCAGCACTGTGCGTCCTTACGTCTATGGCGATGGGATCAACCGGATCCACTGGCTCAGCTCCGTGCGCCATGGTGAGCTGCACGTGAAGGAGTTCGACCTCGAGCAGGCGGCCGACCTGTGGCTCATGCTGGACCTCGATCGCTCGGCGAATGCCGGTCCATCCGAGTCGGCCGCCGTCGAGACCGGCATCAGCGCGGCCGCCTCGATTGCGGTCCACACCCTGGGCGAGAACCGCGCAGTGGGGATCACCGTCACCTCTCGGCGCCAGCAGCATCTGACGCCCGATCGCGGGACGCGCGTCGAGCAGAAGATCCTGAACCTGCTGGCGAACGTGCAGGCCGATGGTCAGACGCCACTCGCCGAGGTCGTGGTCGCCACCATGCCGCAGCTCCGGCGCGGCATGACCCTCGGGATCGTCACCGGCTCGACCAACCGTGAGTGGGTGCGGGCCGCCGCCACGTTGCGACGGAGGGGAATCGGCACCTTCGTGGTGCTCCTCGACCGCTTCAGCTTTGAAGGGCGCGACGACGACGAGAGCCGCGCTGAGCTGGGTGCCATGCGTCACGCGCTTGCCGAATACGACATCGGTTACCACCTGGTCCGCGCCGGCGACGATCTGTCGACGGTCCTGGGCCGGAAGGCGCTCGGTGTTCGCGGCTCCGCCATCCGGGAGCGGACACGTGCCTGACATGCTCCGCCGCTACGTGCGACCCCGCGAGGGCTGGCTGAGCCTGGGGCTGGTGGTAGGGATGCTCTCGGCGCTGACCTGGTCGGTGCAACGAGCGCAGTGGGTCGACCGGCTCGACTTCCTGCTTCCCGTCGCGGTCCTCGCGGCCCTGGCGGGTGCCCTGCTCGGCCTGAGCCGCCTGAGCGTGGTGGTGGTGTTGCCGGTCAGCGCTATCCTCGGCGCCTGGGTCGTGCTCTCGAACCTTGGGGCCGAATACTTCCCTAACGTCGACCAGATCGGCCGCCTCTTCCTGCTGCGCAGCGAGGCCCTCGACTGGACTCGCATCGTGCTCGACGGAGGTTTTGCCCCGCAGCTCTCGCCCTACGCGATCGGGCTCGGCGTGCTGATGTGGGCGACAGGGTTTGTCGCCGCCTACACGCTGTACCGGCACCACCGGGTCCTGGACACCATCCTCCTCGTCGGCGTTGCCCTGGTGGTCAACCTGTCGGCCACCCTCGCGGACCTGTTCCCGTACCTCGTGCTCTTCTCGTTCGCCGCACTCCTTCTCTGGCTGCGCGTCGCGTTGATCAGCCGCGAGGAGAGCTGGCGACTGCGCAAGGTCACCGAGAACCTGGATGTCCCCGGCCAGATCTGGCGCAGCGGGGTGACCTTCATCATCGGCAGCGTCGCACTGGCATGGATCCTGACCACCGTTGCGGTGGCCGCTCCGCTGACCGGCGTGTGGGGGAACCTGGACGGCATCTGGTCTGACGTTCGCAACCAGTTCGAAGGCATCTTCGGCGGCCTGAGCGGCACCGACTCGCGCATCCAGGGGACCTCGTTCGGCTCCTCATTCCGCGTGCGCGGCAGTTGGACAAGCTCGGATGGGCCGGTGATGACCGTCGCCGCGCAGCGGGCCTACTACATGCGCACCATCACCTATGACGTCTACAACGGCCACGGCTGGACCAGCAGCCCGGGCCCCGAACGCGGCGTGGCCGCGGGCGATCGCATCTTCCCGGGGTACACGCCGGAGCGGCCGCTGGCCGCCGCGGCGTTCGATCTGGTGACCGTCAGCGTCGAGGTCCAGCGGAACGTCGGGCGGAATGTCTTCACGCCGGGCTACCCGACCACAGCCTACCTGCCCCTGCTGGTCCATGAGCCGGGCGGCCTGCCGCTGCTCGGCGCGCTCCAATCGGGCGTTGTCCTGAAGGACGGCAAGGGTTACCAGATCACGGCTGCGATCTCCACTGCGACCGAGGCGATGCTGGTCGGCGCCGGGCAGGACTATCCGCCGGAGGTCACTGCGACCTACCTCGGCCTCAAGGGGGTGACGCAGCGCACCTTCGATCTGGCACATCAGATTGCCACCAATGCCGGCGCGAAAGATCCGTACCACGAGGCACTGGCGCTGGCGGACTTCCTGCGGTCCGATCCGAGCTTCAGGTACTCCACCAACGCCACCCTGCCGTCCGATCCGAATCGGGATCTGGTCGACTTCTTCCTGTTCGACCAGAACGGCCGAGTCGGGTATTGCGAATACTTCGCAACTGCCATGGCGGTGATGGCTCGCACCCTCGGCCTGCCGGCTCGAGTGGCGGTCGGCTATGCCCCAGGCGATCGGATCCAGGACGGCATCTTCCAGTACCGGGAGCGTAACGCGCATGCCTGGGCCGAGATCTTCTTCCCCGGCTACGGTTGGCAGATCTTCGAAGCCACGAAGTCGGTCGCCCGGGTCGCCCGCGCGCCCGGCGAGGGAATCGTCCCGCCATTACGCCCTGTGGTCGGTGGGGGCGACCCGGGGAACCCCTTGTTTGAGGGAAAGAATCTCGGCGAGGTCTACAACCTGCCCTCATTCCAGCCGATAGAAGGCGGCATCCGTCCCGGCGACCAGCCGTTGCCCGATGGGACGCGCACCGGCAATGCCTGGCTGTTTGTCGCCTTCTTTGGCCTGGTCGTCGCGGCCGCCGCGTGGCGCCTGGTCCGGCGCCGGCATCGCTTCCGGTTCCTGGCTCCGGGCGACAGCCATTGGCAGCGCCTCGCAGTCGCGGCAGATCGTGGCGGGGTCGCCCAGCGACCATCGGAGACGGTCTACGAGTACGCCGGCTGGCTGGAGGAGCAGATCCCGCAGCGCAGCGTCGAGATCCACCAGATCGCCGATGGCAAGGTGTGGCAGAGCTACTCCGGCCGCTCGATCTCCAGCGACGTGATCGCAGTCCTTGAACGAGCCTGGGGTCGGCTCCAGCTCCCCCTGCTGTGGCTGGCGCTCCGACGTCGCGTCCAGGCGCTGCTCCGAGGCGGCGCCGGCTCCTGAAGGATCAGCCGACGGCGGCGGCCAACCTCGCTTCGAAGATCCCCTTCATGGCCCGCACCGCGGCGGCGGTATCCGCTGGACGCCCCAACTCGTTGAGCGTCTCGCCCATCACGCGCATCGCGTC
This sequence comes from Chloroflexota bacterium, assembly GCA_039932375.1. Classification (GTDB taxonomy): domain Bacteria; phylum Chloroflexota; class Limnocylindria; order QHBO01; family QHBO01; genus CF-167. Next base: position 9,113 of record JBDTQD010000003.1, on the reverse strand, counting down.
GCACATCTCGTCGATCCCCACCCCGCCCATGTGGCCGAAGCGCAGGATGCGGCCCACCCACGCCCCCTGGCCGCCGGCCACGATCAGCCCCTTGCCGCGCATGGCGGCGTTGAACGGCCCCCACTCCAGGCCGCCTGGCAGCCAGGCCGCAGTCACCGTGATGGAGCGATCTTCAGGTGCCGCCACAAGCTCGAGGCCGAGCCCCTCGAGGCCGGCCTGCACCGCCGCGGCGATGGCCGCATGCCTCGCCCATGTGCGCTCGCGCCCCTCGGCCACGAGGCGCCGCACGCCGACCCGCAAGCCGTACAGGACGCTGACCGCCGGGGTCCACGGCGTCTGGCCCTTCTCCGCCCACTTGCGCGCCTCGGCGAAATCCCAGTAGACGCGCGGCATACGGGCCGTCTCGGCCGCGCCCCAGGCGCGCGCTCCGACCGCCGCGATGGCGATTCCGGGCGATCCCATCCAGGCCTTCTGGGATGCGCTCACCACCAGGTCGATTCCCCACGCGTCCATCTCGAAGGGCATCGCCCCGAGCCCGCTGATGCCGTCGACCACCAGCAGCGGCTTCCCGGGAGCGCCGTGAACGACGCCAGCGAGCTCGCGCAGCGGGTTGGTCACCCCCGTCGAGGTCTCGTTATGCGTCACCAGCACGGCGCGGTATGGGGGATTCGCCGCCAGGTGCTCACGCAGCGCGGTGGGGTCCGCGGCGTGGCCCCATGGCGCCTCGAAGCGCTCGACATCGGCCCCGAAGGCGGAGGCGATCTTAGCGAACCGATCGCCAAATGCGCCGATGGTGACGACCAGGGCACGGTCACCCGGCGAGAGGGTGTTGACCACGGCGGCCTCGAGCGCTCCCGACCCCGAGCCCGTCAGCAGCAGGACCTCGCCGCGCGTTCCGATCAGCTCGGCAATCCCGGTTGTGATCTCGCGCAGCATCTCGCCGAACTCGGTGCCGCGGTGGTCGATCATCGGCGCCGATTGCGCCTCTCGCACCTCGTCGGGGAGGGGCGTTGGCCCGGGGACGCGCAGGTTCTGGTCCATGGCGGGCATCATAATCGGCCGATGGAACGGACCGATGCCGCGTAAGCCGCCGACCGTCACCGAGCCCCTCTTCGCCGACCGGCCGGCGAGCGATGCGCCGCTCGCGGCCCGAATGCGGCCCCGCACCCTGGAGGAGTTCATCGGCCAGGAGCACCTGGTGGGGCCCGATGGCGCCCTGACCAAGGTGGTGCAGCCCGGGTTTGCGCCGAGCATGGTGCTGTGGGGGCCGCCCGGCTCGGGCAAGACGACCCTGGCTCGCCTCCTCGCAGATCGGTCGGGTGGCACCTGGCGTCCGATCTCTGCCGTCACCAGCGGCGTCGCCGATATCCGCGCCCTGGAGTCAACGTCATGGGCGCGGATGAGCGGATGAGGCGGAATGGTGCTTCCCTGACCGAGCGCGCCGCGCCGGACAGCCTCGTGATCACGCCCTCGCTGCCCCGCGTCGCGCAGGCGGCGGTGGCGGTGGCCGCCTTCTTGGGGCTAGTCATCGCAGTGCAGAGCCCCCCCGGGATTCTGATCTACGTCCCCTACACACTGGTTGCCTGCATCCTCGTTGTGCGGAGGCCAAGGAACTCGATTGGCTGGATCCTGTTCGCGATTGGCTGGTGTTTCGCGCTTGCTTTAGCCAGCGTGGATGCGACCCCCGCGCAGTTCGCGACCAGGACCGTACCCCTCGCGACCGAAGCCATGGCAATCGCGAGCGGCGCCCTCGGCGGCCTGCCAGCGTTCACGCTTCTTTTCATCCTGCTGATCGTGTTTCCGAGCGGGCGGCTGCCCCACGGAAGGTGGGAGACGCCGGCTCGTGTGGCGATTGGCCTCGCGTGCGTGGCCGTCATTCTCAACGCCTTTGGTCCGACCCTGAACGTGAGCCTCTCGCAATCACAAGCTGGCGTGGACATCGCGAACCCCCTCGCCATCTTCCCGGCTGCTCCGATCTGGGAAACCATCACCGGAGCCGGGTTCCCGCTTCTCGCAGCCCTGCTGGCCCTTGGCGTCGTCTCGATCATCGTGCGCCTGCGACGTGCACGGGGCATCGAGCGCCAGCAGCTCAGTTGGGTGGCCGCCGCCCTGGCCTTTGTGGTCATCGCTGTGCTGGGCGGCTTCGTGGTCGGACGGCTGCTGCCAGCCGCAGGAACAAGCGAGCTGGTCTGGATTCCAGCGGTCATCGCGTTTCCAACCGTCCCGCTCGCCATCGGGGTGGCGGTGCTGCGTTACCGCCTCTACGAGATCGACACGATCATCAACCGCACCGTTCTCGACGGCAGCGTCACGGTTGTGCTGCTGGCCGCCTTTGGCGTCGCCAACATCGGCTTGCAGCGGATGCTGGAGTCGCTCACCGGACAGCGGTCCGAATTACTGACTGGTGCGCTGGGCGTTGGGGTGGCGGTGGCGTACGGACCGATGCGTCGACGCGTGCGCCCGGTCGTCGATCGCCTCCTGCCGGGTCGGGCACTGCTGACCCTGCTGTTCACCGATATCGTGGGCTCCACCGAGCGCATCGTCGAGCTGGGCGATGAGCGCTGGCGGATGCTTCTCGGCCGCTATCGCGCGGCCGTCCGCAAGGAGCTCGCGCGGACGGGTGGCCACGAAGTCGATACAGCGGGCGATGCCTTCTTCGCCACGTTCGACCAGCCAAGCTCGGGCGTTAGCTGCGCGCGGGCGATCCGCGTAGCCGTCGATGAGCTCAGTCTTCAGACACGAACAGGCCTCCACCTCGGCGAGTGCGAGATGCGGGGCGAAAAGGTCAGCGGCATCGAGGTGCACGCGGCAGCTCGGATCATGGCTTCCGCAGCGGACGGGGAGATCCTTATCTCTGAGGCCTTGGGTGAAGCGTTGCCAGGCAGGGATCTCGGGCTGCATGATCGAGGCCGGCACAAGTTCAAAGGTGTGCCGGGCGAGTGGCAGCTGTTTGCCCTGGCGCCTGTTGGTGGCGCTGGCTGAGGATGGCATGACCCGCAGCCGCGTTTAACTTCGGGCGCAACTCGGGCCGGCGGCCGCGGCGATCGGTAGCGTGCAGGCGGCATCGGCCTCAACATCCTCTGGCTGACTCGCCGCGCGACGATGTGATCGCGGTGGCAAACTGGCCGATCATCGTGTCACGACGCCTCAACGGCCAACCCAGCGGCGCTTCTCAATCCGTGCATCGCGCGTTGCCGGGGTGGTCCAGATAACTGGCAGCCCGATGCTGTGCTGGTCCAACGGACCCGAGTACCCGTACGCGCACGGCGAGGCACTGTTCGTGGTGCTGCCGGCTGATGCTGCAACCGCGGCCAAGGTGCTCAGCGCACTGCCCTGACATAAGCGACGCATAGTCGCGTCGATCGGTAGCGGGCAGGCGGCGCCGGGCCTTAGACCTGCCCCACGAACGGTCCGCCCGCGAGATCTCTGCCCGGCTAACTCCGGTTCGTGATCCAGATCGCGGGCTCGCCGACGACTCCGGACTTGTCCATCGCCTCGTGCAACTCAGAGTTGGCGACAAATGCCTTGGCAGCTTCCAGCGTCGCGAAGTCGTGCGTCACCGTCACCTCATTCGGATCATCGGCCGCCTGGTAGACGGCGTCGGCCGTCACGCCGAGCGCCTTCCGGGTCGGGTCGAACGCGTTGTATGTCTCCCGCCAAGCCGCATAGGCCGCCACCTTGTGTCGAACGAATAGCGTTGCCATCACGACTCCTTCACTCAATCAGGAACCCCTCGCCGCCTGAGTCTACGCGGCTGACGTCCTTCCACCTTGCGGTCGGGCCCGAACGACGTTGACGGCGCGAAGAGCTCGAGCGGCGACGGCCGCGGCGATCGGTAGCGTGCAGGCGACCCCGCCTGATCCTCTCTGAGTCATCATGCTGTTCATGCCCGTGAACCTCACCGACCCGCTGTTCAGGGAGGAGCCGGCAACCGACGCACCGCTCGCCGCAAGAATGCGCTCGCGCGACCTGTCCGAGTTCGTGGGCCAGACACACCTGGTTGGTGAGGACGGTGCCCTCTCCCGTGTCGTGCAACCCGGTTTCCTGCCTAGCATCATGCTTTGGGGCCCACCGGGATCAGGGAAGACGACGCTCGCCCGGCTGCTCGCAGAGCGGGCTGGAGGTGCCTGGCATCAGATCAGCGCGGTGACCAGTGGAGTCGCTGACCTGCGCAAGCTGTTCGCCGAGGCCAAAGAGGCACGGACCGCTGGGGTCATGACCGTGCTGTTCATTGACGAGATCCACAGGTTCAACAAGGCCCAGCAGGATGCGCTGCTGCCCTACGTCGAGGACGGCACCATCCGGCTTATTGCAGCATCCACCGAGAACCCGTACTACGAGATCAACTCGCCGCTCCTGTCGCGCCTGCGGGTCTATCGGCTCGAGCCGCTCGGCGAAGAGGCGGTGCGGAAGATCGTGGACCTCGCGCTTGGCGACGAGCGCGGGCTGGGCGGCAATGTCGCGATCTCCGAGGAGGGGATGACCGCGCTGCTCGAGCTGTCGAGCGGCGACGCGCGTCAGGCCCTGAATATCCTGGAGTCCGCGGCCGCCGTGGCCGGGAAGAGCGGGCCGCTCAGCCGCGAGGCCATCGCCGAGGCGTCGCAGCAGCGGCTGCTCGCCTACGATCGGGTCGGCGACCAGCACTACGAGGCGGCATCGGCCTTCATCAAGAGCATGCGGGGCAATGATCCAGACGCCGCTCTCTACTGGTGCGCCAGCATGGTCGCGGCGGGGGAGGATCCGACCTTCATCGCGCGGCGGATCGTGATCGCGGCCAGCGAGGACGTCGGCAACGCCGATCCGCGGGCGCTGCAGGTGGCGGTGGCTGCCATGCAGGCCGTGGAGATGATCGGCCTGCCCGAGGCCCAGTACGCCCTTGCCCAGGCCGCCGCCTACATTGCCTCCGCGCCGAAGTCGAACCGAGCCGGCGGCGCCTACTTCGCGGCGCTGGCCGATGTGGAGGAGCGCGGACGGCTGCCGGTCCCGCTGCACCTGCGCCCGTCGTCGCATCGCCGGCTGGCGAAAGAGCATGGCTACGGCAAGGGCTACCTCTACCCGCACGACTTCGACGAAGCCGATGTCGACCAGCAGTACCTGCCGGACGCGCTTGCCGGGCGTGTCTATTACGAGCCGTCCGATCAGGGCCTCGAGAAGCAGATCGGCGAGCGGCTGGGACGGCTGCGTCGCGCGCGCCTAGAAGGCCGGCGCGGCCCTCAGTAGCCAGGTCAGAGAGCCACACGTGCCATACCGACAATGGATACCCATGAAGCATATGCGGCATCCAACGCTCCTCGGCGGGTTCGTTCTCGGCACGTTGCTGCTGTCCGCTTGCGCGCATGTGGCGCCGGGGGTCATCTACAGCATGACCCCATCCGTCGGCGCTGCCTCGCCCACCGAAACGCCGCCGGCCAGTGGCCCGCTCATACTGGCCTTCGATGCCGTCGATCAAACGACGGCGTGGATCGTCACCGACCAGGCGCTGCTGGCCACCACCGACGGCGGTCAGAGTTGGAAGGCCGTTGCTGGCGCAGACGTGGCGGGGGTTCGGGCGCTCCTCGTGCTGGGTACGCAGCATCTCGTGCTGGCGAGCCTGGGGGGCGCCGATAGTCTGGACGCGGTGGTACGCACCAGTCTCGACGGCGGGCTGCGTTGGCAGGAATCGCGCCTCCAGACCCATGGTCAGCCGGGTGACGTTCGGCTCGCCGCAAGCGACACCCTGCTGGTCGCGCAGGTGGTGCAGACGACCAGCTCGAACTTCTCGCAGGCTGACCTGTTCGTGTCTCGACAGGGCGGTGTCTTCGAGCGTCGCCCAGCGCCGGCTGCCGGAATGGTGAGCATCACTGGCGCTGACGCGCTGTGGCTGGCGGGCGGCGTCCTCGGAGAGCGCCTGTGGCGGAGCGCCGATGCAGGCCTGACGTGGAGCGAGGTGCGCCTGCCATTTCCAGCGGGCCTGGAGATCGGGGTAAGCGCCCCGCAGCGCGTGGCGGACCGTCTGCTGCTGCCCGTGACGATCGACGGGCCGGCCACCCAGGAAGCATGGCTGACGAGCACCGACGACGGGGCAACTTGGCGGCAAGTGACGCTCGTGGCCGTCGGGGGAGACTCGGGACCGGGAGCGCTCCCGATGTCACGAGCTGGCGATCGGGTGGTGGTCGCCAGCCCCGCCGGCGGCCTGTTCGCCGTAACGGCAGCCGGCCGATCACTTGCACCGATCAGTCCGAACGGTCTGCCGCTCGGAGGGATCCGTCTCCGGTTCACGAGCGCTAGTGCGGGCTGGGCCGTCGTGACTCAGAATGGGTGCTTGAGTGGCAAGTCCCAATGTTTCGAGATTGACCGTCTCTTCTCGACCATCGACGGCGGTCAAACGTGGGAAGAGGCCCAGGTTCCTGGGTAAGAGGGTGTCGCTGAGGGCAAGTTCGCTGATCTGGCAGGTGCTGCGACGGAAGCCACGCCCGGCGGCACAGGCGCGACGGCTGGAAACGACGTGAGGGCCTGATTGCCCCCTTGCGGGAACTCTCAGACCCTCGTCGAATCGCTCATCAGCGTTGGGTGGTAAGCCCGCGGCGACGAACGAACCTCAGACGTCTCGCCTGGCCCGCTGACTGGAACCTCAGGTCCGCGTAAGCAGTGCAGACCCGCGGCCGCCAGAGCCGGTCAAGCTGGTTGTCGCGGCTCCTCGTCTGTAGAGCCGCCCAGTGGATCCCACTCCACTGAACCTGGAACCGTAGGCCGGTTCGATCGGATTACTGACACGGCCCGAAGGCCGCGCGGCCGGTCCCGATCGTTGCCTCGACGCGACTGACCCTTTCCTCCGTAACGATCCCGTGCGAACTGCCGATCGGGCTTTTGGCTCGCTCGCGTTCGCCTGGGCGGAGGCAGTGTGCCTGCCGCGTTCTGGGGCGGGAGCTTATCCCCGTCTCCTACTCCACCTGCACCCGGCGGTAACTCAGGGTGGCGACAGAATCGCCTCCGAGGGTCACCTTTCCGTCCACTCCAGATAACGGCTTTTGCATTGCCCTGAAGCGGCACGGCGGAGTCTACGCGACACACATTCCGGGGCGCAAGGTCTTTTGCAAATCCGCGCGATCTGGCCTCAGCCGGGGCCGATCTTCAGCAGACTGAAGGCGACCACTGCCGCGGCCAGCAGCACGGCCATCACCATCACCAGCACCGCGATGTTGCGCAGGTCGCTGCGCACGTAGTGGTATTCGGCCGCTGCCCGCTCTGAGAGGCGCGAGGGACCGGACACGGCGAAGCGCGGGTCGGCGCGCGCTGCTCGATGGACCGGGGCAGTCGACGGGGTCGGAGCGGCCTCGCTGCGGCTCTCGGCGGCGGCCTCCACGGCTTCCGAGACGACCCCCGCGATCGGGCGTGCCGGGACGCCGGGGCGCTGCAATGCCTTGCGCTGGGCGCGCCGCTGACGGTCGCGGCGGTTCGCCGCCTTGCCACCTCGTCGGGGCATTCATCCTCCGTGGTGTGGTCTGAGGAGCCGGATCGGGCGGGTATGATACCAGCGCCTGTGTCCGACCTGAACCGCACCCTCGTGGACAACCTGGCGCTCGTCGTGGGCGTCATGGGGGTCGTCATCATCGGCCTGTTGGTCATGGCGGTCATCCAGGCCAGGCGCCTGAAACAGGCCACCGGCGCCTACCGATCGCTCGTCAGCGACAGCCAGGGCGAGTCACTCCAGCAACTGCTCGACTCGCATCTCGGCAAGGTGGTCGAGGTCGGCACCAAGCTCGAGGAGCTGGCGGCGCTGTACGAATCCCTCGAGGTCCGGTCGCGCGGCAGCCTGCAGCACGTGGGGCTGGTGCGATACAACCCGTTCGAGGACACCGGCTCGGACCAGAGCTTTGTGATCGCGCTCCTGGACGACCGCCGCGACGGCGTCGTCCTGAGCAGCCTCCACGGGCGCGGCCAGACGCGCGTCTTCGCCAAGCCGGTCGAGGGCGGGGAGTCAAGCCACCAGCTCTCCGACGAGGAGGCCCAGGCGATCCGGATCGCGGTCGAGAGCGCTCGCCCCACCCCGACCGTCAGCTGAGGCGCGCCCGGCCGTGGGCGATGGACCGATCGATCCCACCGAGCGGCGTCTCGCCGCGCGACGCCTCCTGGCAGCGCTGAGCCGGCACCATCGCCGAGAGCCGTTGCGATTGGACCTGCGCGTTGACAACCTCGTCGCCGAGCTGCGCGCGGCCGAGCCATCGCGAGCCACCGGCCATCGCGGTCAGCGACCGCTCAGCCTGAGTGACGCCGATCTGCGAGGGGTGGTCGACGACATGGTCGCGGCTGGGATCTTGCGGCGCCAGGGGCACCGAGTTCGGTTGGCGGATGGCCCGGCCGTTCTCGATCCGATCATGCGCGACCGTGTCGATCGCCTCATTGACGCGCTGCGCGAGGCTGGCTCGGTGCCGCCATCGGCGGAGGGGCTGGCTGCGCGCCTCGGGATCCCCGTCGCCCTGGTCGAGCAGTTGCGATCTTCCGGTGAGCTGGTGCCGGTCGCGCCGAGGATCGACTATCCGCGGGCGACGTGGGCCGAGATCAACGAGCGCCTCGACCGGGCGTCCGCCGTGGCGCCACTTTCCGTGCGACTCATCCGCGACGAGCTGGACACGACGCGCCGCCATGCCGAGGCTATCCTGCGACGGAGGGGGACCTGATTCGCGACAGACGAGGTGTCGAGTAAGCCGGCGATAACCGTCCGATGAATGCCACCTCCGCTACCATCGGTGAGATGCCAGCGGTGGTGCCGTCCCCGAATCAGCTTCCGTTCTTCGAGGAGCTGACCGCCCCACCGCGTCCGCCGCGGCCGCACCTGCGCATCCAGCCTCCGCTACTGGCCGACCTGACCCCGCGCCAGCGCAAGGCGGTGACACACGGCGAGGGGCCGCTCCTGATCGTGGCTGGAGCGGGGACCGGCAAGACGACGGTCATCACCCGCCGCATCGCATGGCTGATCGCCGAGAAGCGGGCCAAGCCGAGCGAGATCCTGGCGCTCACCTTTACCGATCGGGCCGCGCTCGAGATGACCGAGCGGGTTGACCAGCTCGTTCCCTACGGCTTCACCGATACGGTCATCAGCACCTTCCACGCCTGGGGCGATCGGCTCCTGCGCG
>JBDTQD010000002.1:0-65707 GCA_039932375.1 Chloroflexota bacterium | reverse complement strand
ACCGGCACCCCGGGAGAGAGCCAGCCGAACACGGCCATGGGCTCGAGTGGCAGCAACCCGCTGCCGACGATCGCCTTCGGGCTTATCCTGTTGGCCTCGCTGATGGGTCTCGCCTTCCTCAACGTCAAGGCGGCACGCCGCATCAACTAGGGGAAGCAACGCAAGCGTCCGGGTTGGTCGTGAACCCGCCCGGACGCTATTGATCCAGCCCCCCTGGCAGGGACGGGGTAGAGGTTCGCCTCTACCCCGTTCTCTGTGGTGGAGGGAATCGGTCTAGATCAGGGCCAGTTCGCGGCCGACCTTCTCGAAGGCGGCCAGGCAGGTTGCCAGCTCTTCGCGGCTGTGCTCGGCGGTGACGATCGTCCGCACCCGCGACCGGTCGTCGGGCACGGTCGGGAAGCCGATCCCCTGCGCGAAGACGCCTTCCTCGAAGAGCCGATCCGACAGCTTCATGGCCATCGCCCCGCTGCCCGCGATGACCGGGGTGATCGGCGTCTCGGATGCACCTATGTTGAACCCGAGGTCGGCAAGCCCGGCCTTGAAGTAGCGGGTGTTCTGCCAGAGTCGCTCGATCAGCTCCGGCTCCGACTCCAGCACGTCGATCGCCGCCAGGCAGGCAGCCGCCACCGCGGGCGGAGCCGAGGTGGAGAAGAGGAACGGCCGCGCGCGGTGGATCAGGACCTCGCGCAGCGATGCGCTGCCGGCGACGTAGCCGCCCAGCACGCCAATCGCCTTGGAGAGGGTCCCCACCTGGACCTGCACGCGTCCGTGCAGCCCGAAGTGGTCGACACTCCCGCGGCCGTGGCGACCCAGCACGCCCGAGGCGTGCGCATCGTCGACGTAGACGATTGCCTCGGCCTCCTCGGCTGCCTCGACGACTTCTGGCAGGCGCGCGATGTCGCCATCCATGCTGAAGACGCCATCGGTGATCACCAGGACGGTCCGCTCGGCACCTCCGGGAGCTGCCCGTACCTCGGCCAGCACCCCGCGCAGCGCCTCCATGTCGGCGTGGGCGAACACCTTGCGCTCTGCCTTGGTGAGCCGGATGCCGTCGATGATGCTGGCGTGGTTCAGGGCGTCCGACACAATGACCGCTCCCTCGCCGGCAAGGACGGGGATCACGCCGGTATTCGCGGTGAAGCCGGATTGAAAGGTCAGCACCGCCTCAACGTCCTTGAACTCCGCCAGCCGGCGCTCCAGCTCCTCGTGCAGGCTCATCGTGCCGGCGATCGTGCGCACCGCGCCCGATCCAGCTCCGAAGCGTCGCACGGCCTCGATCGCGGCATCCCGCAGGCGGGGATGCGTGTTCAGGCCCAGGTAGTTGTTGCTCGACAGGGTGATCACCTCGCGCCCGTCGATGACGCATCGGCTGCGCTGCTCGCTCTGCACGACTCGCAGCCGGCGATAGAGGCCCTTCGCCTTCAGATCCTCGATCTCGGCGTCGAGGAAGGCCAGCGGGTTTCGGGATCGGGCCGCAACGATATCGGTCATGGCAGGAGCACCACCTTTCCGGCATGACGGGAAGCGATCAGCTCGAAGCCGCGCTCCCAGTCGGCGAGGTCGAGGCGATGGGTGATGATCGGCGTGACGTCGAGGGCGCCTGACCGCAGCAGCGCCTGGGTCCGCTCCCAGGTGTCGTAGATGCGCCGCCCGTAGATGCCGTAGATGCGGAGCCCCTTCTGGATCACGAAGTCGGAGAGGTCGACCCGCACCGGGTCGCCGAAGATGCCGAGCAGACTGATCCGCCCGCCACGCGTGATCGCGGCCAGCGCCTGGTCGAGCGCGGCCTGTGCGCCGCTCATCTCCAGCACCACCTCGACGCCATCGCCCGACGTGGCGTCCAGGATCCGCTCGACGGTGACTGGGTCACGCGCATCCAGGGCAATGTCGGCGCCCATGCCCCGTGCCAGCTCCAGGCGGTACTCCTCGGTGTCGGTGGCGATCACCATCGCCGCGCCGGCCGCACGGGCGATCCCCACCGCGCAGAGGCCGATCGGCCCACAGCCGGTGACGAGGACCGTGCGGCCCTCGATCGGCTCGACGAAAGCGGCGTGGACCGCGTTGCCCATCGGCTCCTGGAGGGCCACCACCGCTGGCTCCAAACCGTTGCTCTCGATGGCGTTGGCCTCGGGGATCACGACAAACTCGGCAAAGCCGCCATCCACGTGCGCACCGATCACCTTGAGATTGCGGCAGAGGTGCCGATCGCCGCGGCGGCATTGTGCGCAGGTCCCGTCGACGATGTGGCTCTCGACGCCGACGAGGTCGCCTTCGACTACCCGCGTCACCCCTGCCCCGATGCCGACCACGCGGCCAGCCAGCTCATGCCCCAGGATTGTCGGCGGCTTGACAATCTCGCGCGCCCACGGGTCCCAGCTGAAGAGGTGGTAATCGGTACCACAGATCGAGGCCGCCTCCATGTGCAGCAGTACTTCGCCGGGGCCCGGCACTGGGATCGGGCGCTGGACCAGCTCGAGGCCGGGCTCGGGGCGCGTCTTGGCCAGCGCGCGCATCGTGCGCGCCGAGACGGCCGTGGTGGTCATCGGCCCAGTATAGGGAGGCGCCGGAGCGCCTCAGTCCTCGCTGAAGTAGGCGCGCGACCGCGGCCGCAGGAGCCCCACGACCAGGATCGCGCTGATCGCGAGGCCGACTGGCAGGAAGAGGGCCTGCCAGCCGGCGGCGGCCGCCGGCGGGAAGTCGAGCAGGATCGGCGGCAGGCCGGCAAGGATCGGCGCGGCCAGGATTGCGATGCCGATCGCGAAACGGTGCGCGATTCGCTTGCGCTGCATGGCGACGGTGATCCCGAAGAGGAGGGCCGCCAGCTCCGCCATCATGAAGATGCCGAGCAGGCTGAATGGCGCCTTCTGGCTGAAGTCGACGAACTCGATGATGCGCGGCAGCAGCAGGCCGGTGATGGCCAGCAGGGCGAAGGCCCAGATGAACCAGAGCCTGACCCCGATCGGCATGGGCGGTGGCGGCTCGTCGGACATCCGGACGATCGTAGCAGCGCGCACCGACGGTCCCTCGCATACCATGCCGATGCGTGGCCGATGGCCATGCCCCGATGAGCCCTTTGCATCCCGGTGTCGCCGTGACCGTCGCACATTCGATCCGCATCCCGCGCTCCAGTTGGCACCGGCTACCGGCCATTGCGTCGATGGCCGCGCTCATTGCGAGCGCACTCGCCGCCTGCGTCGCGTCGCCGTCGCCGAGTCCCCAGACCCCGAGCCCGAGCGCATCACCCTCGGCCCTGCCCACGGCCACTCCAGAACCGACGGCCACGCCGATCCCGCACCTGACCCTGCCCGCGCCGGCGGCGACCAGCCAGACCACGATCACCTTCTCCGTAACCGTGGAGCTGAAAGCCGGCGAGTCGGGTCGACTGGTCGTGGTCGTCAGCAACCTGACGAAGACGATGGTGCCGGAGCTGGTCCTGCGCTGGCCGACCGCCGTGCGCGATACGATCGTCCTGGCGCCGTTCGAGCCGTCGCAGCAGCGCATCAGGGAGGGAGGCGATCCGCTCGTGCAGGACTGGACGAAGTGGGTCGAGGGGCCTGGCGAACAGGGGGAGCCGGCCGGCACCACGTCGCTCGGCTGGGGGCCGCTCCTTCCGGACGGGACGCTCACGATCCCGGTCTTGGCCACCAGGGTCGCTCCGGGGCCGCTTGTCTTTGCCCTCCAGATCCTGGACGGTGAGGCGGTGCTCACCAGCGGCCATGCCCCGGCAATCGAGCAGGTGAATGTCCCGTGATGCACGCCATCCTTCCCGCCTGGACCGGCATCGATGCCGCGATGCATGCCCGCCTCGGGGAGGTGATCGACCCCGAGCGCAAGGTGCTGACCGCCATCGAGCGGATCACGCCGCTCGCCGGCAAGCGGATCGCCGACGTCGGGACAGGGATCGGCCACTACCCGATGCTGCTGGCCAGGCACACCGGTCGCACCTATGGGATCGAGTCCGATCCGGCGCTGCTCGACGTTGCGCGGCAGCGGGCCAGTGACGCTCATCAGCCGAACCTGCGCATCGTCGAGGGCGCCCTCGAGTCGTTGCCCCTCCGCGACGGCGCCGTGGACGTGGTGCTGTGCGGCCTGATCGAGGCCGATGATGCCTCGCTGCCCGCGATCGAGGAACTGCTGCGCGTCCTGCGCCCCGGTGGGCGGCTGATCGTGATCGGCTACTACGGTCGCGACCAGGTCTCCAGCCTGCTGGAGCCCGAGGTCGTGGCGCATGCCCTCGAGGCAACGCAGCGACGCACCGGCTGGTGGCTGCGCCACGGTTTCAAAATCAAGGTGGTGCATAGCCGCATCGACATCTCCGATCCGGCGACCGCCATGGAGCTCCTGCCGCGCCTCTACGGCGACCGGGCGCGCGCCTTCCTGGTTAGGCCTCATCCGGCCTCGCTGACCCTCAAGCTGGGCCTCTATCACCTCGCCAAGGGCTGACGAAAACTCCTTGCGAGGCCTGAGCGTGGCCCGTATGATTCGCGCCGTCGAAGGCCAGGCTCTTCTCCCCCCGGAGCCTGGCCTTTGGCATGCTCCGCTTCACGGGCGGGTGCCATAATGAGCGCAGATCCCCAACGCAACGCCCGGCCTTCCGGCACGGGCGCGACCCTGAACCGCGGAGGGCCGAGAGGCGAGATGGCCACCACCACACCCCGCATGAAGATCACCTACGCCACCCTGTCGGCGGACAACGAGGAGCTGCAGGCAGCGTTCGACGCCGCCGTCGAACGGGCGCGCGGCGAACTCGGTCGCTCGTACCCAATGCTGATCGGGGCCGAGGAAAGGAGCGGCGCGAGCGAGTTCGAGGACCGCTCTCCGATCGACGCCACCATCGTCGTTTCCCGCTTCCCGCTTGGGACGCCCACGGACGTGGAGGACGCAGTCGCCGCCGCGCGCGCGGCATTCCCGGCCTGGCGCGACCTCGGCTGGCGCAAGCGGCTGGAGCTGATCCGGCGCGCCGCCGACCTGATCAGCGAGCGCCAGTTCGACTACGCCGCGCTGATGTCATTCGAGGTAGGCAAGACCCGGCTCGAGGCGCTCGGCGACGTCGAGGAGACCGCCGACCTGCTGCGCTACTACAGCGACGGGATGGAGAAGGCGAACGGCTTTGTGCAGCCGATGGGGTCCCTCTCGCCGGCCGAGCACACGCGCTCGATCCTGAAGCCGCATGGCGTGTGGGCGGTGATCAGCCCCTTCAACTTCCCGATGGCGCTCGCCGGTGGACCCGCCGGCGGCGCGCTGATCGCCGGCAACACGGTCGTGATCAAGCCCTCCTCCGACGCGCCGTTGATGGCGTACAAGTTCTGCGAGGCGCTGCGCGACGCCGGCATTCCGCCGGGGGTCTTCAACCTGGTCACCGGCCCCGGGGAGACGGTCGGCGCGGAGCTCGAGACGAACGCCGACATTGACGGGATGGTCTTCACCGGCAGTTACGAGGTCGGGATGCGGCTCTACACCAGCTTCACGCGCGACTATCCTCGGCCGATCATCACCGAGATGGGCGGCAAGAACCCGTCCATCGTCAGCGCCTCCGCCGACCTGGATGAGGCCGCCGAGGGCGTGATGCGATCCGCGTTCGGCTACGACGGGCAGAAGTGCAGCGCCAACAGCCGCGTCTATGTCGAGCGCTCCGTGGCCGGCCCCTTCACTGAGTTGCTGGTCGAGAAGGCGAAGAGGATCCGCGTCGGCGATCCGACCCGGCGCGAGACCTGGATGGGCCCGGTCATCAATGAGCGCGCCCTGGGCAAGTTCACCGATGCCGTCGCCGAGGCGAAACGCGACGGCGGCCGGGTGGAGGTCGGCGGCGAGGTGCTGCGCGACCCCGATACGACGCGCGGCTACTTCCCGACCCCGACCGTCGTGGCGGGCCTGCCGACCAGCCATCGGCTCTTCCGTGACGAGCTGTTCGTGCCCTTCATCGTGGTCGGCGAGGTCGACTCGGTTGACGAGGCGATCGCGCTCTCGAACGCGACCCCCTATGGCCTGACGGCGGGCATCTTCAGCCACGACAACGCGCAGATCCGACGTTTCCTGGACACCATCCAGGCGGGCGTGGTCTACGTCAACCGCCGCTCGGGCGCCACGACCGGCGCCTGGCCCGGCATCCAGTCGTTCGGCGGCTGGAAGGGCTCCGGCTCCTCCGGCAAGAGCGGGCTGGGTCCGTACTACGTGCAGCAGTTCCTGCGGGAGCAGTCGCAGACGGTGATGGGGCAGGAGCCGCCCCCGGCATGACCCTCGACGAGCTCGCCCTCGAGCCGGTGGTCGACCCGAGCGGCTGGTTCAGCGTCCAGCTCCGATACGCGTACCTCGTCGACGGCGCCCCGATCATGGTCGAGGACCGCGTGGTGCTGGTAGACGGCGATGACGAGGAGACCGCAATGGGGCATGCCATCGAGGTCGCCGAGGAGTACGAGGACGAGTTCGAGACCGATGTCGGCGAGTCCGGCGTGATCCGCTTCGAGGGGATCGTGGCCATCAAGGAGCTCGACGATCCGCCCGCCGCCGGCACGGAGGTCTGGCACGAGTTCATGGCCGCGCCGGGCGTCGAGGCCGCGGCCGATAGCGAGCCGCTGCCGGCCCTGCGCCCCTCCGAGATGGCTTTCCCCCGCGCCCACGACGACTGATGCCCTGGCGGAGCGGCGCGTACCGCGCGATTCGGCCGCTCCTCTTCCGCTTCGATTCCGAGGAGATTCATCGGTTCAGCCTGGGTGCGCTGCGCGTCGCCGGCGGCACGTCGACCGGACGCAGCCTCGCGGCCCTGGCCGGCGGAGCTCCGCACCACGACCATGCCGTCCAGGCGGTAGGCCTTCGCTTCCGTAGCCAGGTCGGGCTCGGGGCCGGCTTCGACAAGGATGCTGTCGCGCTACGGGGCTGGGCGGCGCTGGGACTTGGTTTCGCGGAGGTCGGGACCGTCACCCCGCTCCCCCAGCGAGGCAGCCCTCGGCCTCGTCTCTTCCGGCTCCCTCGAGACGAGGCGCTGATTAACCGGATGGGGTTCAACAACGCGGGCGCCGAGGCGGTGGCCCGCAACCTGGCTGCGGTGCGCGGGCATCTGCCCGCCGGCTTCGTAGTAGGCGTCAACATCGGACGCAACGCGGTCACGACGAACGAGGACTCGCCGCGCGACTACCTGTCCGTCCAACGCGTGTTGGCGCCGCTGGCCGACTACCTGGCCATCAACGTCTCCTCGCCCAACACGCCCGGCCTGCGCGACCTGCAGGCCCCGAACCGCCTCCGCGCGCTGCTCGAGGCGTTGGTGAACGCCGGTGAGCGGCTCGGCTGCTCGAGGCCAATCTTCGTCAAGCTGGCGCCCGACCTTGCGCAGGGTGAGCTCGAGGCGACCCTGGCGGCTGTCGAGGAGTCAGCGGCGGGGGTGATCCTGACCAACACGACCCTGGCGCGCAATCGGCTCGTCTCGCCGCCAGGGCTCGCTCAGGAAATCGGCGGGCTCTCGGGCGCGCCCCTGCTGACGCGAACACGGGGCGTGGTCCGACGCGCGCGCAGCCTGGCCGGATCGCGGCTCGCCATCATCGCGTCGGGCGGAATCGGCTCCGGGGAGGACGCAGCGATGCTTCTCGATGCCGGCGCGGATCTCGTCCAGCTCTGGTCGGGACTCGTCTACGCGGGACCGGGCCTCATCGGCGCAGCCACCAAAGCGACCGGGAGAAGGCATGCGGGCTGATACGATGGCCGCCAACTAGCCAGGGGCGCGGGCAGGACGCGCCGCTCCGCTCGGAGTATTGGTACCGATGACCCTCGAGACCAGCACCTCCAACGCGGCTGCCCGCATCACGGCGCCGCACATCGTCACCGAGCTGCCCGGCCCTCGGGCGCGGGCGCTGATCGCCCGTGACGACGCGGTCGTCAGCCCCAGCCTGACAAGGGCCTATCCCCTGGTCGCCGATACCGGCAGCGGATGCGTCATCACCGATGTCGATGGCAACCGCTTCCTGGACTTCGCTGCCGGCATCGCCGTCTGCTCCACCGGGCACGGCCATCCCAAGGTGGTCGAGGCGATCAAGGCCCAGGCCGATCGGCTGATCCACATCGCGGCGACCGATTTCTACGAGCCGCGCTACCTGGAGCTGACCGAGCACCTGGCGCGGATCGCGCCGTTCGCAGAGCCGGCACGCGTCTTCCTCACCAACTCGGGCACCGAGGCGGTCGAGGGAGCCATCAAGCTGGCGCGCTACCACACCCATCGGCCCGGCCTGATCGCCTTCGAGGGCGCATTCCATGGCCGGACCATGGGGGCCTTGTCGCTCACCAACAGCAAGCTCAAGCAGCGAGCCGGCTTCGGGCCGCTCCTACCGATGGTCTATCACGCGCCATTCCCGCGGGTCCGCAGCTGGCGCGAGGGGAGCGGCGGCGATGGCAGCGCCGAGCTGGATGTGCTGCGACGCAGCATCCTGGGCCGGCTGATCGCGCCGGGTGACGTGGCGGCGATCGTGATCGAGCCGATCCAGGGCGAAGGCGGCTACTTCCCGGCGCCCACCTCGTTCCTCAAGGGGCTCCGCGAGCTTTGTGATGAGCACGGCATCCTGCTCGTCGCCGACGAGATCCAGTCAGGGATGGGCCGGACAGGCCGATGGTGGGCGATCCAGCATGCGGGCATCGAGCCGGACATCGTCACCACCGCCAAGGGGATCGCATCGGGGATGCCGCTCGGCGCATTCGTGGCACGCAGCTCGGTTATGACCTGGCCGGCCGGCGCCCACGGCTCGACCTTCGCCGGCAACCCCGTCTGCGCTGCCGCCGGCAAGGCCACCATGGACCTGATCGAGGGCGGGCTGATGGAGAACGCCGCCAGGATGGGAGCGCGGCTGCTGGCAGGCGTCGAGCAGGTTGCCACCGAGCACGAAGGCGTGCGCGACATCCGGGGCGTCGGGCTGATGATCGGCGTCGAGTTCGCGAGCCACGAGGCCGCGAATGCAGTGCAGCAGGCGGCTTTCGGGCTCGGCCTGCTGGTGCTGGAATGCGGGGAGGCCACGATCCGGCTCTGCCCGCCGCTGATCGTGGACGACGCCGCGGTCGATACCGCGATCCGGCTCTTCGGAGAGGCGATTGCCGCTGCGAGCCACCCGAAGCGGGGAATCAACGAGACCGGCGGATGAACCGGCTCGCGCCCGCCTAGCTGCTGGTCGAGGCCGATGGCCGACTCCAAGGTCACGAGCCTGCGGGACGCCATAGCCGAGCACGTCCACGACGGCGACATCCTGGCGATCGAGGGCTTCACGCACCTGATCAGCTTCGCCGCCGCGCACGAGGTGATCCGCCAGGGCAGGCGCGGTCTGACGCTCGCCCGCCTCACCCCTGACCTCGTCTACGACCAGATGGTCGCCGCCGGATGCGCCACGAAGCTCGTCTTCTCGTGGCTCGGCAATCCTGGCGTCGGGTCGCTCCACGCGATTCGCCGCGCAATCGAGGATGGGTCGCTCGAGATCGAGGAGTACAGCCACCACGGCATGGTGGCGCGCTACGCCGCCGGTGCCAGCCGCCTCCCCTTCTTCCCGCTCCGCTCATACGACGGCAGCGACCTGGCCGATGCCAATCCCCTGATCCGCCGGGTCTCCTCGCCCTACGACGGCGAGGAGATCGCCGTCGTGCCGCCGCTCAACCCGGACGTCACCATCGTTCACGCCCAGCGGGCCGATATCGACGGCAACGTCCAGGCCTGGGGGATCGTCGGGGTCCAGCGCGAGGCGGCGCTCGCCGCGGGCCGCGTCATCGCCGTGGTCGAGCAGGTGGTCGACTCGTTTGTCGTGCGCGATGACCCCGATCGCACGCTGCTGCCGGGGACGGTGGTCGACGCTGTCTGCGTCGAGCCGTTCGGCGCCCACCCCTCGTACGCGCAGGGCCACTACGACCGCGACAACGCCTTCTATCGCGATTGGGATGCCATCAGCCGCGACCCCGGGCGCCTCGCGGCCTGGCTCGACGAGTGGGTCGTTGGCCTGAAGGGCCGGGATGCTTACCTCGCCCGACTGGGCTCCGCCGCCCTCGACGCGCTGCGCCCCGAGCCGCGCCCATCGGGGAGCGTCGACTACGGGAGCTACCGGTGAGCGACGCCACCCCCGACGAGCTGATGATCTCCGCGGCGGCAGACGAGCTGTCCGGCGTGCGCACCGTCTTCGTAGGGATCGGGCTGCCGAACGCCGCCGCCATCCTGGCGCGCCAATCGGTCGCACCCGACCTGGAGCTGATCTACGAATCCGGCGTGGTCGGAGCGCGGCCGACGCGGCTCCCCGACAGCATCGGCGACCCGGCGCTCGTGTCGGGCGCCGCCGGCACGATGAGCATGCGCGACCTCTTCGGCGGCTTCCTGCAGGGCGGCCGGATCGAGGTCGGGATGCTTGGCGCCGCCCAGATCGACCGCTGGGGGAATCTCAACACCACCGTCATCGGGCCGTACCAGCGCCCGAGCGTGCGGCTGCCGGGATCCGGCGGCGCCTGCGAGATCGCCCTCAATGCCCGGCGCGTGATCGTGGTCATGAGCCAGTCGACGCGCTCCTTCGTCGATCGGGTCGACTTCGTGACCTCGCCCGGCCATCGCAGGCCCGATGGGAGCGGTGGGCGGGCGGCCTGGGCCGGCGCCGGGCCAACTGCCGTCGTCACCCAGCTCGGCGTCTACCACTTCGGGTCGGATGGGGAGATGGAGCTCTCCAGCCTCCATCCCGGGGTCGACGAGTGGACGGTCGATGCCGGCAGCGGCTGGTCGATCCGCCGCGCTACATCGGTCGCCATTCTCCCGGCGCCATCAGATGAGGCGCTGGCCATGATCCGGGAGCTGGTCGCCTAGTTCAGCAGGTCGGAGAGGCTCGTCAGCAGGAAGCCCCGATCGCGCAGGCCGGGGACCATGATCTTCAGCGCGTCGAGGGTCTCGTAGCCGCCCAGGTGCATCAGCACGTTCGAGCCGTCGGTGGAGCGGCTCATGACCTTGCTCGCGATCTGCTTGGCCGTTGGCCCGCCATCGGCGATCGGCTTCCAGTCGATCGTGTCGATATCCCACATGAAGGTCTTGGTGTACCCGACCGATGCCGCCGCGTCGCGGACCGCCTGGTTCACGGCACCGTATGGCGGGCGCCAGTACGGGACCGGCCGCTGGCCGGAGAGCGGTTCCAGGATCGCCGCCGCATCGGTCAGCTCAGAGCGGATGAAGTCTGCCGTCGGGCTCACACCCGTGCAGGGCGCCGCCGTCGGGGAGCCGCCGCCGCCGCTCACCAGGTTGCAGTGGTGCATGGTGTGGTTGCCGATCTCGAACAGCTCCGGATGCGCCTTGATGATCGCCATCACCTTCCGACCCTCTGCGGTCTGCGCCATCGCGCCGGTCGGGAAGAGGGTGACGCACACCCTGCTGGCGATCAGGAAGTTGAGGATTTCGATCCCCGGGTCGAGGCGCCCGCCCATGTCGAGCGTGAGCGCCAAGGCATGGCCCGCGCCGGGCACCTTGGCGAACGTCTCGGAGGTGCCGGCAGGCACCCGATTTCCGGCCCGGCAGCCACTGGCCGGAGTCGTCGGGGTCGGCTGCGGGGTGGTGTTTGGATTGGCGGCGACGACCAGCACCCAGCCGGCCTCGAGGGTGTTGGGGTCGGTCAGCAGCGAGGGGTATGCAACGCCATTCCAGGACTGGAGCCGGGTAACGGTCGTGCCCCAGTCACGGGAAATCGACGAGAGCGTGTCGCCGGGGCGAACCGTGTAGGTGGCGCCGGCTGGCGGCTGGCTGGCGGTGGCGGTCGGGGAGGCGCTCTCGCTCGGATCGGTGGTCCCGAAGGACGTGGGAGTGGGCTGGCCGTTGACGCTCGAGCTCGTCGACGGCGACGGCGTCGCGCTGCAGGCGCTCAGCAGGACGACGGCCGCGGCCACCGCGGCGAGGAGGCGCCGGCTCATCGGCTCAGTTGAGGTTGTAGCGGAGATCGTCGCGGCCGACCGGTGGCACCGAGCCATCCGCCAGGAGGCGGGCCTCACGACGGAGCAGGTTCAGCTCGGCCTGGAGGCGTGCGGCGCCGTCGGGCTGCTCGAGGAGCTGCTGCTTGCGGTGCAGCTCGATCTGGAGCACCCCGGCCACCGCGTAGCTGGCCGCCAGCGGGTCGTCCGGCAGGTGGATCGGCTTGAGGACTTCGTCCAGAGAGGCTGCCACGTCGCTGATCTCCTGCGACTCTTTCCCCTGGGACGCCGCGGAGGCCACGAAGCGTTTCACCGTGTCGAGGTAGGCGTCGAGCGCGGCCTGCACCTGGGGCAGGAGACGACCCGCCTGTTCCGCGTCGCCCAGCGACTCGGGCAGCGGCTCCACCTCGACCAGCGCATATGGCCCGGATCGATCGACATCGCCCATCCTTACTCGCTCGACCCCGACCACCACCAGCGCCCAGCGGCCGTCGGCAAAGCGCTCGGCGCGACGGACTTCGGCGACCGTGCCGATCGATCCAATCTCGGGGGCGATGCCCGACTCACCGGCCTCCGCGCCCGAGGTGCTGGGGCTGATCACGAACCGGCCGCCGTACGGCGAACCGTCCGCCATCAGGTCGCGGGTCATGGCCCGGTAGCGCTCCTCGAAGATGTGAAGCGGCAAGGGCAGGTGCGGGAAGAGGACGACGTGGAGCGGGAAGAGCGGCAGGCGCATGCCGGATGGTGGCACGCCGGGCGGGTCGTGGCAAAGGGCTCGCGACGCCCTGGGCATCAGCCGCCGGCGATGCGCTCCGCGACCCGGGCTGCTTGGGGCAGGCGCCGAGCCTCGTCCGGGTCAGGCATGCGCGAAGTCTAAGGAGGCCGTCGAGGCCCCGACACGACGGGTGCCCAGCGGGGTGCTACTCGGCGCCCGGCGTCTCGAGAGAGGATGCAGCGGGACGACGCATGGCGATGACGTTGAAGGCCGTGACCGGCCGTTGGAAGCCCTTCAGCTCAAGCTCACCGATCGGCTCGACCTCGACGTCGTCCTCGACCTCGGCGTAGAGCCGCTGTGCGATCAGGATCTGCCCACCAAGTGCCCGGTCGGAGAGCCGCGAGGCAAGGTTGGTCACCGCTCCGATCGCCGCATAGTCGGAGCGCGCCTCGAAGCCAACCTCACCGCAGGTCGCGTAGCCCAGCGCGATTCCGATTCCCAGGTCGAGGTCGTGGCCCCGCTTCCGCCATTGAGGGATCAGCTGAGCCGTCTCGTCGCGGAGCGCGCAACTCAGCCGGACTGCCCGCAACGGAGCGTCCGGTACCTCGATCGGGTCGTTGAAGAAGAGCTGGACGCCGTCGCCCTCGAGGAAGCCGACCGTCGCGTCGAAGCGACTTACCAAGCGACCGATCGTTTCGTGGAATTCCCCAAGTACGCGCATCAGCTCCTCAGGCTCGACCGCGTCGACGAAACTGGTCCAGCCGCGCAGGTCGGCGAAGAGCATCGCCACCTGTCGGCGGTGGCTGACGAGGATGGATTCGTCGCCCGACGAGATGATGGCCTCGGCGAGCCGTGGTGACAGGAACCGCTGCAGGCGCCGCACGCGCGCAAGTTCCGCGACCTGCATGCTCACTCGCTCTTCGAGCGTCCGGTTCAAGTCAGTGATGACGTCGTGGTAGCGCTTGATCCGGAGCAGCGACTGCACCCGTGCGAACAGCTCGTCGTGATCAAACGGCTTGGTGATGAAGTCGTCGGCGCCGGCCTCGAGGCCCATCGTCTTTTCCGGCCCGAGGGCCGCCGTGAGCATGATGACTGGCAACATCGCCGTCTCTCCGCGCTCGCGAAGCTGCCGGCACACGGCGTAGCCATCGGGCGGCGGCATCATGACGTCGAGCAGGACAAGATCGGGTTTCGCCGTCGCGACGAGCTCGAGCGCGGACGCGCCGTCATTGGCCGAAATGACCTCGTAGCCGCGCGCAGTGAGCAATGCCTCCAGCAGACGCACGTTCTCCGCGATGTCGTCCACGACGAGGATTCGGGCAGGCTGGTCCTGATTCACGTCTCCGCTCCCTCGCAGTGCTGCCTGACGGTCTCGAGGAGCTCGTCGACGTCAACCGGCTTCGAAATGTAACCATCGAAGCCCGCCAGCGTAAGCTGCTCGCGGTCTCCGCGCATCGCCTGGGCGGTCACCGCGAGCACTGGTATGGCGGCGGTGCGCTCATCCATCCGCAGCAGGCTCAACGCCTCAAGGCCGTCCATGTCGGGCAGCCGGATGTCCATCAGCACGAGGGCTGGTCGATGCTCGGTCGCCAGCGCCAGGGCCTGGCCCCCGGTCGATGCCTCCAGCGTCCGATACCCGGTCGCATGGAGCACGTCGCGAAGCAGCTTCATGTTCTTCTCGTTGTCTTCGACCACCAGGATCTGCTCGCCGGCCATGGCTACACAGGCCGATCCGGCAGGGTGAACACGAACGTGCTGCCCTTCCCGAGCTCGCTGTCGACCCAGATCCGTCCGCCGTGCAGCTCGACAAGGCGCTTGGAAAGTGCGAGCCCAAGGCCCGTCCCCTCGCGCTGCTCCTTCCCCGCATCGGCCTGCTGGAACTCCTCGAAGATTCGGTCCTGGTCCTCCTGCGCGATGCCGGGGCCGCTGTCACTGACTGAAACTCGCACCTCATCGTCGACGCGGGTTGCAGCCACGTCGATCGTACCGCCCGCCGGCGTGAACTTGACCGCGTTCGAGAGCAGGTTGAAGATCACCTGGATGATCCGGCGCTCATCGCCGATGACCGTCTCGACGCCCGGGTCCGACGACGCAGTGACCTGGACCCCTCCCTTCATCGCCCGCTCGCGCACGATGACAACCCCGCGCTCGAGCGCCTCGGGCAGCGAGAAGGGAGCGACCCGGAGATCGATCTGGCCCGCCTCGACCTTCGATAGGTCGAGGACGTCGTCGATGAGCGACAGCAGGTGGCGTGCCGAGCCGAGGATGTCGTCGAGGTATTCGGCCTGCTTCTCGTTGATCTCGCCGAACAGCTGCTTCCGAAGCACCTGCGAGAAGCCGCTGATCGCATTCAGCGGGGTCCGGAGCTCATGCGACATGTTGGCCAGGAACTCCGACTTGTGGCGACTCGCAGCCTCGAGCTCGCGGCTCCTTTCATCCAGTTCGGCGAGCGCCGTGGCGAGCTCCTGGGTCCGCTCCTGCACCTGCTTCTCCAGGCCGGCGTAGAACTCCTGCAGGCGGGCCGCCATGCGGTTGAACTCGTCCGCCAGCGCGCCGAGCTCGTCACGGCTCGAGATCTCGATGCGCTGGTTGAGCGCACCCGAGCCGATGCTCGCGGCCGCGGCCTGGATCGACTCGATGGGCCTCACCAGGTTGCGCGCAAGCAGCACGCTCGTGACCACGGCAGCGAGGAGGAACGCCACCAGCAGCAACACCGTGCGCCAAATCGCCGACTCGATCGGCGCAAACGCCTCGCTCAGCGGTTCCTCGACGAAGACCCACCAGCCGGGCTGTGCCACTCGTTGAAAAGCGCTCAGGACCTCCTTTCCGCCCAGATCACGTCCCGCGGTCACCACGCCAGCGGGAGCCGCTGAGGCCCCGGTCAGAGCGGCCTGCACCTGTGGCAGCTCCGCGAAGCTCGTATGGCGGAGCACCAGGTTGGTGTCAGGATGGGCGATCAGCTCGCCAGTCGAGTCGACGGCGTACGCATAGCCAGCGGTGCCGATCCGCGCCCGGTCGAGTGCCTCCCGGACGGACCTCAGGTCGACGTCGGCGACGATGACACCCTTCCCGGGCGAAGCCTCGGCCACCGCGACGGTCATGTGCGGCCTGGCCGTGCTTGCGTCGAAGTCAACAGGGCCGAAGTACTGACCGTCGGACCTGGCGCGGATGAACTCTTGGCTCGTCGCCCGATCGTCAGCGCACTCGGAACTGTTGACCAGGTTCTTCTCGAAGGAATATGCGCGAACGCAGTCGATTCCGCGTGCATCCAGGTATGTCAACTGGATCAACAACTTCTGGAGGTGGAGGAGGCTGCTGAACGCCTGCTTCCGCTCCAGTCCACCCGGATCGACCATCGGCTGGGCCACGCCCGCGAGATCCCCCAGGATTCCCTGGATGAACTGGTCGATTGACACCGCGGCGGACGAGGCCTTGTCCGCCTCCGAGCTGGTTACGGCCCGCTTGCTGTCCTCGTAGGTGAAGTAGGACTCGCTGACTCCGACCGAGATGATGGCCGCGGCTACCAGCGTCACGACAACCGCGGTGTACTTCCAGATGAGGCGGTCACGCAGCCGCGCCGGCATCTCCACGCTAAGGCCTCGGTGTCTGGGCCGGGCTAGCGATACACCACATCGACCTGGTCGAGCACCTCCTGCTTTACCTCGATGCTGAGCTCCTTCGCTCTCTTGAGGTTGAGCGCGAACTCGACCCGCGGCACCTCCTCGACGGCCAGGTCGGCGGGCGGCTGGCCCTTGAGGATGGCGTCGACGAAGTTCGCGCCGGCGGTTCCCACCGGGCCGACGTCGACGCCGAGCGAGAAGAGCGCGCCGTACTTGACCCACTCCTTACGGTGGGCCTGGATGGGGAGGTTCGCTGCCGTTGCTAGGTCGATCGCGGCTTGCGATAAGTTGAGCCGCAGGCTCGGAGATAGCAGGAACGCGCCGTCGACATCGCCCGGTGTGAGTGACTGGAAGGCCTGCTGGAGCCCGGCCTGGTCGGACGCATTCCGCATGACCAGAGTGATGCCAAGCTGCTGCGCGGCATCGCTTGCCTGCGTCAGGAGGGGTGGCGTCGCCGTCGTGTCGGCCGGGTCGACGAGCGTGAGCAGCCGCTGTACCCCGGGCATGATCTCCTTGTAGAGCTCGAGCTGCTTGGCCACAGGATCCCTCGCCCCAAAGACGCCCGTCAGGTTTCCGCCCGGATGGGAAAGGCTCTGCACGAGGCCGTCTCTGACGGGATCGGATGGGTGAAGGAAGACGACCGGAATCTGGTTTCCTGGCTGCGCCGTCGCGTCCTGCGCTGCGCGGATCGACTTGTCCTCGAAGGCGACGATTACGTCAACGTCCTGGTCGACGTAGTCCTTGGCCTGCTGGTTCACTTCACTCGGCGCGAGGTTGCGCCAGATCAGAACGATCCGAAGACCGTCAAATTCACCTTGCAGCTGCGCCATCTTGCCCTGCACCTTTGTCGTCCCGTCGCCGACGAGCTGGCGCATCGCGGCGTCCGGGGAGCCGTCGAACCAGCCGAGTTCGGAGAGGCGCGATACGAGCGCGGCCAGGGATGGCGGGTTGTGGTCCGTCCCGACGTGCATCAGACCGACACGTGGGATGGGCCTCGGGGTCGGGCTGTTGCCAGACGCCCCGGAGCACGCACCAAGCAGACCCGCGAACAGGAGGATGCTCGCCAGAACCCGCGACGATGCCAAGGCCGCTTTCATCGGTGATCTACCTCGCCGGTACCGATTCATTCACGCCATCGTACGAGGGGGTCGACCGCTCGCCAACCCTGCCTGCCTCCCACCCGGTTGGGATGCTGGCACCCTGACGACGGTGGGTGGGGTCATCGCGGCCGGCGCGCACAGAAACCGCGTACCAGATCGGGGAACGCATCGATGTCGATCGGCTTGACCACGTAGCCAGCGAAGCCAGCATCGAGCAGCCAGTCGTCGCCGGCACCTGGTGGCAGAGCGCTCAACGCGACAACCGGGATCCCCGACGTTCGTGGGTCGGACCGAATCCTCCGCGCCGCCTCGACGCCATCCAGGTCGGGAAGCCGGAGATCCATCAGGATCAGATCGGGGAGATGAGCTGCGGCAAGCGCAATCGCTTCCGTGGCAGTTGGGGCCTCGAGGGTCCGAAAGCTGGCCGCGCGAAGAACGTCGCCGGCCAGCTTCCGGTTTCGGTCATTGTCGTCCACGATCAGGACGAGCGGCAGGTCCGACGCCGTCACCGGGGTATCCTCTGACGATGCCGATCCGGCTCGTGCTCGCCGAGGACCACTACCTCGTCCGTGAAGGCATTCGCCGATTGCTCGAGGCGCAGGCCGGGCTTGAAGTCGCGGCGGTCTGCGGCGACCTTGACTCGTTGCTGAAAGCGGTCGAAAGCGAGCATCCGGATGTCGTGGTTACCGACATCCGCATGCCGCCGGGCGACTCTGACGAGGGGATCCAGGCCGCCAAGCGGTTGCGTGAGACCGATCCAGACCTGGGGGTGGTCGTGCTCAGCCAGTACGCGAACCCGAGCTACGCGCTTGCCCTGCTGGACGCCGGCAGCGCCGGACGCGCCTACCTGCTGAAGGAGCGGGTCGACGACGTCGACCAGCTCGTGGCTGCCATCCGGAGCGTTGCACAGGGCGGCTCGGTGATCGACCCGAAGGTGGTGGAGGGGCTGGTGGCAGAGAAGGCGCGCGGCGCGAAGTCGGCGCTCAGCCAGCTGACCGAGCGTGAGCGTGACGTGCTGCGCCAGATGGCGGAGGGTCGGAACAACGCGTCGATCGCCGAAGAGATCGTCGTTACGGAGAGGTCCGTCGAGAAGGTGATCCACTCGATCTTCCTCAAGCTCGGGTTGACGTGGGAGCCAGCGGTCCACAAGCGCGTCAAGGCCGTGATCCTGTACCTGGCCGAGGGCGACTAGCGTCATCGCGACGAAGGCAGCGACGCGGAGATGCGCGAGCTGCCGTCTTGCAGGTCGTGGATTGTCAGGCTGCCCTCGTGCGCGCCGACGCGATCGCGCAGCCGCTCGAGACGTCCCTCATCGAAGGCACCGGTCACGGCGACCTCCAAGGCGACCGCTCCATCCTCGTCGAGCACACTGACCGTTCCGTGGGACCCGTCTGGCGCCGCCAGAAGCGCCTCGACACAGCACCAGTAGACCGCAGCCATCGTCTGCGGAGGGCAGGGACCCGCGTTGACCTTCACGGAGGCCGTCACGCCGGCGCCTGCCGCGGCCGCCCGTAGGGCGCTGGCGAGCCCCCGCGCTTCGAGCAGCGGCGGGTAGATCGACCGTGCCAGCTCTGCCGTTTCGTCGAGAGATTGCCGCACCATCATCGCCAGCTCATCGAGGAGCGCCTTCGCCGCGGCGGGATCACCGTCTACCAGTCCAGCCGCGCGTCGCAGATTGAGGGCGAGCGCGGCGAGGTCCTGCTGGACGCCACTGTGGAGTGCACTCTCGATCTCGTGTCGATCAGCATCGGCGGCCGCGACCAGCCGCTCGCGCGACCTGCGAAGCTCCGCCATCTCACCCTGGAGCCGGTCGACCACTCCCGGCGGCCCGTCGACGGCGTCCGCCACCGCGTCACCTCCTTCGCGAGCTCTCCCTCGTCGCCTGGGGTCCAGGGCGCGGCCTATTCCTGGTCGACGAACTCCATGTCGATCTGGGCGCGCTGCAGCTTCCCCGAATAGTCGATGTAGACGCTCTTCCACTCGCTGAAGAAGTCGAGCGCGGCCTGGCCCACCTCGCGGTGGCCGTTGCCGGTCGCCTTGGTGCCGCCGAACGGGAGATGCGCCTCCGCGCCGATGGTGCCGTGGTTCACGTACCCCAGCCCGGAATCGAAGTCGCGGATGCTTCGGAACGCCAGGTTGATGTCCCGAGTGAAGAGCGAGGTCGACAGGCCGTACTTGACGGAGTTCACGATTCGAACCGCCTCGTCCCACGAATCGACCGGAATGACCGATGTCACCGGCCCGAAGATCTCCTCCTGGGCGATGCGCGCATCGGGCTTCACCTCGGTGAAGATGGTCGGCTGGAAGAAACTTCCCTTGGCGAGCGCACCTGCGGTCGCCGGTTCGCCGCCGATCACCAGGTCCGCCTCGCCGCGACCTATCGCGGCGTATGCCGCAATGCGCTCGACCGCCTTGTCGTTGATGACCGGACCGACATCGGTCCCCTCGTCCAGCCCATCGCCGAGGACAAGGGCGCCCACACGCTGCTGGAGCGCATCGACGAACTGGTCATGCACCTTCCGATGCACGATCAGGCGGGACGCGGCTGTGCAGCGCTGGCCGGAGGTGCCGAAAGCGGACCAGATGGCCGAGTCGAGGGCGAGGTCCAAGTCGGCGTCCTCCCAGACCACGATCGGGTTCTTGCCGCCCAACTCCAGGCTGACCCGCTTGAGGGTCGCCGCGGCGCGGGTACTGATCTCGACGCCGGTATCGGTGTGGCCGGTGAAGGAAATGACCCGGACGTCGGGATGCTCAACGATCGCATTGCCGACCTCGGCGCCGGAGCCGGTCACGATGTTGACCACGCCTTCGGGAATGCCGCCCTCCACCAGCAGCTCGACGAAGCGCACCGCGCAGGCGGGCGTGTCGCTGGCCGGCTTGATGACCGCGGTGTTGCCGCAGATCAGCGCCGGGAAGAGCTTCCAACCGGGGATCGCGATCGGGAAGTTCCACGGCGTGATGATCCCGACCACTCCAATCGGCTTGCGAATCGCCATTGCGAACTTATCCGGCATCTCGGACGGCACCGTCTGGCCGAACAGCCGCCGTCCCTCGCCGGCCATGTAATAGGCGACGTCGATCGCCTCCTGCACGTCGCCGCGGGCCTCGGTCAGCACCTTCCCCATCTCGCGCGTCATGAGCCGCGACAGCTCTTCCTTGTGCTCGGCCAGAATGCGCGCCACCTTGAACAGGATCTCGCCGCGCTTCGGCGCCGGCATCATCGACCAGGCCGGGTAGGCAGCTCTTGCCGCGGCGACCGCCGCGTCCACGTCGGCCGGTCCACTGGCCGGGAATGAGCCGATCACGTCCTCGTGGTTGGCGGGGCTCACGCTGTCGAAAGTCGCGCCTGACTTGGCGTTGACCCAGCGACCGCCGATCAGGTTCTTGTAGCTGGTGGTGGCAACGGTCACGGGTGGAGGTCTCCAGAATGCGGAGCCCAATTGTACGGCGCCCGGACCCTGATCAGGCCGATGCCTGCCGGGCGCACCACGCGTACAGGGCGTCGTAGACGGGGAATTCCGCCTCCAGGATGGCGTGGTCGTCGGGGTAGACCATCCCGAACCCCTCGGCAATCGCCTTGAGGCCACGCGATTCGGGGATGCGATCGAGGTCGGCGGAGACATCGGCGCCGTGGACGATCTCGGCTAGGCGGGCAAGCGCGGGATCGCGCGCGAGCAGTCCGTATTCCTCGATGATCGTCTCGAAGCTGCAGTTCCCATCCCGATGACCGAGCCGCGCCCCTTGCGTGTCGAATGGCGTCGCACCCTCGCGGGCCGCGTTCGCATCAACCTCGGCGGCGGGGACGAACAGGAACTCGGCATCGGGGTCGATGTACTTGCGGATCAGCCATGGGCAGGCGACCCGATCGACCTTGACGTGCTCCCGTGTGATCCATTTCAACGGGTCATACCCATCACGTCGAGCAGCCGATCGAGGCCCTCGAGGGTGACCTTGCCCGACTCAACGTGTCCGCGGTCGATCACCACTTGCCTGATGCTCTTCCGCTCGGCGAGCGCCTGCTTGGCGATGCTCGCCGCCTCCTCGTAGCCGAGGACCGGGTTGAGGGCAGTCGCCACCGCCGGCGAGCCCTCGGCGAACTCCCGGGCGCGTACCTCGTTAGCGACGATGCCGCTGACGCATCGGTCTGCAAACAGGACCGATGCAGATGCCAGCAGCCGGATCGACTCAAGGAGATTGCGGGCCAGCATCGGCAGCATGATGTTCAGCTCGAAGTTGCCGGCCGCGCCGCCGAAGGCGATCGCGGCGTCGTTGCCGATCACCTGGGCGCAGACCATCGACAGCGCCTCGGGGATCACCGGGTTCACCTTGCCGGGCATGATCGAGGAGCCTGGCTGCAGGTCCGGAAGATGGATCTCGCCGAGGCCCGCACGCGGGCCCGAGCCCATCCAGCGGATGTCGGTCGCAATCTTGTACAGGCCGATGGCGATGGTGCGCAGTTGGCCGCTCAGCTCGACCAGACCGTCGCGGGCTCCCTGTGCCTCGAAGTGGTTGCGGGCTTCGGTCAGCGGCAAACCGGTAGACTCGCGCAGCTCCTCGATGACCGCTTCCGCAAAACCGGCCGGGGCGTTGATTCCGGTCCCGACCGCGGTCCCACCCAGCGGCAGCTCCGCCACGCGGGGAAGGCTCGCATCCAGCCGTTCGATGCCGTATCGAACCTGCGCCGCGTAGCCGCCGAACTCCTGGCCGAGTGTCACTGGCGTCGCGTCCATCAGGTGTGTGCGGCCAGCCTTGACGACGCTCGCGAACTCGCCCGCCTTCCCCTCGAGCGCCGTGGCGAGCCGGTTGAGCGCCGGAATGAGGATGTTGACCACGCCATCGGTGGCAGCCAGGTGGATGGCCGACGGGAAGACATCGTTGCTCGACTGACTGGCGTTGACCTGGTCGTTGGGATGGACCGCCGCCCCGAGCTGCTCCGCTGCGAGGCTGGCGATCACCTCGTTGGCGTTCATGTTGGAGGAGGTGCCCGAGCCAGTCTGGAAGACGTCGATCGGAAACTGGTCGTCCCAGCGTCCGTCTGCCACTTCCTGGGCTGAAGCTCGGATGGCGGCGGCTACCTCGGCACTGACCACGCCGAGCGCGCCATTGGCGTTCGCCGCGGCGGCCTTGATCCTGCCGAGCGCATGGATCAGCTCCGGATCGACGCGCAGCCCGCTGATCGGGAAGTTCTCGACTGCCCGCTGCGTCTGCGCTCCCCATTTGGCATCGGCAGGGACGCGCACCTCACCCATTGAGTCGCGCTCGGTGCGCGCCGGCGACTCCGGGCTCATCGGTCGAATTCACGAGGGTGCTCGAGCTCCGCGAAGCGGATTATCGGCGGGATCAGGTACGGGAGCAGGCCGGCCCCGAGGTCCTGCTCGATCTGCTCACACGTGGCGACCAGCTCGTTCATGACGATGCCTCGATGCACCGGCTGGTACGGCCGCAACTTGGCGAGCCCTTCGAAGAGCTTGTTGCGCGCGCCACGCGCGTTGCGACGCTGGAGGTGCAGGAGCCCGGCGGCGACCTGGATCAGCCCCTGGCAGAAATCACGCTCGCTGTCCGGCGCCGCGCGCCAAAGCGTCTCCCAGGCCTCATGCGCATGCCAGTACCGGCGGCCGTTGAAGAGGGCCACTCCCCGGTGCAGCAGCTCGCGCTCCTCTTTCGGATCGAGCGGCGGAGTCCGTCCGCGCGGGAGCGTGACCTCCAGCGTAGTCGTCGTCGGCTCCGCGGCAGCCGCCCTGCGGGCGCGCCGCCGCGGCGGGGACGCGGGCTGCGTGGTCTGCTCACCCATTGAAGCCGATGATAGCCGTCGACCTATACGACCCTAGTGCGCAATCTCCCAGATGTGGCCGCCAGGATCGCGGAAGCTTGCGGTACGAATCCCCCACGGGCGATCCATCGGGCCATTCAGCAGCTCGATCCCGCGGGCGACCAGGTCCGCGCATTTGGCATCCACGTCATCGACTTCGAGCGTGAATTGAAAGCGGGACCCCGCGTCGCGGCTTGCCACCGTCGCCGGCGCAATCAGCTCTGGCGCCGATGAAGCCTGCAACAGGTTGACGAGTGTGTCCCCGAACTTGAACACGGCCGAGTTGTCGTCCTCGAACGTCACCGGCAGGTCGAAGATCTTCTCGTAGAACCGCTTCGCGGCTGCCAAATCCTCTACGAACAGCGTGATTGCCCCGATGCCACCGGGCCACGTACTCACTCCAATACCTCCGCTACAGCTGCCATCGGATTACGCCTGATCAGTGTTGATTGTGGCGACCGGTGCCGCTGCCCAGGGTGGTCCCGCCCCGCTCACTCGGCCACGCGCCGACCAGCCAGATGGGGATTCGTGGTCGCTGCACCGGGGGTCGGGCGGAATGCCATCGGCTCGAAGCGATAGTGGCGCCCCTCGTAGGCGGGCTCGCCGCTCCAGGACCGGCCCGAAGATCTCCTTCTGGACGATCTCCGAGTCCTGCGCGACGCCACCGATCAGCGATGGCTGGAAGAAGAAGCCCTGGCACATGCGGACGCGGACGCCACGTGACGCCTGGGCGTCAGCCGATGCGGATCATCTTCTTGTTCACGAACTCGTCGGCGCCGAAGCGGCCGAGCTCGCGGCCCGAGCCCGAGCGCTTGATGCCGCCGAACGGCAGCTCGGCGCCGTCGGCGAGCACGACGTTCACGAACACCATGCCGGCCTCGATGCCGTCGGCGACACGGAGCGCCTGCTCGTGGTCGGTGGTGTAGACGTACGAGCCCAGGCCGAATGGGGTGTCGTTCGCGATGCGCACAGCATCGGCCTCGTCCTTCGCACGGTACACCTGCGCGACCGGGCCAAAGAACTCCTCCTTGGAGGCGGGATTCCCGGAAGTGACATCCGTTAGGACCGTCGTCTGGAAGAACGCGCCGTCGCGGGTGCCGCCGTGCACGAGCGTCGCGCCGTGCTCGATCGCGCGCTTGACCTGCTCGTCGACGCCCTCGGCGGCCTTCAGCGAGGACAGCGGGCCGAGCGCCGAGTCGGCCGACGTCGGGTCGGTCGCCTCGATCTCGGCGATCTTCGCGGTGAACTTCTCGAGGAAGGGCTCGTACAGCTCGTCGGCGACGATGAAGCGCTTGGCCGCGTTGCACGACTGGCCGCTGTTGTCGAGGCGGGCGTCGACCGCGTTCTGCACGGTGGCGTCGAGGTCGTCGGTCGAGAGCAGGATGAAGGGGTCCGAGCCGCCGAGCTCGAGCACGACCTTCTTCAGGTGGCGGCCGGCGATCTCGGCGACCGCGGCGCCGGCGCGCTCGGAGCCGGTGAGCGAGACGCCCTGCACGCGCGGGTCCGCGATGACCTGCTCGATCTGGTCGTGCGAGGCGTAGATGTTCACGTAGGCGCCGGCCGGGAAGCCCGCGTCGAGGAAGATCTGCTGCATCGCGGCGGCGGACTCGGGGCACTGCTGGGCGTGCTTGAGCAGGATCGGGTTGCCGATGATGAGGTTCGGGCCGGCGAAGCGGGCGACCTGGTAGTACGGGAAGTTCCACGGCATGACGCCGAGCAGCACCCCGAGCGACGAGCGGCGGATGACCGCCGAGCCATCGCCCGCGAGGAGCTGGATCGGCTCGTCCTTCAGGAAGTCCGGCGAGTGGTCGGCGTAGTACTCGTAGATCGCGGCGGCGAAGTCGACCTCGCCGAGCGCCTGCTTGATCGGCTTGCCCATCTCTCGCACGATGAGCTCCGCCAGCTCCTGGCGGCGCTTGGTGTGCAGTTCGCTGACCCGGCGGATGAGGGCCGCGCGCTCCTCGACCGTGGTCGACTTCGACCAGGTGCGGTGCGCTTCGTCGGCTGCCGCGATCGCGGCCTCGAGCTCGGCGTCGGTGATGGTGTCGTAGGTCTTGACCGTCTCGCCCGTGGCGGGGTTGGTCACGGCATAGCTCATCGTGTGGGTCTCCTTGTCAGTGCGCCACGCCAGAGCCGGTCTACCGCGGTGCAGCCCGCCGGGAGGCGGGTTGGTGGGCTGGGGCGATTCTACTCGCGGCTCCGGACGGGGCGGAAGCCCCCATCCGCCGCGCGGGCGATCACGAAGAGCAGGTCCGCCAGCCGGTTGAGGTAGGGCACGACCTGCGAGTCAGGGAGGCCGCCGGCGTTGCTCAGCGCGACCGCGCGACGCTCGGCACGTCGCACGGTGGTCCGTGCCAGGTCGATCGCCGCGCCGGCGAGGGTCTCCCCGGGGATCACGAACTCGGCCGGCATCGGGTGCGTGGCCTCGAGCGCGTCGATCTCGTGCTCGAGCGCCGTCGTCATCTCGGCCGTCACGCGGCTGGTGCCATCGGTGAGCTTCGCGCGCTTCTCGACATGCGTGGCCAGCTCCGCGCCGACCACGAACAGCTCGCGCTGGAGCCGCAGGATCAGATCGACCAAGGGGGAGCCGGCGAGGGCTGCTCGGGCGAGGCCCAGGGCGGAGACGGCCTCATCGGTCGTGCCGTAGGCGTCTGTGCGGAGGTCCGCCTTGCTGACCCGGGCGCCGCCGAAGAGGAGCCCGGTCGTGCCGGTGTCGCCCTTGCGGGTGTAGATGCGCATTGGGGAGATGCTAGCGCCGCCGCGGGTTGCAACCGGGGTTATTCATCAGGGTGCTACGTCGGCAGCCGGAGGGCTACGCGCGTGCAGTCTGAGTACGCAGGCGACTCGAGGTACGCATGAACGCCACATTCCGAGCCGTTATCGGCCCGCGAGGTGCCGAAATGGCAGCCAGGTGACTAGGGCCGCACCTCGGGCAGCGGTACAACAGCACTGGAGGGGTTCCCTCTGTGTGGCGGCACCATCGGTGGCGGTGAATCGGCGCGCCAGGAGTGAATTCGTGCCGATCTACCGCCAGCAGTGGTGGCCCCCCAGAGGCCGGCGCCGCGCTCAGTCGCGGCCCGTCGTAGTGGCGATGTCCGCCTCGTTGCCCGCGGCGTCGGCGAGCGTCCACCACGCGGGCGCGAAGTCGTCGCGAACCATCCGGCCGCCGGCCGCGAGCGCCGCCGCTATGCGCGCCTCGGCCTGCTCGTGCGGCACCCAAACGGCGATATGGATCGCGCCGCCACCATCCCCGCGCGGCTCCTCCATCTGTTCGAACCACAACCCCGGGCCGAGACCGAGCGGGTCGACCAGGTCCTCGTCGGGGCTGTCACTGCGTGGCTCGTACCCGAGGACCGCGCGCCAAAAGGGCATCACCTTCGTGATGTCGGGCGCGCCCGGGATGAAGAGCAGCGTCTGGACGGCGGACGGATCGGCGGTCACGCCCTGCTCGCGCGCCACCGCCGAGATCTGTCGTGCCAGCTCGATGTCACGGTCGCTCATCCCCCAGTAGTCATCGGTCCTGGTCAGCAATCGGACGGTCACGCCGTCGTGACGCAGGTCGATGGCCGGGCTGTGGTCGGCGACGAGGTCGAGCTCGCTGATCGCCTGCACGAGCCTGGCGCCCGAGGCAAGCGACTCGGTGCGGAAGAAGGCGCATGCGCCTTCGCTGAGCACTCGCCAGTCCTCGACTCCATCGGCCTCGTTGAATTGTCGGGGGGTGATTCGTTCGGTCATGCGCTCACCGTATCACCGGAGCTCAGTCCTTTGCCGCTCTCCTCACCAGCGCGCCGATCCGTGCCTCGTCGGCCGCCGATAACTTCGTCAGAGCGAAGGCGACGGGCCACATGGTGCCCTCGTTGAGGTTCGCCGAGTCGTTGAACCCAAACGTCGCGTATCTCGTCTTGAACTTCTCCGCGGGCTGGAAGAAGCAGACGACCTTGTCGTCCTTGGCGTACGCCGGCATCCCGTACCAGGTTCTCGGCGCGAGGGCTGGTGCGCTGGCCTTGATGAGAGCATGGAGCCGCTCGGCCATGTCGCGATCCGGTTTCGCCATCTCGGCGATCTTCGCGAGCACGTCACTTTCCCCGTCTGCCTTGCTCTTGGCCGCCTTCAGCTCTTTTGCGCGCTCCCTCATCGCACCTTTTTCCTCGTCCGTGAATCGGCTGGACGTCTTATTGGTCGCGCTGGTGCGCTTCGGGGACTTCTTCGCGTCCTTCATGGCAGGTTTCCTCTCTGCGAGATCTCGACGGGACGCCGCTGATGCTGGCTCCGGGGTGATATCGGCCACGGCGATACACGAGCACCGGAACGATACAGATTGCGCCGGACCTCAACCCCGAGGCGTCGGCTCATTCCCTGCACCGATCGCTCGACATGCGAGTCGTGCCAGCGGTGTCGGTGTATCGGCGGTGGCGATACGGCATGGAACGAGGCCCACCGGGAAGGCGGCTTCGCTCCTAGAAGAGGCCGGGCGGTGGCTCCCAGCGATCGGCGAGGAGCGTGACTTTGACGGGCGGCCCGACGACCTCCTCGGTCTTGGTCTTGATCGTCTGAATCAGCTCCCCGGCCCAGGGGCAGAAGGGCGTGGTGAGCACCATCTTGATCTCGGTGGGGGCGCCGTCGACCCCGATCTCGACGTTCTTGATCAGGTCGAGGTCCACGATGCTCATCCCGATCTCCGGGTCCTGAATGTCGTACAGGGCGGTCATCACCTCGTCCACCTTGGCGAGGTTCGAATCAATCGTCATTGCCGACCAGTCTAGCAAGGATTGAACGGGATCCCGCAAGGGAGCTCCCGGGGGCCACCCGCCCATTGCCGCGCGCCTCACACCCAGCCCCGCGCGTCAAGCGCGGAAAGTGGCGTCCGCTCCCCTCAGACGAGCCGCGAATAGAAGGTCGGTCGCGCGGCCGGGACGGTTGGGCGAACGCGGGTGTAGCCCTCGTACACGACCCCGTCCCGATCGAGCGCGGCGCGCAGCTCGGCGATCTCCTCGGCAGTATCGGCTTGGCTGGCGTGGCAGGCCAGGGCAGCGAGCTTGCGACCGGCGACATCGGTGATCTCGATCCGGTGGCTGGCGGCACCCTCCTCCGGCGAGAGGTCGTATCGCCGCTGTCCGGGACCGAACACGGGCGCCACCACGTAAACCGCGTGCGGCGCGAGCCCCGACTCGGCCAGTCGCTCGACCGCCCACCGGGTGGCGGCGCCGACGACAACGTGATCGGCGTCGTTCGTCACACCGTGGGCGCCGAAGGTGATCACCGCATCCGGACGCCGATCGGCGAGCCAGAGCGCGATCTCGTCGACGAGGGTCGAGAACTTGACCTCGGCCAGGTGGCCGTCCGGGTGGTCGACCACGGTCACCTCGTCCATCCCGATCTTCGCCGCGGCGCAGCGCATCTCCTCCTCGCGAAGCTCTGCCAGGTCGAGATCAGGCAAGCGATCCTCGGTCCCAGCCTCCCCCCGGGTCAGGAGCAGCAGTCGTACGGTGCGTCCGGCGTCGTGCGCCAGGGCCAGCGTGCCCGCAGCGGTGAAGCTCTCGTCGTCGGGGTGCGCGAAGACGGCCGCCAGGCCGCCGATCGGCTCGCGCTGACGAACGGTCACCGCTCCTCCTCGTCGTCGCTGAGATTTCTCCAGCCGCGCTGCGCAACGGCGTTCCGCATGGTACGCAGGACCGCCAGCTTGCCGCTCGCCACCTCCGCCATGAAGCGGGCGGTGCCCGCCTCGTCGAGTGCCGATCCCGGAGCGGCCGAGTCACGACCGACGTTCAGCCAGGCCAGGTGGTATCGGTCCATCCGTCCCCACACGCGTTCGAGCAGCTCGTCCGAGTTCAGCAGCCAGGCGCGGAAGAGGTCCCAGTGGGGCGTCGCCACCAGGGCATCGCCGTCGGCGATGAGCCGATCGGTCTGCTCCAGGAAGCTGCGGCGCGACATCACGGCGCGCCTGGATGGAGGGCTTGCCACGACCGCGAGGATACGCCACGGCCCACGCCACGCCCCACGCCGACGCGCCCTTCGTACTATTGCCGGCCATGGACTGAGAACCGGAGACTCCCCGGTGCACTGCCGCACCACGGAAGGCCCTTGAACCGACCTCTCGGCGAATCGATCCTGATCATCGGAGGCCGCCTCGCGACGGCGCTCCTGCCGCTGGCTGTCTTCGCGGCCGTCCACTTCGTGCCCGCCCTGCGCGACGGCACCCTGCTGCCGTGGGTCGCGCCCGCAATCGCCGGCGCTGCGGCTGCCACGGCAGGTCTCGCCCTGTTGCTCGCCGTCGCGGCAGCCCTGGATAGCGGCCGAACCAGGGATCTCGGCGATGCGACCGGGCTGGGGATGCTGGCGGTTACCTTCGCGGTCGTGGCTCTGGGGTCGACGGGGGTGGTGGGGCTGGGCATCGGCGCCGTACTCGCCGCGGCTGCCTTTGCCGCTGCGTCGGCGAGCGGAATTCGAGTCCTCGTGAGCCGCCAGAGCCGCACTGCCGGAGTGATCATCGGCGTTGTACTGGTCGAGGCATGCCTCGCCGCGGTCCTGCTCATTGGTGGTGCCGGCGACGCCGACTCCGTGGCGCCGATCCTGCTGGTGGGCGCCGCGATCGTGCTCCTCGCTGCGGCGACGACGGCCTTCGACGAGCCGACGCGCGCCACGGCGCTCGGGATTGCCGCCACCTCCTCCCTGGCACTTGGCCTGGCCGCACCGGACGGCGGCGGACGCCTTGTCGGCACAGCCGGCATCGCGGTTGCCGCGATCGTGGTCGGCTGGTCACTGGGCGCGCATCGCCTGCGCCGCGCCCCTGCCGAGCAAGAGGCGGTCGTCGAGGCCGAGCCCGAATCCGAATTCGATGAGCTGTCTCGCCTCACCCACGAGCTGCGCGGGACGATCGACGACCTCGTTGGCGCGCGGCGGACAATCGAGCTGCAGCGGGCCGAGATCGAGCGCGCCACGACCATGGATCCGCTCACCGGTCTCCCCGGCCGCGGCCCGACGCTGGGGCGGCTCCGGATCGACGCCGCCGAGGCGCGCCGCTATGCGCACGCGGTCGCGGTCATCCTGCTGGACATCGACCGCTTCGCCGACCTCAACCACGAGCACGGCGTCGAGGTCGGCGACGCCATCCTGCGCGAGGTGGCCCTCCGCCTTCGCCTGCGCATCCGCGAGGCCGATGCGCTCGGTCGCATCGGTGGAGACTCGTTCCTGGCGGTCCTGCCCCAC
Source organism: Chloroflexota bacterium (assembly GCA_039932375.1). Taxonomy (GTDB): domain Bacteria; phylum Chloroflexota; class Limnocylindria; order QHBO01; family QHBO01; genus CF-167. The sequence goes on along the minus strand of JBDTQD010000002.1, from coordinate 35,371 downwards.
ACCGACGAGCAGGGTGCCACCACCTTCGCCTCCGCGCTCCTCGACCGGCTGATGGAGCGGCGCCTCTCCACGACGGGAGGGGATACCACGATCCGTCTTTCGATCGGCATCGCGCTGATGCGCCCCGGGATGACGCTCACCGGCGACGAGCTGCTGGCCAATGCCGAGGAGGCGCTGGCATCGGCCAAGGCGGCTGGCGGAAACCGGATCGCGTTTGATCGGCTGCATGGTCTGGCACGCCTGGACGAGCGACGCGACCCAGACGCAGGGACCGAGCCGGGCGCCTCGTCCGAGGCCACAACATAGCGGCACGAACTTATCCACACCCCCATATGTGGTGGATAAGCGGCCCCTCAAAGGCCCGCTCCGGAGCTATTCTGACCGGCGAAGAGCTCCTGCGGGCTGCCGAGGAGGCACTCGCATCAGCGAGGGCGGCGGGTGGCAACCGGATCGCGTTCGATCGGCTGCATGGCCTGGCTCGCCTGGATGAACATCGTCCGGAGAGCGGTCCGCGACCGGACTCAGCGGACGCGGCGGGGGGCTGACCGCGACCATCACCACGTATCGTCAGGAGGTGACCATGTCGACGATTCGGTCGTCCTTCACCTCGTGGCCAACTTACAACCGGCGCCTGCGGAAGGTCGTGGCTGCGATGACCGCCCAGCAGTTGGCGATCCGCCCCTCGCCCGAGCGCTGGCCTCTCTGGGCGACGGTGGGTCACATGGCATGCCAGCGGGTCTTTTGGCTGTGCGACTTCGCCGGTCAGCCCGGGGCGGAGACCACGCCCTTCACGAACGCCGCCTACAACTGCCCGGGCGACGACGACCTAGAAAATGTGCTCGCTGCCGATCAGCTCGCTGACGCCCTTGACTCGTCCTTTGGCATTGTCGAGGCTTGCCTGAACAGCTGGACCGTGGACACCCTTGGCGAGGAGTTGCGCAGCCCTCCCGAGTGGAATGACTCGAGGGTCCACACGCGCGCCTTCGTTATCCAGCGGGTGTTCAGCCACGACGTCTACCATTGCGCCGAGCTGAACGAGACGCTCGGCCGCCTCGGCCTTCCACAGGTCGATCTGTGGGGTCCGGAATGACCGCCGACGCCACAAGATAGCGGGTCAAACGTTATCCACACCGCTACAGGTTGTGGATAACGCCCGCTGTCGCATCGGTCCGCGAGTGGTATTCTCGCCGGACCATGCCCGCCCCTTCGGCTGTCTCCGCCAAGCTGATCTTCCCCACCAAGGAGATCGTCGAGGAGTACTACCTCCCGATCATCTACACCGCCTGCCGGACCTGCTATTCCGAGCAGCTCCCCGACCAGATCTGGGACAAGGCGGTGAGCCGGGGCGTGGCGGATGAGAAGCAGCAGAGCCTCGTTCGGAAGGTGATGGAGTCAGGCCACGGCTCGACCATCGAGCACGTCAACTTCACCTTCGCCATCAGCGGCGTGACCCGGACCCTCTCGCATCAGCTGGTGCGCCACCGGGCCGGGACCGCCTTCGACCAGCAGTCGCAGCGCTATGTCAGCTTCAAGCAGCGCGACAACTACACGATTCCGGACTCGATCACGAAGGGCGACCTCCCCGATGACCTGGCCGGCCAGTTCCAGCGCGCGGTCGACTCGAATATGGATCTCTACGGGCAGCTCCTCCAGGCCGAGGTGCCGGCCGAGGACGCGCGGTTCATCTTCCCGAACGCGATGCAGACGAACCTGATCATGACCGTCAACCTGCGGCAGCTGATCCACATGAGCGGCCTGCGCCTGTGCACCATGGCCCAATGGGAGATCCGGCAGCTTTTCAAGCAGATCCGTCACGAGATCTTCAGGGTGTCGCCCTTCTTCGGCTCGTTCCTGGCCCCCAAGTGCGTGCCGCTCGGCTACTGCGACGAGATGGGCAACCGCGACGAGCACTGCCGCATCCGGCCGCATCGGGACACGGTGATGGCCGTCTGGGAGGCCTACCGGGGCGGCGCCCTGGCCGAGACCGATGGGCCGATCGTGCCCGAGACCTCGCCCTTCCGTCCGCGCCCGACGCGCGTCCCGACCGGCGATGGGATGGAGACGGTGCCGATCTCGATCGAGGCGCCCGAGGCCGCGATCGGTCAGGCCGGAGGCTCCGACCGGGTCTGACCATGAAGGTCGGGGTCATGAACCGGCATTCGCTGGACCGCTGGGGCGGAGCCGTCGCCACGCTGCAGGCTGGAGGCGGCGCGCTCGACTAGTTGTCGGTCGTGATCCCGTCACCCAGCGCGAAGCGCCGCAGCTCCTCGTCGCATTCGTCTCGCAGCCGGTTGGCCTGCGCGATCAGGAACGGGGTGATCTTGGTCGAGTCCACGATGAGCATCGTGTGACCGCGCTCGTTACGGTCGAGGACGATCCGATCCTCGCCGTGGTACGAGATCGACCAGTTGGCCTGGAGCTGGACGAGGCCAGCGAGCACCACCTTCTCCGAAAAGTACCAATCCAGGTAGGCCGCGTTCAGCGCGGCCACCACGTCTCGCAGCTGGTGTGTCTCGTTCCGGCGCAGCCGCGCCAGGAAGTGGACCAGGCGCAGGCCGCCGAACGGGTCGCCGATGCGGGCGATCTGCGGCGGATTCAGCCCCGGATCCGGAAGATCGGGCAGCTCAGGCCCGAGCATCGGCTGCTGGGTCAAGCCAGGCCGCTGCCGTCGTCGACGTCGGCGTAGATCGTGAGTCTCATCGGCTCGGAATTGTAGGCGGGGCTGTGGCGTGCAACTGTTCAGATCAATTGACACGTCTGCGCAGGGTCCGGGGGTCCGGGGGTCCGGGATCGAGCGGCACAGTCCTGCCTAGTACTCTCGTGTCCCTTCCGCCCGTCACCGCTGGGCTCCACCATGCGGGCATGACCTTCTGGAACTGGCGTCGCGGGTCTGCTGGGGGAGGGACCTCCAGCTCAGCCGCGTTGGCGATGGCAGGTAACGACCTTGCGCCGATCGAGCTTTATACGGCCGACTCGCGGATCGTCGGCTGGATTGCATCGAACGGCCAGCGCGTAACCGATCTGCTCAACGACCAGGACGAGCTCCGTCTCTGGCATCCCACCCCCGGGCCGATCGAGGCGCCCGTCCTCGACCCGGCCACGCCCGTCGAACCGGGGGACGATGCCAACGGCGAATGGCGCTCGGTGATGACCGAGCAGCTGATCCTGGCAATGCCGCCGGAGTGGCGCGCCGCACGCCAGCTGCGCCTGCATCGCAAGCTGCGCCGCGTGGCCCTCACCGCTGGACCGTTCAGCGTCACCGGCAACCTGCACATTTCGCCGAATGGCGAGACTGGCGACCACACCCTCTACCGCGGCCGTCGCTTCCTGCCACTGACCGATGCCTACCTCCTGCACAACGGTGAGCCGCCGTTCGAGCACGTGGTGAGCGTCGTGATCGTAAACACCGCTCACATCACCCAGCTCGTGCCGCTGGTGACCCTGGCCTAGCCTCGGCTGCGCTTGCCAGCGGCGATAATCGCCGCACCGATGGCCCTCCTGCGCTCCGCCCTCGATCCCGCCTCGCCTGCCTTCGCCGCGAATGCGGCCGCCATGCGCGCCCTCGTGGATGAGCTGCGGGCGCGGACACGCCTAGTGAGCGAGCGCGGGGCGGGCGGCGACGAACGATCGATCGCCCGTCACCGCGAACGCGGCAAGCTACCCGTGCGCGAGCGGATCGAGCGGCTGATAGATCCCGGCAGCGCGTTCCTGGAGCTTTCCGCGCTGGCGGCCGATGGCCTGTACGACGGGGACGGGCCGGCGGCGGGGATCGTGACCGGCATCGGGCTGGTGGAGGGGGTGGAGTGCGTCTTGGTCGCCAACGACGCGACCGTCAAAGGCGGGACCTACTTCCCGATCACCGTCAAGAAGCACCTGCGCGCCCAGGAGATCGCCCTCGAGAACCGGTTGCCGTGCCTCTACCTGGTCGATTCGGGCGGCGCCTATCTGCCACTCCAGGACGAGGTCTTCCCCGATCGTGAGCATTTCGGCCGGATCTTCTACAACCAGGCGCAGCTCTCCGCCCGCGGCATCCCGCAGATCGCGCTGGTGATGGGCTCGTCGACGGCCGGCGGGGCGTACGTGCCGGCCATGTCCGACGAGACGGTGATCGTCAAGGGGACCGGCACCATCTTCCTGGGCGGGCCGCCACTGGTGAAGGCCGCCACCGGCGAGGAGGTGAGCGCGGAAGAGCTGGGGGGCGCCGAGGTCCACACCGTCACGAGCGGGGTAGCCGACCATTACGCGCTCGACGACGAGCACGCCCTGGCGATCGGTCGCGAGATCGTGCGCAGCCTCGCCTGGCGCAAGCCCGAGGCGCCTTGGGAGCGGAGCGAGCCGGCGCCGCCATCAGTCAATCCGGAGGAGCTGTACGGCGTCATCCCAGCCGACTCGCGGATCACCTACGACGTGCGCGAGGTGATCGCGCGGCTGGTCGACGGGAGCGAGTTCCACGAGTTCAAGGAGCGCTACGGCGAGACGCTGGTGACCGGCTTCGCGCGGATCGAGGGGTATCCGGTCGGGATCCTGGGCAACAACGGGATCCTCTTCAGCGAGTCCGCGCTGAAGGGGACCCACTTCATCGAGCTCGCCTCGCAGCGGAGGATCCCGCTCGTCTTCCTCCAGAACATCACCGGCTTCATGGTCGGGCGGGAGTACGAGGCGCGCGGGATCGCCAAGGACGGCGCAAAGCTGGTGAGCGCGGTTGCCACCACGGCGGTCCCGAAGTTCACGGTCATCATCGGCGGCTCGTTCGGAGCCGGGAACTACGGGATGGCGGGACGCGCCTACTCGCCGCGGCAGCTGTGGATGTGGCCGAACGCGCGCATCAGCGTCATGGGCGGGGCGCAGGCGGCCCGTGTCCTCTCCACGGTGAGCGGCGACTTGGCCTCGGACGAGGAGCGCGACGCCTTCGAGGCCCGGATCCTGGCCGAGTACGAGCGGCAGGGCTCGCCCTACTACTCGACCGCACGACTGTGGGACGACGGCGTGATCGATCCCGTAGACACGCGTCGTGTGCTGGCGATTGGAATCAGCGCCGCGCTGAATTCCGAGATCCCCGAGACTCGCTTCGGCGTGTTCCGGATGTAGGCGGCGAGGCTCAGGCCAAGGGCAGCGGAAAGTCGACCGGTTCCACCTCGAAGCGCACGCCAAGCGCGTTAATGGTGCGCGTCGCCTCGACGGCCGCACCGATGACGACCGTCGTCCTACCGCTGGCCGCGGGCACCAGCCGGATTGTCTGCGGTCCGATCGAGCAGACCGCGACCGATGCCACCTCCCAGAATTCGAGATCCACGTCCCGGTAGCAATCGGCCGCCAACCCTTGCGGAGCGGCTGTGGCGATCTGGAGCTGCCGGAGAATGACTGGCGATCCGATCGGGTGCACGTACGCCCGCCGTGCGGCCAATGCATCGGCCCCCCATTCCGCACCGGCGTACAGGTGCTTGATCAGGAAGGGCGGCTTATCCGGCCCGAGCACGGGCGGCGCGGCAGTCCACCACGTGACCCGTTCGCCGTCGGGGAGCTCGCGGCGGCCGGTAACCAGCGGGCCGATGCTGCTGCCGTTGACCTGCAGCCGTGCGACGCTGGTACGAATCGCATCGTCGACCAGCCCGTAGGTCGCGAACCCGCCGCCGTGTTCCAGGGCATGCACCGCGGCCGCCCCGACCGCCCAATTCGCGGCAAGGGTCGCATCCTCCACGCCGATCAGCTCCAGGTATGAGTCGCCCAGGAAGGCGATACGGTTGAAGGTTCCGAGGCCCGGGTGATGCCCGCCCGCTGTGAAGGCCAGCCCGACCCGCTCGGTCAACTCCACGGCCGCGGCGTCGGGGTCAGCCGCGGCGATCGCGATGTGGTCGATCCCGCTGGCCATCGCGCGCATCGTACCCCGAGGCCGGTGGTAGGCTGCCAGGAATGGTCCTGGACCGCCCAGCCCCCGGCTCGCATGACCCCTCGGCGCCGAGTGGCGCCCTCGAGGAGAGCTCGCTCGCCATCTTCGAGGCGATGCTCGCCGCCCGGGATGCGGAGGCCAGCGGCGATCCCGGACGCCAGGCGCTCGACGCCTTCTATCGGGCCCTGATGAGCGGCACGCTGCTGCTGCCGGTCCCGCCCGAGCATGGCGACGAGGCGAAGTCGGCGCTCGAGGCGGCGGTCAACGACGAGGAGGAGGTGGAGGTGAGCGTGCTGCTCGCTGCCGACGCCGATGGGCGGCCGACCAGCGTCTGCTTCGCGTCGGTGGCCGCGCTCTCGGCCTGGTCGCCGCGTGGCACCGCCAGCCTGCCGCTCCCGGCGCGCATCGCGGTCGCCAACATGGCCGCGGCGGGCGTGCCGGCGATCATGGATCCGGCTGGGCCGATCCCCTATCGCTTCGAGGCCAACGAGCTTGCCGCCCTGGCCGCCGGTCGCCTGCCCGGTACCGATGAGCCGATCGCGCCGCCCTCGGTGAGCCGCTCGATCCGACTGCGCCTGGCCGGCCCGACGGCGATGGCCCTCGAGGTGCCCCTGCGCGACGCCCTGCGCCAGACCGATGTCGAGGCCGCCTGGCTGGTCGAGTCGGAGAGCGATGGCTCCCGTCACCTGATGCTCGGCCTCCTCGGCGGCGAGGGCGCGTCGGCGGTGGTCGACGTTCCCGACGGCACCGACGTGGTCTGGCTGGAGGAGCCGCTGCTGGCTTCGGTCCGGGCGGTCAGCGACCCCTTCTATCGCAAGGGCCGATCGTGAGCAACGTGCTGCGCGTCGAGCGCTCGGGCGCCGTGGTCCGTGTCACGCTGGCGCGACCGGAGGTGCGCAACGCCTTCAACGCCGAGCTGATCGCCGCGCTGCGCGACGCCTTCCAGCGGCTCAGCGTCGAGGTTCCAGGGACCCTCCGGGCGGTAGTCCTTGCGGGCGACGGGAAGGCCTTCTGCGCTGGGGCCGATATCGAGTGGCAGCGCGCCGCGATCGCCCTCTCCCTGGAGGAGAACGAGGCCGATGCGGGGCGCCTGCAGGAGATGCTGCTCACCGTCGACGAGTGTCCCGTGCCGGTGATCGCCGCGGTCCACGGCGCGGCGCTGGGCGGCGGCATGGCGCTCTGCTGCGTGGCGGACATCACCCTCGCCACGGCGGATGCCACCTTCGGCTTCACCGAGACGAAGCTCGGCCTGATGCCCGCCGTGATCAGCCCGTTCGTGCTCCCGCGCATCGGGGAGGGGGCTGCCCGGGCGCTCTTCGTGACCGGCGAGCGCTTCGGGTCGGAGCGGGCGCAGCGCATCGGGCTGGTTTCCGAGGTCGTTGCTGACGAGGCCGCACTGCATGCCCGGGTCGACGCGGTTGTCGAGGAGGTCCTCGCCTCCGGACCGGAGGCCACGCGGAACGCGAAGGCAGTGATCCGTGAGCAACGCGGCCTGACGCGAGGCGACGCGCTGGCGCTCACCGTGCAGCGGGCAGCTCGACAGCGCGTCTCGGCCGAGGGACAGGAGGGGCTCGGGGCCTTCCTGGAGAAGCGACCACCATCCTGGCGCCGGGAGTAGCACTCTCCTCTGCGACAATCGCGACATGCCCGATGAGACGCTCACCCCACACCAGGTGGCGGATGAACTGGGCGTTACCGTTCGGACCGTCCAGCGCTGGGTCGCCGACGGGCGCCTCCCGGCGATCCGCGTCGGCGGACGGGTGCGGGTGTCGCGCTCGTCGCTCGGCCGCGTCACCGAAGCGCCGGAGCGGGCCAGCGGCCGAGCCATCCGCGCGCTCCTCATCGCCAACCGGGGCGAGATCGTAGGCCGCATCGCACGAACGGCTCGCCAGCTGGGGATCCGCAGCATCGCGGTCCATGCGTCGGACGACGTGCCTCCCGATGGGGTCGACCTGGCCGCTCGCATCAGCGACTACCTGGATGCCGACTCGATCCTGGACGCCGCGCGAGGCTCCGGGGCAGATGCAATCCATCCCGGCTATGGCTTCCTGGCCGAGAACGCCGACTTCGCCGCGGCCGTCGAGCGTGCAGGGCTGACGTGGGTTGGGCCGCCCTCGACGGCCATCGCGGCAATGGGCGACAAGGCGGCGGCACGACGGATCGCAGGGGCGCATGGCGTTCCGGTGGTCCCCGGCTACGACGGAGAGGCAACGGACGACGCGACCTTGACAACTGAGGCGGCGCGGATCGGGCTGCCGCTACTGGTCAAGCCGTCGGCGGGTGGCGGCGGCAAGGGGATGCGTATCATCCGCGATCTTTCCAGCCTCACAGACGAATTGGCGGCCGCTCGCCGCGAGGCGCAGCGGGCATTTGGCGACGACCGGCTGATCCTGGAGCGCCTGCTTGAGGGTGCGCGGCACGTCGAGATCCAGCTCCTCTGCGACAACCACGGCCACGGGGTCCACCTTGGCGAGCGCGACTGCTCGACGCAGCGGCGTAACCAGAAGGTCATCGAGGAGTCGCCCGCGCCATCGGTCATGCCGGAGCTGCGAGTCCGGATGGGCGAAGCAGCACTCACGGTGGCTGCCGCGGTCGGCTACACGAATGCCGGGACGGTCGAATTCCTGCTGACCAATGCCGGCGAGTTCTTCTTCGTTGAGATGAACACTCGCCTGCAGGTCGAGCATCCCGTCACCGAGGCGGTCACGGGCCGCGACCTGGTCGCCGACCAGCTGCGGATCGCGGCGGGGGAGCCGCTCGGTCTCGTCCAGTCGGCGGTGCGATTCGCCGGCCACGCCATCGAGGCGCGCGTGTACGCCGAGGATCCGGATGCAGGATTCCTGCCGGCCTCCGGTCGAGTGCTCCGCCTGCGCTGGCCCGATGGCGTCCGCATCGACACGGCCCTGCACGAGGGCGACCTCGTCTCGGACCGATACGACCCGCTCCTCGCCAAGCTGATCGCGCACGGCCGCACGCGGGACGAGGCGCTGGGACGCCTGGGAGCCGCGCTCGACGAAACACTGGTGCTCGGCGTGCGCACCAACCTGCGCTTCCTGCGCTGGCTGCTCGATCAGCCCGTCACGCGCGATGGCCAGGTCCGGACCGATACCCTCGCGCACATGAGCCTGCCGCCGGCCCCCGTTCCCGGCGACACCGCCTGGCAGGCGGCCGCTGCGGCGCTCGTGCATGCCGGTCAGCGGGGGCCCTGGGGAGGCGGATGGCGCGCGGCGGCTCCTGCTGCGGTACGCATGCGCTCGGGCAGCGAGGAGCGACGCGTCGAGCTTGGCGGCCCGAGCCAAGCAGAGATCGCTGTCGAGGGCGGGGTCGCGCACGTCGACGTCGAGGGGCAGTCGCTGGAGCTGTCGCTGGCCATGTCGCCGAGCGTCGAAGAGGCGGTGCGCCAGGCAGCCGATCATGCCGGTGGCCGTGCAGCACTCATCGCCCCGATGCCCGGCCGAGTGATCGCGGTCCACGCGCCTGAGGGCGCGTCGGTCCTGGCACACCAGGCGCTGGTCGTAATCGAGGCCATGAAGATGGAGCACGCCGTGGTCACGCCGCTGGCTGGGACGGTGACTCGCATGGCCGTGGCCGTCGGCCAACAGGTTCAGCGCGGAGACGTGTTGGCGGAGGTATCGGCCTAAGATGACCGACCCATGACCCGCCCCGAGGTTCGCATCTACGAGGTGGGACCGCGCGACGGCCTGCAGGCCGAAGCGACGATCGTGCCGACCGAGGCCAAGCTGCGCTTCATCTCCCTGCTGGCCGATGCCGGGCTGCGCGAGGTCGAGGCGACCTCGTTCGTGCGACCCGATGCGATTCCCCAGCTGGCCGATGCCGATCAGCTGATGGAGGGCCTCGAGCGCCGTCCCGGCGTTCGCTATCCCGTGCTGGTGCCCAACCAGCGCGGCATGGAGCGGGCGGTGGCGGCCGGGGCGGATGCCATCTGCCTCTTCACGGCTGCCTCCGAGGCTTATGCCATGGCAAATATCCGGATGACGATCGACGAGTCGCTGGCGGCCTTCGCCCCCGTGGCGGCGGTCGCCCGCGAGCGCGGGATGTGGGTGCGCGCCTACGTCAGCGTCGCCTTCGGCTGCCCGTACAGCGGTGAGGTCGACGAGCTGGCGGTGGTGAGCCTCAGCGAGCGGCTGCTGCAGCTCGGCGTCGACGAACTGTCGATCAGCGACACTGTCGGCGTGGCCACGCCGCTCGACGTGCGGCGTGTGGTCGGAGCGCTGAGCGCGGCCGGCATCGGCGCAGATGTCGTGGCGTTGCACCTGCACGACACCCGTGGAACGGCGCTCGCCAACGTGGTCGCCGGCATGGAGGTCGGGATCCGCGCGTTCGACTCCTCGACCGGCGGCACCGGCGGCTCGCCGTACGCGCCTGGTTCGGCCGGCAACCTGGCGACCGAGGACCTGGTCTATCTCCTCGATCGCGAGGGAGTGCGCACCGAGGTCGACCTGGATGGCGTCCTGGCCGCCGCGCGGTTCATCGCGGCGCAGCTGGGTCGCGAGGTGACGAGCAGGGTGGGTCGCGCCGGCGGCTGGCCGGGGCCCGCGGCGTAGGATGGCGCCGATGCAGGCGAGCACTTCCGACGCCGAGCGCCGCCCGGTCATCCTGGACGTCGACACCGGGATCGACGACATGGTGGCGCTGCTGATCGCCGCCACCGCCCCGGAGCTCAACCTGCGCGGCGTGACCTGCGTGGCGGGCAACGTCGAGATCCACCACGTCGCGCGCAACACCGGCAAGATCCTGCGCATGGTGGGGCGCGGCGATGTGCCGGTCAGCATCGGCGCAGGGAGGCCGCTCCACCGTCGCCTGCGAACTGCGCCGGACACGCATGGGCCGACCGGCACCGGCTACGTGGAGCTGACCGGAGAGGATCCTGAGCTCGGTGCGACCGACTTCACCCCCGTCCCCGCCCCGCGCTACCTGGCGGCGCACATCGACAGGCATCCGGGCGAGCTGACCGTTGTGGCGCTCGGTCCGTTGACCAACCTGGCCGCCGCTGCCCTGAATGGCGTCGACCTGCGCGCGGGCACGAGGGAGGTCGTGTGGATGGGAGGGGCGCTCGAGGAGCGCGGCAATACCACCGAGACCGGCGAGTGGAACGCCTGCGTCGACCCCGAGGCCGCGGAGGCCTGCCTGGCCGCGGGTGCCCTGTCGCGCATCTTCCCGTTGGACGCGACCCAGGACGTGGTCTTCACCCTCGACGATCTCGAAGTTCTGCCGGATACCTACCTTGCTTCCGTCGTACGAGGCGCCATTCGCTTTTACGTGGCATTCCATCGCGCAGCGGACGATCTCGACGGCTGCTACCTGCACGACCCCGTGACGCTGATCGGCTCCCTGTTGCGGCCGGACCTGGTGACGGAGTCGGTCGACGCCAGGCTGGCGTGCGACACCGGCAACGATCCACGCCTGGCGGGCAGCCTGTACCGGTTCGACGCCGTCGAGCGCCCCGAGGTGAGCGTTGCCACTGCCATCGATCCGGAGGGGATGCGCGCGGAACTGCTGCAGCGCCTGACGCGAGCGGTCAACCTGGGGCGCTGAAGCCGCCCTCCGCTTCGACTTTCTCGACGGCCCGCGCGACCAGCGATGCCTCGGTCGGCGTAGAACCAAGCCCCAGGCGCGCGCCTGCGCGCGCGGCGAGCGGCGGCTCCAGGTACGTCGATTCGAGCACCGGCCAGCGTGCTTCGGCGAACACGCTCTCGGATGGTCCGTCGTCCACGATCCGCCCGTCGCGCATCACCAGCACGCGCCCGGCGGTTTCCGCCACAAAGCGCATGTCGTGGCTGATGGAGACGACCGTCGTCCCTTTGGCTGCAAGCTCGGCGACAACGGTCGCCACCCGCCGCACGCCGCGCGCGTCCTGCCCGGTCGTCGGCTCATCCAGGACCACCAGCGGCGCTCCCATGGCCAGGATCGACGCCAGGGCCAGCAGCTTGCGCTGCGAGTAGCCGAGGTCGTACGGGTTGCTATCGGCGCGTCCCGCCAGTCCGACCGCCTCGAGCGCACTCTGCACCCGTTGTTCGAGGGCCGCGCCGCGCAGCCCCAGGTTGCGCGGCCCGAACGCGACCTCATTGCGGACCCGAGCCGCGAAGATCTGGCGGTCCGGGTTCTGAAAGGCAATCCCCACCGTGCGCGCCAATTCCGCGACGTGCCGCCGTCCGATCGGCTCTCCGCCGACGCGCACCACGCCGGCGGTCGCGCGCAGCAGCCCGACGAAATGACGGACGAGGGTCGACTTGCCCGATCCGTTCTGGCCGATGATCGCGACCCGCTCGCCGGCGTTGATCCGCAGGTCGATGCCGTCGAGGGCGCGGACGCCGCCGGGGTAGACAAAGACGAGGTCATCGGCCTCGACGATGGGGTCGCTCATGTCGACGTCATGGCCGCGACCACCTGTTCGGGGAGCCCGGCCCGCTCCGCCGCGCGGGCGATGCGGACCGCGGAGGGAGGCGCGATCCCCCACGCCTCGAGGCGCGGATCGGCGAGGACCGTCGTCACCGGACCCGCCGCCACCACGCTGCCCGCCACGAGAACGACACATTGCTCCGCGATCGAAGCCAGCAGGTCGGTCTTGTGCTCGACCACGAGCAGGCCGACGCCCGTCTCGTGCGCCAGGCGCCGGAGGGCGCTCCCGATGGCCTGCGTGCCCTGGGGATCCAGCTGGCTCGTCGGCTCGTCCAGCACCAGGTAGGCAGGGCGCATGGCGAGGACCGCGGCAAGCGCGACTAGCTGAGCCTGGCCGCCCGACAGGCGGCCCGGATCGCGTGGCGCGAGCGGCTCGATGCCGATCACGTCCAGTGCCCACGTCGTCCGTTCGGCAACCTCGCGCAGGGGCAGCGACAGGTTGCGCGGCCCGAAGGCGACCTCCTCCCACACGGTCGCCGCTGTGCCGGAGAGCTGCGTCTCCGCGTTCTGAAAGAGGATGCCACAGCGTTGGGCCAGGTCCGACGGCCGCCAGTCGCCGGTCGGAGCGCCGTCGATCTCGACCCGCCCCTCGACCTTGCCACCGATCGTGGCCGGCGCGAGGCCGCCGGCCACCAGGCAGAGCGTCGACTTGCCGGCATCGTTGGCGCCGACCACGCCGAGCACCGAGCCAGGTTCGACACGGATGGTCACGTCGACCAGCGCCGGCCGGGTCATGCCGGGGTAGCGGTAGGTCACCCCCGTCAGCGCCAGCGTCATCGGGCTGCTGCCTTGCTCATGGCAGGAAGGCGAGGCGACCGACGATGGAGAGCACGATCAGGACCGCCGTTCCCGTCACGAGCGTCCAACGTAAGGCCCGCTGCGCCCCGTCATCGGGGAAGAGGCGGAGCGGCGTGCGGCGTCCCTGGGCCGAGAATGCGCGCGCCTCGAGGGCCATCGTCTGCTCCTCGACCTCGTTCAGTGAACCGAACACGAGCGGCGCCGCCAGCGGCAGGACGCCCCGCAATCGGCGCCAGATGCGCCCCTCGGTGTCAAGCCCCCTCGCGCGTTGCGCCTCGGCGATCTCCCCTGCCCGCTGCAGGATGCGGGGGATCATGCGCACGGTGGCTCCGATGACGAAGGTGACGCCGCGTGGCGCGCCGCGTCGCTCGAGATCGCCGACCAGATCGTCCGGCCGGGTCGTCAGCACCAGGATCGCCACCGACATCGCGAAGGCCACCACTCGCAGGGTCGCCTGCAGGGCTGCCTCGAGGCCCGTCCAGGTCGGCGTGAATGGACCGATGCCGAAGATCGGATCGGTCGCCCCGGGAAACAGGAAGGTGTTGACCAGGACGATCGACGCGGTCAGCGGGATTGTTGCGATCAGGAATGGGAGCAGGGCGCGGCCAGTCCGGGCGGCGATGGCGGTCAATGCGAGAACGATGAGCACCGCCACCGGCCCCGTCCAGCCGCGCACCGTGAAGGCGACCAGCGCCTCGCTGACGGCGACGACCAGCTTGGTCGTCGGGTTCAGGCGCCGATAGGTGCCAACCGGCAGGCGCTGGACGAAGTCAGGTAGCCGAACGTCGATCTCAGCGGAGCCCGAGATGATCTGCGCCGACCTCGCCACCGACTCCGCTGGCGCTCAGGCCGCTGGAGCAGGCCGCACGAGCCGCTCGCCGAGGGGGAAGCGGGCGAGGACGCGGTCCGAGAGGCTGGCCAGCACGATGAAGACCACGAAGCTGGTGATCGTCTTGTCGATCGGGTCGCTGAAGAGGCCCTGGCCGAGCGACGCGTTGTAAACGTCGGCGCCACCCTGGCGCAGCGCGGCCACGATCAGGTCGGTCCCGGAGCCCGTTACGCCGCCGAAGACGTATGCGGCGATCGGCGCAGAGAGGATGGCCGCCACGATCCCGGTCAGGGCGCCGGCTGCCGCCACCCATGCGCCGGCCGCGTCGCGACGAACCAGGATGAACGCGGCCACCGCGAAGGACGCAACCACTGCGATCGCGATGGCGGCAGTGAAGACCCAATCCGGGTAGCCCCCGACGTTCGGGTCGGTGTAGGCGGGGTTGTTGTAGATGCGCGAGGCGAGCAGCAGGATGATCGCCACGCCGACGACTACGGCCAGCCATAGCCGTGCTCCACTCGTCGGCCGCGGCCGGAAGACGCCCAGGTAGCCCCACACGCCGGCGAGGAAGCCGATGACGCCTGCGACAATCGCGAATGGCCCGATCGTCCCGCCGCCGATCCCCGGCGCGTATTGCCAAATCAGGTTCGAGGCTGCGCCGGTGGCGGCGCCAGCAATCGGTCCAGCCAGGACGCCCACCAGGATGGTCCCGATCGAGTCCAGGTAGATCGGCAGCTTGAGGACGGTCTGGACGGTATAGCCGAGCACGATGTTGATGGCGATGGCGACCGGGATCAGGACCACGACGCGCGTTGAGAACTGACGGGATAGCCACGACATGGCTCGCTGCCCTCCTTCCGCCGCGCCGATCGAATTCCGGATCGGCAGTCTGTGCCGTTACCTTGCCATACCTGTCCAGCCCGATTTCCGGCCCCGCGTCCGGCCTGGCTCAGTAGATTGCGGCGGGCGGGGGCAGCGGGTTCCCAGCGGCGTCGACCCGCTCCTCCGCTGGCAGCTCGTCCCGGTGGCGACGACCACCGGTCGGTCCCGGGATCGGCTCGGCCATCACCGAATGGGTCACCTCGTCGAGGCGCTGCTCGATACCTCTGAGGCCGAGGTGCCGCAACGCAGCGCCGAAGCGATCGACGAAGGCAGCGTCGCGCAGCAGGCCGAATGCCAGCGACGGGTTTGCCCGGATCAGCAGCTCGATCCCGCGCGCCGCCTCCGGCACGTTGACCTGGTTCAGGCCCAGCTGGGCGTCGAGCAGATCCAGGGCCTGATTTGCCTCGCGACGGGCCCGCGTGGTGAAGTGGGGCGTGCGGTTGACCAGCACCCGCGACCGGTACAGGGCGGCGCGGGCCAGGGAGTCGCGACTAGCGGGAGCCGGGAAAGCCATGGACCGAATCTTACGCGGCGGCGACGGATGGCAGGAAGTCATCGCCGGTGCGCTCACCGCCGCCCGCCGGCCGATCAGCGCCGATCCCCGATTCGCCCCGCGCGACGTCGCCGATGGAGCGGCCGTGCCTCGCTACGACCGCTCGACCTTCCCGCCCGCGCGGATGGCGTCGACGCTCCTGCTCATCTATCCGGGTGGTGATGGCGAGCTGGCGGTGCCGCTGACCATCCGCCACGCCGACCTGCGAGAGCACGCCGGGGAGATCTCGCTGCCCGGCGGAGCAGTCGATCCTGCTGACGCTTCCCGGGAGGCGACCGCCCTGCGCGAGGCGTACGAGGAGGTGGGCGTGGATCCGAGGACTGTCTCGATTGTTGGGGCGCTCGACGATATCTGGATCCCGGTCAGCAACTTCGAGCTGCGCCCCTTCGTCGGGACGGCTGCCGCGCGGCCGGCGCTCGAGCCTCACGTCGACGAGGTATCGGCAATCGTTGAGCTTCCCCTGCGTCACCTGCTCACCGATGGGGTGATCAGCCAGGAGCTGATCGAGGGACCCGGCTGGGTCTTGCAGGCCGCCGTCTATCGCTATGCCGGGCACCGCATCTGGGGCGCCACTGCCCGGACCTTGGCCATGTTCGCCGCCGTTCTTTCCGAGGCTGCCATCGGGCCCTAGCGCCGGGTCTCGACCGTCGTGCGCGCCTCCCGCAGCAGCTCGATAAGCCTCGCGTGGTGGGGCTGCGGAGCGGAGACGATGCTCAGCCTCGCGCCCCGCTTCGCCGTGTTCCACCACGGTCCGCCGTGCAGATCGGTGACCGTTGCCCCGGCCCGTTCGGCGATCAATCCGGCCGCGGCGATGTCCCACAGCGAGAGCCCGCCGTTCTGCACGAACGCATCGAATCGGCTGGATGCCGTATACGCCAGGGCCAGCGCGGCGCTCCCCATCCGCCGCCCGATGCGGATCTCGTGGGCGACCCGTCTTTCGCGTGCGATGCCACCGCGCCCGATGATCGCCAGACTGATCACGAAATCGCCCAGCTGCTCCTTATTGGTGGCTCGCGACGGCTGCCCGTTGAGCATCGCCCTGGTGGTCGAGCTCGCCGCATAGCAGTCTCCCCGCAAGGGGTCGAGTACCACGCCCACCACTGGCATGCCATCCTCCACCAGACCGATGGAAACGCAGAAGAACGGGATCCCGTTTGCGTAGTTGACCGTCCCGTCGAGCGGATCGATGACCCACGTCCGTCGGCTCCAGCGCCGCCGATGAGGCCGGCTGACAGTCCCTCCCTGATCTGCCCGCTCGTGACGGCCTGACTCCTCCGCAAGAATCGCGTCAGCGGGGAACCGGTCCCGGATCGCGCGGATGATGAGCGCCTCGCTGGCGTAGTCGACATCGGTGACCACGTCCCGCTTGCTCTTGCGATCGACCTTCAACCTTCGCTCGTAGCTGCCGCTCAGCAGCTCGCCGGCCTGTGTGGCCAGCTCAATAGCGAAGGCCAGGTCTCCATCATGGGAAGTGGTCATCACCCGGATCGTACCGGAGCGTCGATACGCCCCGAATGATCCGCGCGTACGGCCCCGGCGCCACAGTCCAGATGAATTGAACGGTGGTTGGCTGCGTTAGGCTATCGGGCATGCCACAGATCCACCTCCGCGCGGAGCCGGGAGACTTCGCGCCGCTGGTCCTGCTGCCGGGAGACCCGAACCGAGCCCGCAAGATCGCCGAACGCTTCGACGGTGGCCTCGAGAAGTCGCGGCAGGTGAACGAGCATCGTGCCCTCTACGGCTGGACCGGCACCTACCAGGGTCAGCCGGTGAGCGTGCAGACATCGGGGATGGGGACCCCGTCGTTCGCGATCGTGGCCGAGGAGCTGCTGCGACTGGGCGCGAAGCAGCTGATCCGGGTCGGCACGTGCGGAGGGATCGCGCCGGGGCTGCGCACTGGCGACCTGGTAGTCGCACTATCGGCCTGTCCCACAGACGGGGCAACGACGACCTACCTGCACGGAGACCGATACGCCCCCACCGCCGACTACGCCCTGACTCATACGCTCGTGCATGCGGCCGAGCAGGCGGGGATCCCACTGCGGATCGGGCCGGTGGCATCGGTCGACGTCTTCTACAACACCGATGCCGACTACTTCAGAAAGTGGCGCGAGCGCGGGGTGCTCGCCTTCGAGATGGAAGCATCAGTCCTCTTCTACCTCGCGGCACGGGCCGGGATCCAGGCCGCCTGCCTGCTGACGGTGAGTGACGTCCTGAATGAGCAGGAGGGGACCGAGGAGACGTACATGTCGCTCGAGGACCTCGATGCCGCGGTCGAGCGCATGATCGAGGTGGCGCTGACAGCCGCCGTACAATCGGTTCCATGACCGACACGATCGCCCGCCCCGCCGCCGCGGACGCGGCTGCCGACTTCCTCCCCCTCAAGGGGATCGACCACGTCGAGTTCTGGGTCGGGAACGCCAAGCAGGCGGCTGCCTACTATCGGGCCCTGTGGGGCTTCAGCCCCGTCGCCTACGCCGGCCTCGAGACGGGCGTCCGTGACCGCGCCAGCTACGTGCTGGTCCAGAACGACATCCGCTTCGTCTTCACCGCCCCGATCTCCGACAACGGTGAGCTGGCGGAGCACGTCCGCCGCCACGGCGACGGGGTGCACGACATCGCCTTCGCCGTAGACGACGTGGCATCCGCCTGGCGCGAGACGACCGCGCGGGGAGCCGTGAGTGCACTCGAGCCGACCGAGGTCCCCGGCGAGAAGGGCGTCCTGCGCCGCTCGGCGATCCACACCTACGGTGAGGTGCTGCACTCGTTCATCGACCGCAGCGAGTACAACGGCACCTTCGCGCCGGGCTACCACCGGATCACGAAGCCAGCGGCCGCGGCGTCCGGGCAGCAGCTGCTCGAGGTGGACCACTGCGTCGGCAACGTGGCGCTGGGCGACATGAACCGGTTCGTCGACTTCTACCGCGACGTGATGGGCTTCAGCCAGCTGATCCACTACGACGACAAGGTGATCCACACCGAGTACTCCGCCCTGATGAGCAAGGTGATGCAGTCGGGCAACGGCCGCATCAAGTTCCCGATCAACGAGCCGGCCGACGGCAAGCGCAAGAGCCAGATCCAGGAGTTCCTCGACTACTATCTCGAGGCGGGGACCCAGCACATCGCCCTGCGCACCGAGGACATCGTCGGGACCGTGCGTGCCCTCCGCTCGCGGGGAGTGGAGTTCCTGGGCCTGCCGCACGAGTACTACGCCAATCTCCCGGAACGCGTCGGCGACGTCGGCATCCCGATGGACCTCCTCGAGGAGCTGGGGATCGAGGCCGACCGCGACGAGGAGGGCTACCTCCTCCAGATCTTCACCAAGCCGGTGCAGGATCGGCCGACCTTCTTCTTCGAGATCATCGAACGGCACGGCTCGCGGGGCTTTGGGGTCGGCAACTTCAAGGCCCTCTTCGAGGCCATCGAGCGCGAGCAGGAGAAGCGCGGCAACCTCTGAGCCGCGCACCGCGTCCTCGTCGCATGCGGACCACCCTCCGCCTCCAGGCCGAACTTCAGCGCCAGCCGAGGGCTGGGGCAACGTGGCGCAGGACGCTCTCGATGACGTGGGCGTTGTAGTCCACGCCTAGCTGGTTCGGTACCGTCAGCAGCAGCGTATCGGCAGCGGCGATGGCCGTGTCCTCCGCCAGCTGCTTGACGAGGAGCTCCGGCTCGGCGGCGTAGGTACGGCCGAAGACTGCCCGTGTCGTTTCGTCGAGGTAGCCGATCTGGTCGTTTCCCTGCTGCACATGCCCAAAGTAGGCGCGGTCGCGATCGTCAACCAGCGGGAAGATGCTGCGGCTCACTGAGACGCGCGGCTCGCGAGCGTGGCCGGCCTCGCGCCACGCGGTGCGATATGCCCCAATCTGCTCGGCCTGCTGGAGATGCAGTGGCTGGCCGCCCTCGTCGAACTTCAGGGTGGACGTCTGCATGTTCATGCCCAGCCTCGCCGCCCATGCCGCGGTCGCGTTCGTGGCGGCGCCCCACCAGATGCGGTCACGGAGGCCGGGAGAATGGGGCTCGAGGCGCAGCAGGCCCGGAGGATTCGGGAACATCGGCCGTGGATTGGGCTCCGCGAATCCGTTCCCCGAGAGAAGCTCCAGGAAGATTTGGCTCTGCCGGCGGGCCATCGCTCCGTCATCCTCGCCCTCGGCCGGGGCATGGCCAAAGTGCCGATAGCCGTCGATGACCTGCTCCGGCGAGCCGCGGCTGATCCCAAGCTGCAGGCGACCGCCTGCAATGAGGTCCGCCGCACCGGCGTCCTCGACCATGTAGTACGGGTTCTCGTAGCGCATGTCGATCACTGCCGTCCCGATCTCGATCCGGCTGGTTCGCGCCCCGATCGCGGCCAGCAGCGGGAAGGGCGATGCGAGCTGCCGCGCGAAGTGGTGCACGCGGAAATAGGCGCCGTCGGCGCCGAGCTCTTCGGCGGCAACCGCCAGCTCGATGGACTGGAGGAGCGCGTCCGCCGCCGATCGCGTGCCAGAGGGCGGCGAGCTGGTCCAGTGCCCGAACGACAGGAATCCGATGCGCTTCACCTGCCGATTCTACCGGCCGACCGGGGCCGCCCTTCACGGACGCTAGACTCGGCACGATGAAGATCGCCCACGTTCGGGAGGCACATGCTCCGGCCGGGACATCCTGGCGGCTCGCGGCAGCGCTGGACCGAGGCGACGCTCCGCAACGCTGGCTCGACCTGGAGCCAGTTCGGCGGTCGCAGGTGCAGGCAGACCCTCGTCTGGCGCACAATTCGGCGCTCCATCGGCAGCCGCTGACCACCCTGGATGCGCTGCTCGCGCGAGGCCTGCGGGTCGCCGCATTGGGCGAGCTCGTCGAGGCGGCGAGTGGCGAGGAGTCGCTCGAGGCCGCGGACCTGGCGTTCGGGCCGCCGATCCTGCAGCCGCCCTCCCTGCGCGACTTCTACGCCTTCGAAGGACACGTCAGGACGATGTGGGAGCGGCGCGGCGGGACGGTCCCGGAGGCCTGGTACCGCATCCCGATCTTCTACTTCTCGAATGTCTCCGAGATCCGCGGTCCCGAAGAGCCGGTCTGGTGCCCCGCGGCCTCGCAGGAGCTCGACTACGAGCTCGAGGTCGCGGCGCTCATCGACACCCCTGTCCACGACCTGTCGGCAGAGCGTGGGGAGGAGGCGATCGGCGGGTACCTCGTCTTCAACGACTGGAGCGCCCGTGACCTGCAGCGCGAGGAGACAGCCGTTCGCCTGGGGCCAGCCAAGGGGAAGGATTTTGCCTCCTCCATCGGCCCCTGGCTGGTCACCCCCGACGAGCTGGAAGAGACGCGCCGCGGAAAGGGCTACACCCTCACCATGACCGCGACCGTCAACGGCACCGAGCTCAGCCGCGGGAGCTGGGCCGATGCCCAGTTCAGCTTCGGCGAGATGGTGGCCCGCGCCAGCGCCGACGTACGACTGCGACCCGGCGACCTGATCGGGTCGGGGACGGTGGGGACGGGATGCCTGCTGGAGGTGAAGGACGAGATTCTGAAGCGCTACCTGCAGCCCGGCGACGAGGTGACACTGGCGGTCGACCGGCTCGGTGCACTGACGACGCCGGTCGTGGAACGGCCTGCGGACCGATGACCAAGGAGACGGTGGCGACTGCCCTGGAGCGGATGAGCTCGGCAGAGCGAAGGCTGGCCGAGCATGCCGCGCGGCCGCTGCCAACGGCCTTGAGCGAGCCCGATCCGGGCGAGGAGGAGCGCTGGGAGGCTGGGCAGGTGTGGGCACACCTGGCCGAGTTCCCCGCCTACTGGCACGACCAGGTCCGGCGCATCCTCGCCGCCCACGATGCGGGGGCGGCAATGCCGATCCCCTTCGGGCGCATGAAGACCGATGCCGCACGCGTGGGGGCGGTCGAGCGGGAGCGGCGGACGGACCCCGCGGAGCTTCTTCGGCGCGTGAATGGGCAGCTCGGAGAGCTGTCGTCGACGCTGGCCGCACTCCCCGCCGATGCATGGGACGTGATGGGGCTGCATCCGGCCCGCGGCGAGATGAGCGTGCGGACGATCGTCGAGCGCTTCGTGCTGGCGCACCTCGAAGAGCACGCCGACCAGCTCGACGGGCTCGAGCTGGTCTCGATCGACGAGATCCGCGCGGCCGCCGCACGAATCCGGGGAGTTGCCCTCCACACCCCGCTCCTGCGCTGGGACGACCGCACCTGGCTGAAGCCGGAGAGCCTCCAGCCGGTGGGAGCATTCAAGATGCGCGGCGCCTACAACGCCGTCGCCTCGCTCACCGACGAGGAGCGAGCGCGCGGTGTCGTCACCTATTCGAGCGGTAACCACGCACAAGCCGTGGCACGCGCCGCCCGCCTCCTCGGGGCGCACGCCACGATCGTGATGCCAGAGGACGCCCCGCCGGTCAAGGTCGAGGGCGTGCGGCGCGATGGCGCGGAAATCGTCTTCGCCGGCCGCACCGGGGAGGAGCGGCACGCGATCGCGCTTGAGCACGTCGAGCGCGGCGGGCGGGTCATGATCGAGCCGTACGACGAGCGGCGGATCATCGCCGGTCAGGGAACCTGCGGCCTGGAGATCGCCGAGGACCTGCCCGAGGTTACCAGCGTCCTCATCCCGGTGAGCGGCGGCGGGCTCTCGTCGGGGATCGCGACGGCCATCAAGGCGCTCGCGCCGAACGCGCGGGTCATCGGTGTCGAGCCAGAGCTCGCCGCGGATGCCCAGGAGTCGCTGGCGAAGGGCGAGATCGTGAGCTGGGACGGCGCCCTGACCACCCGCACCATGGCCGATGGGCTGCGCGTCGAGCATCTCGGCTGGCTCCCGTTCCTGCACCTCCGCCGATTCATGGACGAGATCGTCACCGTCAGCGAGGAGCAGATGGCCGATGCGATGCGACAGCTCGCCACCCGGGCGCGTCTCGTGGTCGAGGCGTCTGGCGCGGCGGGGATGGCGGCCCACCTGTCCGGAGCCGCTCCGCAGCCCGACGGGGACGACCACCGCGTGATCGTGATCAGCGGTGGAAACATCGACCCCGCTGCCTTCGCCGCGATCCTCGCCGGCTGACAGTCAGCCGCCTCCTCGCGTGACACGTCGCGCTCCAAGTAGCAGGACGGCGGCGATGCCTGCAACCACCAGCCCCATGGCCGCCACACTGCCGTAGCCGATGCCGAAGCCGCCCGATTGGGCCACCGCGCCCGAGACGAACGGACCGATCCCCAACCCGGCCGAGAGCGCGGTCGAGTAGCCGCCCAACCCGGTCGCCCGCAGCTCGGCGGGGGCACGCTCGCTGATGACGACCTGGATCATCATCAGCGTGAAGGCGAGCGCCAGGATCCCCGTCATGAAGACAAGTGCAATGCCGAGCGGCCCGGTCTGCAGGCCCAGCAGCGAGGTGACGACCGCGTAGGCGGCGCAGCCCGCGGCAGTCGCCAGGGGCGGCACGGCGCGACGATCGATCAGTCGGCCGAGCGGGACCCGGGACAGCCCGTTCGTGATGGATTGGAGGGCCAGCAGGAGCCCGATGGACCCCGCCGCGAGACCAATCGACGTCCCGAACAGCGGGAAGAGGCCGCTCACCGCACCCCACGGCAGCCCGATCCCGAATCCCGCCACCCAGCACCCGACCACCACCCGGTCACGCGCTAGCCGGCCGACCATGGCCGGCACGCCACGAACGTCGATCCGGGTGCGCACCGCGCCGCGCATCAGGACCGGCCCGAGCAGGGCCACCAGCGCCAGACCGGTGGCGACCAGGTAGGTCTGCGGGATCCCGAGATGTTGCCAGGCGAGGCCTCCGACCGCCGGCCCCAGGGCAATCCCACTGTGGGTGCCGAGCGTCATCCAGCCGAAGGCCGACCCGCGTCGCGACTCATGCGCGCTTCCGGCCACGTAGGCGCCGATCGCCGGCAGGAAGAGCGATGAGGTGAGCCCCGACAGGATCGCCCACCCGTAGAGTGGGGCGATGCTCCCGGTCGTCTGGGCCAGGATCGGGACGAGGTTGACCGCTGCACTGCCGACGACGGCCACGATCACCGTGCGCCGCGTCCCCCACGCGTCCGCCACCGCGCCAAACGGCAGGCTGAAGAGGGCACCCAGCCCAAACCGGATGGCGGCGATGGTGCCAGCCTCGGTCAGCGAGCCACCGAGCGAGTGGACATGGAGCGGGATCGCGACCCCTGACGCCCATTGGCCCAGGGTGAAGGTGAAGGTGGCCAGGTAGGCCGGCCAGAGCGGCCGCGCCTGCAGCCGCGACGTCACGCGCCGTGCAGACCGGTCAGCAGCGCCACGGCGTTGGCGCCCAGCGCATCTACCGCATAGCCGCCCTCCTGGAGCGCGATCGTCGGCATTCCGAGGGCCGCAATCAGGCGGCCAATCTCCCGGTAGTCCTCAGTCCGGATCGCGAGGTCGCCGATCGGGTCGCGCTCGAAGGTGTCGAAGCCGGCCGAGATGATGAGCGGCCCGTCGGGAGCGAAGGCCACGATCATCTGCAGGGCCTCCGCCAGCGCGACCGCATAGCCATCGAGGCCAGTCCGCACGGCGAGTGGCCAGTTCCGGGTCGTGCCGGCCCCCTCGCCCGCGCCAGCCTCGCTCGCGTACCCGGAGAAGTAGGGATAGGCCCGCGCCGGGTCGGCATGGAGCGAGAGGTAGAGGACATCGCCCCGCTCCCAGAAGATCTGCTGCGTGCCGTTTCCGTGGTGGTAGTCGATATCGAGGATCGCAACACTGTGCGCGCCGCCCTCGCGTCGCAGCCACTCGGCCACGATCGCGGCGTTGTTGAAGTAGCAGTAGCCGCCCAGCATGCCCCGCGCGGCGTGGTGTCCCGGTGGCCGGCACAGCCCATAGGCGAGGGGCGCCCCGGCGACCACTCGCTCGGCGGCGGTCAGCGCGACGTCAACTGCTGAGAGGGCGGCCGGCCACGTTCCGGCCACGATGGGCGTGGCGGTGTCGAACAAGTAGGCTCCGAGGCGGTGGTGCGCCCCGGCCGGCATGCCGCCGAGCGCCATGTCCTCGCCGTACGCCGCCACCAGGAAGGCGTCGGGGAAGAAGGCCCGCGAGCCGTCGGAGGCGCCGGCGGCAAGCGCATCGGTCCAGGCGTGCTCGAAGACGTCGATCATCGTGGCGTCGTGGACCGCCAGGATCGGTGCGCGGCCGTGCTCCGCGGGTGGCTCGAAGGCGAAGCCGCCGTCAGCCTCGAGGGCGGCCTCGATGGCCAGGATCCGCTCGGGGTTGTCGAAGCATGGAATCTCTACCCCGCTGGCGAACTCGATCAGCCCGCTGTGGGCGAGGTGCGCATCGGATCGGATGACGGGGGCGAGGTCGGACACGGGCGCCCCCGAGTGTACCGATGCGCTCCTACTGGACGGCGCCGTTCGTGCCCCAGCGCTCCAGCTCGGCCTCCATGTCGAGCGGCAGGACCACGCCTGAATCGGCGTACTCGCCCCACGCTTCGCGCGGCACCTGCCACATGATCTCGAACTCGTTCCCATCGGGGTCGCGGCCATAGAGCGACTTGCTCACACCGTGGTCGCTGGCGCCGCCGAGCGCCCCGGCCTCGGTGAGCGCCTTCGCCGCGGCCGCCAGGTCCTCGATGGTGCCGACCTCCCAGGCCAGGTGGTAGAGACCCACCGAACCACGCGGCGGTCGTGGCGCCGCCGCCCCGACCTCGAACAACCCCAGGTCGTGGTGGTTGCCACCGGCCGGCGAACGCATGAAGGCGGCGCGCATGCCTGCCGGTCGCTCCAGCTCCTCGAAGCCGAAGACTCGGTGGTAGAACTCCGCCGCCTTGTCGGCATCGCGGACCCAGAGGACGGCGTGGTTGAGGCGAGTGACGTTGAACATCGGCCTGGTGATCTCCTCGCCCGCGGACGCGGGCGGCTGCGTGGCGCGTGTTGCTGCAGGAACGAGCATCGCATACCCCGCCCTAGAATGGCGCCACCGTGTTCTACATCCAGCGTGGCCAGGTGCCGCACAAGCGCCACACCCAGTTCCGCAAGCCGGATGGCGGCCTGTATGCCGAGGAGCTGTTCGGCGTCGAAGGCTTCTCCGGCAAGGCGAGCCTCCTCTACCACCACACGCCCCCGACCCAGACCAACCGGATCGAGAAGGTCCGCGACGTCGGCCTCCAGCCATGGACCGATGACGAGGCCGGGCCCCACCGTCATCACCTGATCAACTCCACCGGCGTGCCGATCGCCGGCGATGCAGTGGGTGGTCGCGTCCCGCTCTTCTACAACGCCGATGTCACCTTTGGCGTGGTCCGCCCTGCATCGGCCATGGAGCACTTCTACCGCAACGGCGAGATGGACGAGATGTACTACGTCCACGAGGGGCACGGCACGCTGGAGACGGTCTTCGGGCCGATCGAGTACGGGCCGGGCGACTATCTCGTCATCCCCATCGGGACCACCTACCGGGTCATCCCCGGCGCCGATGAGCAGCGGTTGCTGTGGCTCGAATGCCCCAGCCACATCGAGCCGCCCAAGCGCTACCGCAACGAGTACGGGCAGATGCTCGAGCACGCCCCGTACTGCGAGCGCGATATCCGGCCACCGACCGAGATGGAGGCGCACCACGAGTCGGGCGACTTCGTGGTGGAGGTCAAGAAGGGGGGCCGAATCACCGCCTACCACTACGCCTTTCACCCGTTCGACCTGGTCGGCTGGGACGGGTACCTGTACCCGTTCGCCTTCAACATCGCCGACTTCGAGCCGATCACCGGGCGCATCCACCAGCCGCCGCCGGTGCATCTCACCTTCCAGCCGCGTAACTTCGTGGTCTGCTCATTCGTGCCGCGCAAGTTCGACTATCACCCGCTCGCCATCCCGGCGCCGTACAACCATTCGAACATCAACTCGGACGAGGTCATCTATTACGTGGCCGGCAACTTCATGAGCCGCCGCGGGGTGGAGATCAGCTCGTTCACGGTGCACCCCGCCGGCATCCCGCACGGGCCGCATCCCGGAACGGTGGAGGCGAGCATTGGCAAGGAGTCGACCGAGGAGCTAGCGGTCATGATCGACACATTCCACCCGCTTCGCCTGACTCGCGAAGCCGGCGAGCTTGACGATCCGCGCTACCCCTTCTCGTGGCTGCCGCCGTCCGATGCCGATGCCGAGTCGCACGCTCGTGAGCTCGCCGACCGCGGACCAGAGGCATTCCCGGACTGACGGGTGGACGAACACGCCCGCCGGGTGGAGGTGCTGCGGACCGTTGCCGCCGGCTTCGACGCGCACGATCTGGACGCGATCCTGTCGCACTTCGCCGACGACGCCGTGTATGAATCTCCGCGCGGCACGGAGGCATACGGGACCCGCTTCGTGGGGAAGGCTGCGATCCGCGATGGATTCGCCGCCCGATTCAGCGGCATCCCCGACGTTCGCTACCAGGAGGACGAGCACTTCGTCGATGGCGATCGCGGCGCCTCGGAGTGGACGCTGCGCGGCACCACGACCGCCGGCGAGCGGCTCGAGGTCCGCGGCTGCGACCTGTGGACTTTCCGCGACGGCAGGATCGCGCTCAAGGACTCGTTCTGGAAGATTCGGACCGAGCCGGCGCCGCAGCCCGACCAACGGTGATCCTCTACTTCCTGCGGCACGGCGCCGCAGGCCACCACTCGAGCGCGTCGGATGACGACGCGCGGGAGTTGACCGCCGAGGGAGTCGCCGAGCTGCAGGCAGCCGCGCCGCTCTGGCGCCGTCTGAACCTGCGCCCGGACCTCGTCCTGACGTCGCCCCTGCCTCGCGCACGACGCACGGCCGACCTGTTCGTGGCGGGCATGGGCCTGCGGGAATCTCCGGTCGAGGACGATCGGCTCCGTCCAGGTGCCGGGTGGGGCGACCTGGCGCGTGCCATGGCGGCGCACCCCGATGCACGCAGGGTGATGTTCGTCGGTCACGAGCCCGACCTGTCGAGCGCCGTCAGCCTGCTCACCGGCGCCGCCTCCGTCCGCATGCGGAAGGCTGGCCTCGCCTGTGTCGAGTTTCCCGGCGTCCCCGAGCCGCGTGCCGGCGAGCTCGCGTGGCTGTTGGACCCCGACCTGTACGTCGATGACGAGAGGCCTGGCAGGGTCACCCGAGTGGCGGCCTACGCGCTGTGCCTGGACGATGCCGGGCGGATCCTCCTCTGCCGACTCTCTCCAGGCGAGGTCAAACCCGGACAGTGGACACTCCCCGGAGGCGGCGTCGACTTCGGCGAGGATCTCGGTGCGGCGGTCCTGCGCGAGCTGGACGAGGAGACCGGGCTGACCGGCGAGATCATCTCGCTGGCAGGCGTCGAGTCCTGGGTCCGCGCCGAAACGACAGCGGACGGCAACGGCGGGGGAGAATTCCACGCGATCCAGGTCATCTACCGCGTGCGGGCGACCGGCGGAGACCTCCGCGACGAGACGAACGGCTCGACCGATGCGGCGGCCTGGTTCACCCGCGCCGAGCTCGCCGAGCTCCCCATCGTCGGCCTGGTGGAAGCCGGCCTGCGCCTCCTCGAAGCTCGATAGGCGACCGTCGGCTCGCGCCTATACTCGGCCCATGGCGGACACGCGCCTCGAGCTCCACAGCCTGGTCATCTGCGACCACGCCATCACCGCCCAGGACGGCAAGATCAGCGCCATCGGCATCTTCGGGCAGATCACGGTGAGTCGGTTGCCATCGGTCCATGGACAGTTCTTCATCGTGGCAGTGCTCGAGGCGGATCCGGGAACGCACGCGCTCAGCCTGCAGGTCGTATCACCATCGGGCCAGCCGTTGTTGCAGAGTCCGCCGACGATGACGATGGAGGTCCCGCCGAACACCACCACGGCCAACATCGTGGCCGATGTGAAGGGACTGCAGATCCGCGAGCTGGGACGGCACCGGATCGAGCTGCGGGCAGGCGATCGGGTCCTGGGAACCACCCCGTTCAACGTCAACCTGGCCTGGGCGCAGCAGCAGGCCGGAAACGCGTAGCAGGACCAGGAGGTCGCCAGTGCTCACTCAGCGTCGTATTCATGCCACCATCCCTGCCGCCGACCTCGGTCGGGCACGGCAGTGGTACGAGGCGATGCTGGGGTTCAAGCCGATCCGGGAGCTACCCGGCGGCCTCATGTATGACGCCGCCGAAGGAACCCGCTTCATCATCTACCCGACCCCCAACGCGGGTCAGTCGCCGAACACTTTGATGGGCTTCGCGACGCCGGACATCGAGGCCGAGGTACGTGAGCTGAAGGGACGCGGCGTGGTCTTCGAAGACTACGACTTCCCCAACCTCAAGACGGTCGACTCGATCGCGACGACGGGGCCGACCCGGGCCGCCTGGTTCCGGGACTCGGAGGGGAACATCATCGGGATCGTGCAGCTGCCGCCGGAATAGGCCGGCCTAGCGGCGAATATCGGTCCCCATCGCGTGGTAGCCACCGTCCACGTGGATCAGCTCGCCCGAGGTCATGGCTGACCAGTCGCTGAGCAGGAAGCAGCACATCTGGCCGACCGCGGTGGCGTCGTTCATGTCCCAGCCCAGCGGCGCGCGCTTCAGCCAGGTATTGGCGATCTGGTCGAAGCCGGGAATGCTCTTCCCTGCCATGGTGCGGATCGGCCCGGCGCTGACCGTGTTCACGCGAATCCCGAACTCGCCGAGGTCGCGGGCAAGGTAGCGGGTGGTCGCCTCGAGGCCCGCCTTTGCGACCCCCATCCAGTCGTAGATCGGCCAGGCGAAGCGCCCGTCGAAGGTGAGGCTCACGACGGAGGCCTTGCCGGCGGCCTTCATTGGCTCCAGCAGGCCTGCGCTCATCGCCTTCAGAGAGAAGGCCGATGTCTGGAAGCCAAGTGCCACGCTCTCCCACGGCGTGTTCAGGAAGTTGCCGCCGAGCCCGTCCTGGGGCATGAAGCCAATGGCATGCACCGCGCCATCCAGCCGTCCCCAGCGTCGGGTCACGTCCGCCGCCACCGCTTCGATCTGCTCGGGGCTGTTGACGTCCATCTCCAGCACGTCCGGCGTGATGGGGAGCTTCCTCGCCACGCGTTGGGTCAGGCTCATCCCACGTCCAGCGCCTGTCAGCAGGATCTCCGCCCCGGCCTCCTGGGCGACCCGAGCAATGCTGAAGGCGATGCTGTCGTCGGTCAGGACGCCGGTGATGAGCAGCTTCTTGCCGTCGAGCAGCATGCGAACGGGGTCCTCCTCCATGGATGCCGGCCGATTGTACCGGTCGGCTCCTCGGGCGCGATACTTGCCGCATGACCACAACCCTCGCCGAGATGTTTCGCCACAACCTGTGGGCCAATGAGCGCCTCCTCGAGGCATGCCGCGACCTGACCGATGAGCAGCGTGCGGCATCGGTGGACGGCACCTACGGGGAGCTCGGCCACACGCTTGTGCACCTGGTGCGCGGGGAGAGCAGCTACGTCAAGCACCTCACCGGCTGGGTCCCGCCGGTCCGCTGGGAGATCCCCGGTCCATGGCCGGGCATCGATGCGCTTCTGGAGCGCGCCCGATTCACAGGGGAACGGCTCGTCGAAGTTGCGGATGGGATCGCCCCTGACGCCGTGCTCCGGCTCGAGGACGACAAGGTGCCGGCATCGGTCGTGCTGGTCCAGGCGATCAACCACCCCACCGAGCATCGGGCCCACGTTGCCACCATCCTGACCCAGATCGGGATCCAGCCGCCGCGGATGGACGGCTGGAACTTCGGCGGCTTCGAGGACTAGTTTCGTGATGGTCCACCTGTACGACTACGAGGTGCCCCCTGCCGACCCCGGGGCGGGCGTGCCCGCATTGCGAGCCGCCCTCTCCGACGTGGGCGAGGAAGACCGCAAGGCGCTCCTCGGAGGCCTCTTCAAGCAGGAGCGCATGCCGGGCACCATGGAGCGGCTGTCAACCCTGGTGACGGACCTGGAGGCCAGCTTCGCCGATTTGCTGACCATGCTCGACAACGCCAATCGGGCTCGCCGTTTCGTGGCGATCGACGAGGCGAAGGCCGTTCTGGACCGATACCTCCCGCCCTCCGCGGTGGCGGGAACGCACGACTGGGACGTCGCCCGCCTGCACGAGCCATACGGAGATGGCACGTACCACGGCAAGCTGCTGAAGCGGGTGCGCAAGCAGCTTCGCTCGGTCGGCACGCGTGAGGCGCTGACGACCCCGTTCCTGCTCCGTCGCGAATGGGGCCGCTGAGCAGATGAGCCGCCGCTCGCAGCGTCGAGGCCGCCCATACCAGCCACTCCCGGGGCGCCGCACCAATTGGGGCGCAAGGCTGATCGTGATCTTCGTGGCGCTGATCCTGGTCGCGGGCTTCGCGATCCTTACCTACACGCGCTAGCCGCGGGTCAGCCGCCGAGGTGGACGGTGACGCTCAGCACCCCCAGCGAGCGGCTCTTGTCGCTGATGGCGGCCCAGGCCTCCGGCGACAGGTCGGCGACCTTCTGGCTGGCTGTGCCCCAGTAGCAGGCGCAGTAGTCGACCACCGGGAGGACGGCGCACCGATCGGCGCAGATCGTCACGAAATGAGCGGCGGGCGGCGCGTCGTAATGGCCGCCGAGTGGCCCCGGCAGCGCCACCACGGCCTGGCCGCTCCAGCCGAGCGTGCAGCAATACCAGGTTGCCTTGCCACTGATCGCGCTGCCACCGGTCGGCGCGGCCACGCTCTTGGCGGCACTGGCGCGTCGATACAGGGTCGCCTGCATCGGGGCGCTCGGCGGCTTGGCCAGCGCGGCGTTGTCGCCGAGCGTCTCAGGGCCGCTCGGGGGCGTGACGTTGGCCAGCGACAGTGCCGCGGATCGTTCCCGGCCCTCGACCGCAGCTCGGGCGGCGAAGTTGGATGGCTGGTCAGCGGCTGCCATCAGGTGCTCCGAGGCAAGCGAGAGCGGCGTCGCGGATCGGGCGGAGAGCGGGGCCAGCAGGCCGATCACGAGCGCAGCGACGATGATTCGCAGCGAAGTGCGGCGCAGGAGCTCCGGCAATAGAATCCTCGAGCTAGCGGGTTGGGTTTGGGTCCCGCCGAGGCGACTGCCGAGGCGACTGCCGCGATGGACACGGTCGCGACCCGCACGAAACGATGCCTCACCCTACCATCCGAGGCCGGACCTGTCGAGCGAGAAAGGTACCCCATGACCAGCACACGAAATGAGCCGCACCGAAGCGGAGCGGTGGTCATGCGCGGCGCGGAAAAGCGCCCGACCGAGGACCAGCAGCTCCTCCAGGAGGGTGACGACGCATCCTTCCTGAAGACCGATACGTGGCGTGCGTTGCGGATCATGGGCGAGTTCGTCGAGGGCTTCGACGCCCTGGCAGGCATCGGCAAGGCGGTGAGCATCTTCGGCTCGGCCCGCATTGGGCGCGGCGACCCGTACTACCGGACCGCGCGCAGCCTGGCGCGGCGGCTGGCCAAGCAGGGCTACGCCATCATCACCGGCGGCGGCCCCGGGATCATGGAGGCGGCCAACCGGGGGGCTCGCGACGGGGGCGGGGTGTCGGTGGGCTGCAACATCGAGCTGCCGTTCGAGCAGGGGCTGAACGAGTTCGTCACGCTCGGGATGGAGTTCCGCTACTTCTTCGTGCGCAAGACGATGTTCGTGAAGTATGCGGAGGCGTTCTGCATCTTTCCGGGCGGCTTCGGCACCCTCGATGAGCTGTTCGAGGCGCTGACCCTGATCCAGACCGGCAAGGTCCAGCACTTCCCAGTGGTCCTCTTCGGAACCAAGTACTGGAGCGGGATGCTCGACTGGATGCGTTCCACGCCGCTCAAGGAGGGCAAGGTCAGCCCGGAGGACCTGACCATCTTCACCGTCACCGACGACGTTGGCGAGGCGGTGGACGTGATCCTGGCTCACCACCAGATGCACCTGGCTGCGCAGAGTGCCGCCCCGGCGATCTGATGGGCCAATGGCGGGCCCGACCGGATTCGAACCGGCGATCTCCAGCGTGACAGGCTGGCATGTTGGGCCGCTACACCACGGGCCCGCGGGAGCGACGGTGGCGGAGTATAGCAGGGCGCTCCCCAGCCTCAGATCACCGGCGCCCTGGCTCGCATGATCGCGATCGTGGCGGCGGCGTAGCCGAGGACCGCCGCTGCGAGCCCGACCGAAGCCGGCAGCATGATGATCGCCGGGGCAGCTCCCGATGCGATGCTGACCAGCGCGGCGATTGCGAGCCCGAACGAGAGGATCGCCATCGGCGCCGCCAGCACCACCCCAACCGTCGCTGCGATGCTGACACGTCGCCACAGTGCGACGGCGGTCCCCAGGTGGATGACCCCCAGGAGCCCGGTGGCGATCCCCAGCGCGACCGCCGCCCCACCGACAGCCGGGGCATCGATGGCGGCATCGGGGGGAAGCTGATCGCTGATCAGCTGCGGGTTCAGCAGTCCGATCGCCACGCAAGCGGCGGCAGCCACCACAAGCACGAAGCCAGCGGCAAGCAGAACGGCGACGGCCAATCGGGGCGAGCGCGCCATGCGCGCCGGCGGGGGGGTTAGCGCCGCAGCCGCGCGAGGACGACCGCCGCGCCGCCGAAGGCGGCGAAGGCAACGCCCAGGGCGGCAAGGAGCACCGGGTCGCGACGCGTGGCGCCCACAAGCAGGACGAAGCCGGCGGCGGCGAGCAGCGCCGTGATCGCCGACGTGCCGGTCGCGAGTGCCCGGCTGCGCGGCAGATTGGCGAGCAGGGCGGCGGTGCTGGCGACGATCAGGATGCCGAGCACCAGCAGCGCGATTCCACCTGCCACCTGCATGGTCTCCAGCCGCCCGAGGTTCGGCGGCGGGGTGGATCCAGCGTAGCTGCCCGGGAGGGTCAGGCCACCCACCATCACGCCCACGGCGCCGATGAAGATGGACATCCCTCCGATCGCCGCCACGAGGGTGGCCGCTCCCCCGCTCTCGCCGAGATGTTCGGGCGCCAACGAGTGTCCACGTTGCCTGGGCGCAACGGTGCGCGAGGCCGGCTTGGTGACCTTTGGGTTACTCACGGGCCCGGATTGTAGGGGACCAGTCTCGAAGGCACCACCGTATACTCGGGCCCGTGCCGTACGAGCCGCCACCAGACCCTCGGTCCGCCCGCCGCACAGCAATTTGGCGCTGGGTCTCGTTCACGATGGCGCTGGCATTGGTCCTCCTGGTCGTCTACCTGGCCGTCGTCGGCTACCAGGGATCGCTGGTATTCGGGGCCCACTCTCGCGCCGGCGACTGCCGCACCCCGGCATCCGCCTTCGGCTGGTCATACGAGGCGATCAACTACGACATCGCCACCGACCAGGACCTCGACCAGTACGCAGATCGTAACAACTGTCCGGAGCAGGGGCAGGCCGCCGGCACGGAGCTGACGGCCAGCGACGGGACCCATCTCGCGGGCTGGTTCGTGCCTGCCGGAAACCAGGCAGCGGCTGCCCCGACCGTCGTGCTCGCTCATTCCGACGACGGCAACAAGAGCGAGATGCTCGCCTGGGCGGAGCCACTGCACCCTGGCTACAACCTCGTCTTCTTCGACTTTCGCAATCACGGCCAGAGCTCGGGCAGCCTCTCCACGCTGGGCGTACGGGAATCGGACGACCTGAAAGCAGTCGTCGCCTGGACCGCGAAGAAGCGACCGGGCTCGATCGCGGTGCTCGGGGTGGCGATGGGTGGCGCTGCGGCGATCGAGGAGGCAGCTTCCGACGACCGAGTGAGCGCCGTCATCCTTGACTCGACGCACGCAACCCTGGCGAACGCCCTGCAGGCGCAGCTCCAGCGCGACGGCTACCCGCTTGCCCTGCCGGGCGCCTGGTCAATCCTGCTCGGCGGCCTGCTGAGGACCGGCGAGGACATGACGGTTGCCGACCCGGTCCAGGCGATCGGGCGCTACGGGAAGCGGCCGGTGCTGATCATCGCGGCGGGGAAGGATGACGCGATCGGGCGCAACGATCCTGCCGAGCTGGTGGCAGCCGCGCGCGAGGATGGAGCGACAGCCGAGCTGGAGACATGCCCGGGTGCGGGACACATGAAGTCGATCGAGACCTGCTCGACCGAATACTCCAGATGGGTGCTTGGCTTCCTCGGACGATCGTTGCCCAACGCTCATTGATGCGACGCCTCCAACATGTGTCGGCGCTGCTCCTCGTCTGCACGCTCGTCGCGTGTAGCCCAGGACCCGCGCCGAGCGTCAACCTGGCCTCATGCCCGAAGTCGGCACCGACGGCTGCGCAGGCGACCGCCATCCTGGCCGATGCCGCGCGGGCCGTGGTGGTGACCAACAAGGGCTCATTCACGATCAAGCTGCTGCCCAAGGCCGCGCCGATCGCGGTGGCGAACTTCGTGGCGCTCGCGCGCTGCGGCTTCTACGCCCAGATCAGCTTCCATCGCGTCCTTGCCGGGTTCCTCATCCAGGCGGGTGACCCGCAGACGCGCACGAATCGGAAGCCGTTCGAGGGGCGCGGCGGCGGCGGACCGGGCTACGGGTTCGAGGTCGAGCTGCCCGACGCGGCGCTGTCCTATGACCGGTATACGGTGGCGATGGCCAATGCCATGCAATACGACCCGGTGACTGGGGAGATCCAGGGTGGCACCGATACCAATGGCAGCCAGTTCTTCATCGATCTGGACAACCTGGTGGGCCGATTGCGCCCCTACTACACGATCCTTGGCAAGGTCGTCGACGGAACCGAAGTGATCGACGCCATCGGCGCCGTGCCGGTGAACAATCCGCAGGATGGAGTGCCGGTCGAGCCCGTGATCATCGAGTCGGTGACGATCGAATCCGGCGGCTGATCGCGCTCAATCGGCCTCAAAAGCGCTTCGGAATGTAAACGATTCTTAGCCCCCAGCCATTGACCCATACCCGACCTGTCAGGTATCCTTTTGGGGCTGTTCGCGCAGCGATTCACCACTGATCGCAAGGCCATGGGTAGGTTTGGGTAAGGGTAGAGCGGGAAACCGCTCGTGAAAGATGCCCTTGCGGTTAGCGAATCCGGCAGCAACGGAAGGCCCCTCTTCGGAGGGGCCTTCTCCTTGTCCGGGGAGGGGCGGTTATGATCCAGCCGGCGTATCGCGCGCCGGTAGCTCAGTGGATAGAGCGTCGGCCTCCGGAGCCGAAGGTCGCAG
>JBDTQD010000001.1:0-87205 GCA_039932375.1 Chloroflexota bacterium | reverse complement strand
TCGGCAACCCGGGCTGGGCCTGGGACGACGTCCTCCCAACCTTCAATCGCCTGGAAGCAGACCTCGACTTTGGCGACCAGCCCTGGCACGGCAAGGAGGGGCCTATCCCGGTGACCCGATACCCAGACATCCCCCGGACCGATATCCACGCCGCGGTCGTCGATGCGCTCGAAACGGCCGGCTTCCCGCCGGTCGAGGACCACAACGCACCCGGGGCGATCGGCGTTGGGCGCATGCCGATGAACTCGCGCGACGGCGTGCGGGTGACCACGGCATCGGCCTACCTGCCGCTCGGTCGCACGCCGTCGAACCTCACCATCCGGTCGGACACGCAGGTGGACCAGGTCGCGTTCGAGGGCACGAAAGCCATCGGCGTCAGGCTGCTGGACGGCACGGTGATCGGCGCAGGAATGGTCGTGCTCTGCGCCGGGACCTACGGCAGCCCGCTCATCCTCATGCGCTCGGGGATCGGGCCGGCGGAGCACCTGCGCGAGGCCGGTATCCCGGTGCGGGTGGACCTGCCCGGGGTGGGAGCCAACCTGGCCGATCACCCCGCGGTTGAGGGCGTCGACCTCGGCTACCGCGGCGAGGCCCGGAGTGCGCCCCTGCTCCATTCGGTCGCCACCTGGCGCAGCGCGGGCGCGCGGCCGGATGCCCCGCCCGACCTGATGATCTGGGTCAGCGATCCCGATACCCCGGACAACCCGCCCCAGCTGACGATCGAGGTGGTGCTCCTCATGCCACGCTCGCGGGGCCACGTCCGGCTGCGGTCAGCCGACCCAATCGATCCGCCACGGATCACCCTCCCCCACCTGGAGGATCCGGCCGACCTGGCGCGGCTGGTCGAGGGGTATCGGCGCGTGCGGGAGGTCGCGGCCAGCCCGGAGATCCGGCGCCTGTGCTCGGACCCGCCGTCGCCCGAGATCACCGATCCGGACGAGCTGCGCCAGATGATCCTGCGCGAGGGCTACTCGGTCCCGCACGTGGTCGGCACCTGCACCATGGGACCCTCGCCCGATGCCGGGGCGGTGGTGGATGCCACCGGCCGCGTGCATGGCACCGATGGGCTCCGTGTGGCCGATGCCTCGATGATGCCGAGCGTGCCGTCGGGGTTCACGCACCTGCCCACGATCATGATCGCGGAGCGGCTCGCGGAGCTGATCGCCGCCTCCACGGCGTAGAGTTACCGGGTGGTTGACTACTCCCGGGCCGAAGCAGCGGTGCGCGCCGGGATCAGCCTCGACCAGCTGAACCGAATTGTGGAGCTCGAGGTCCTCGGCTCCAGGACGGGTGATCGGTTCACGAACGCCGACATCCGCAAGATGGGCGTGGTGCGAGACCTGCTCGCCGGCGGCCTGCCATTGGACGCGCTGGCGGCCGAAATGAAGACCGGGCGCCTGTCGCTGGATTTCCTGGATAACCCGGGGTTCGACATGTTCGCCGCCCTGAGCAGCCAGACCTTCGAGGAGCTGAGCGCCAGCACCGGCATCCCGGTGGAGATCCTGATGGTGATCCGCGAGGCCATCGGCTCGGCGGTTCCCCGCCCCACTGACCTGGTTCGCGACAACGAGCTGCGGATCGTGCCGCTGATCGAAGGGCAACTCGCGAGCGGGTATTCGCCGACCGCCGTCGAACGCGGGCTGCGCACGATGGGCGAGAGTCTGCGCCGGACCACCACCGCCGATGCGGACGCTTTCCGGCGGTTCGTCATCGCGCCAGTCGCGCAACGGCCGGGGGTCAGCGGGGCCGAGATCGGGGCGGTCGCGGAAGCGGCCGCCGGGCGGACCGGAGCCGCATCGGACCAGGCCTTGCTGGCCATCTACCATGGCCAGCAGATGCACGCCTGGACGGCGAACATCCTCGAGGGCTTCGAGCACGACCTGGCACAGGCCGGCCTCTACAACCTGGCCGATCGCCCACCGGCCATGTGCTTCCTCGACATCACCGGATATACCCGACTCACCGCCGAGCGCGGCGACGAAGCTGCCGCCGAGCTGGCGCATCAACTGGGGCGGCTCGTCCAACGGACCTCGGTCGAGCACGGTGGTCGAGCGGTGAAGTGGCTGGGCGACGGTGTCATGTTCTGGTTCCGCGATCCCGGCCCCGGGGTCATGGCGGCCCTCGAGATGGCCGCCGGCGTGACCGATGCCGGCCTGCCGCCTGCCCACGTGGGCCTCCACGCCGGGCCGGTGGTCATGCAGGAGGGCGACTACTACGGTCAGACCGTGAACGTCGCGTCGCGCATCGCCGAGTACGCGCGGCCGGGCGAGGTGGTTGTCAGCCAGGCCGTCGTCGATGCATCGGCAGGAGCGGGTGCCGAGTTCACGGCGATCGGTCCAGTGGAGCTGAAGGGCCTGACCGGCCCGATGCACCTCCACGTGGCGCGCAGGAGCGGGTAGGACCGAGTTCATCGGGAACCATCCCCGTGCTCGGACCCGCCGTCGCCCGAGATCACCGATCCGGACGAGCTGCGCCAGATGATCCTGCGCGAGGGCTACTCGGTCCCCCACGTGGTCGGCACCTGCGCCATGGGACCCTGGCCCGATGCCGGGGCAGTGGTGGATGCCGCCGGCCGCGTGCACGGCACCGATGGGCTCTTCGTGGCCGATGCCTCGATTATTCCGACCGTGCCATCGGGCTTAGACGCCCATACAACCTAGAACGGTGCGAGAACTCATCGGTCTAGGGCGAGGGCTCAAGCACGCGGACGCGGAGCTGGCGAAGGTAGGCAGCCGCACCGGGCCAATCGGCCCAGCTCGTGCCGTACGACTCGGGGGTCTCAGCCACCACGTCTGGTGGCTGGTTGCCGCCGACCAGCATCGCTCGGTCCCCAGCTGCAGCGGCCAGGCGGGCATCGGCGGTGAGCAGCTCGGCATCGGCCCATTCGGCCAGCGCGAGGTAGGCCGCGTCATAAGCGGTCAGGCCATGGCGGGCGACCGCGTCGAGGGCGAGCAGAAGCATCGGCCTGTCCAGGTCGACCGTCTCGAGCTCGAGCGCATCGAGCTCAGCGACTGCCTCGAGGATTGCAGGAGGCTCCAGCCGACGCCCACGACCGAGTGCGTTGATGACCTCCAGCCAAAGGAGAGATGGCACCAGAAGGTCGGCGCGGACCGTCTGAGCTCGGCTCAATGCCGCAGTAACCTGTCCCGCGGTTGCTTCGCGCAGGACCAGGGCCACCGCGACCGAGGCGTCAATGACGAGCTTCACGCTCGGCTCAGCCACCAGGCTGGTCGGTAGGAGGGAGGTCGTCCCGTTCGCGGTCCTGTCGGATGAGGGTCACCGCATCGGGAAAGCCCGGCGGCACCGGGTAGTCGCGGGCGATGCGTTCGCCCAGGGCCGCCAGGCGGTCCAGGGCAGCCAGCCGGCGGGCAACGCGCTCCTGCTCGTCAGGGTTGAGCCGAGCGGCATCCTCATAGGGGACCAGCAGGGCCATAGGCCGATGGTCGCGCTCGATGACAATCCGCTCCCCCGCCGAGGCAGCATCCAGGATCTCGCCGAGCTTGGCACGCAGGTGCATCGCCGTCACCGTTCTCATGGGCAACCACCATGATCAGATGTGATGGCCCCGTCAAGGGCGATCGCATCGGCCGCGTGGCAGCTGGATGCCGCATGAACGCCCAGCGTTCACATCGGCCAGGTTCCCTCGCCGTGAGTACAGAACTTGGCTGCCATGCTCGCCTGGCGTTCGCCTCAGCCAGGTTGGGACCCGAATTCGCTCCCAGATGCCATGAAGTTGGCCGATATGAACGCCCAGCGTTCGCGGCTCCGGAGGCCCGGAGAGCGGGCAGCGGGGTAGGCTACGGAGAGCCCCATATCGGGAAATTACAACGGGAGGTATCGGTGGAAGCCAAGATCGTTGCGCCCGGCGACGGGGAGCTACTCAAGTTCGAGGACTGGGCCGCGGTCATAAAGATCGCGGCCGAGGAGAGCGACGGCACGGTGACGGTGCTGGAGACTCGCCATGACCCTGGGAACGGCGCGAGCGCGCACATCCACAGCCGGGAGAGCGAGATCTTCGTGGTCATGGAGGGCCGCGTCACCTTCCAGGTCGGCGACGCATCGCACGAGGTCGAGGCGGGAGGCATCGTCTTTGGCCCGATGGGCACCATCCACGGATTCGAGGTTGGCCCCACCGGCGGTCGGCTGCTCCACGTGTTCGTGCCATCGGGCATGGAGGGCTACTTCCGCGACCAGCATGACGCTGCGGCAGCCGGCGACGCCGACTACATCGCGATCCGGCGGCAGTACGGCGTCACCACAACCGGGTAGGGTTAGCGCTGATGGATGAAGCGATCGTCCGCGAGCATGCCCAGGCGCACTGCGATGCGCTCCTCGCCGGCGACATCGGGAAGGCTGCCGAGGAGATGAGCAGCCAGCTGCGCTCGAACCTCGGTCCCCTGGTCGCCATGCTGCCGATGCCGCTGACCGAGGCCACCGTCGAATCGGTCGAGCATGCCGCGACGGGCTTCCTGGTCGTCCTGCACCTGGTCGGCGAAAGCACGGAGATCCGCCTGGAGACACGCTGGAAGGAACGCGATGGTGTCCCGACGATCGTGGAGTTCAGCCACCTCAAGGATGCGGTCCCGGAGCCAGCTGCTGACGCCGATGAGGGGCCTCCGCCAGAGGGGTGACACTCTGCCGCGGCTCCCGGAATATTCGCCCCGATCGTGAACGCCCAGCGTTCACATCGGCCAAGTTGGCTCGCGGTCAGGGCGGATCGTGGCCGCCCTACACGCCCAGCGTTCACCGCGGCCAGGTTGGGACTCGAAATCGCCCCCGGGTCCGTGAAGTTGGCCGATATGAACGCTCAGCGTTCATATCAGGCGCCTGCTTCCCCGGCGTGGTGCGCCGCCGCACCGAAACTGGCTTCCCCGCTCGACACCGAGCCGAACATCCCGCACCCTAGGGAACCCGAAGAGGAGTCCCCTGGCATGAATCGACGTCTGCTCCTATCGCTCATGGCGGTCCTGACCTCACTCGCGCTGACGACCAGCGTCGTTGCGCGCGATCCCCTGCCTGATGGCGGGATGGCTCACAAGCGCACGGTCGCTTCCAGCGTGGCCGGCGGCGACAAGCAGCACGGTCCGCACGCAGTGTTCGAGTGCACCGCCCTGAGCGGCGGCGCCAACACGAAGCTCGACTGCGACGATCCATTCCCGAACAACGAGCCCGATGTCGAGGCCAATCCAGCCAACCCGGCCAACATCACCGCGAGCTCGAATGACTACGGCTCCTGCTGCGACCAGTACTACACGACGGTCAACGGCGGAGCCTCATGGTCGACCGGCAACATGTCGATCGAGAAGCCACTGAAGACCGGCAGCGACCCGGTCACCGTCTTTGATCGCAAGCACGGCACGGCTATCCACGCCTCGCTGAGCTACTCGCTGCAGCATGCCGCCGGCACCCAGGCGTGCGACGGCGACGTGATCGTCTCCCCATCCCGCGACGGCGGCGTCACCTGGCTCAAGCCGGTGGCGGTGAGCGATGGGGTCGGCTGCGACTTCAGCAAGTTCCAGCTGTTCAACGACAAGGAATGGATCGTCACCGACAACACGTCAACCTCGCCGCACTACGGTCGGACCTACCTGGTCTGGGCGGCCTACCTGTCCAGCTCTGGCACCTACCTCCAATCCGCAATCAACGAAGCCCACAGCGACGACGGCGGCTTCAGCTGGACCAAGCCCAAGGCGATCTCCGGATCCAACTCGGCGCTTTGCTCGATCCAGGCCAATGGACCCGCCGGCGTGTGCGACCAGGACCAGGGCGCCAGCCCGACGGTCGGCCCGGACGGCACCGTCTACGTGGCCTTCATCAACGAGCAGAACGCCGCTCTCCAGGGGGCGGGCGAGACTGGCCAGGACCAGTACCTCATGGTCAAGTCGACCGATGGTGGGGTGACCTTCTCGAGCCCCAGCTCCATCGTGGGCCTGGAGGATGGCTCGCGGGACTATCCGCTGAACGTCGACGATCGTCAGACGCTGACCGGGTACCAGGTTCGCGTCTGGGGAGTGGGCAACATGGTTGCCAGTCCCACCGATGGCAAGCTGTATCTCGTCTTCAGCGACAACCGTAACGGCACCCACGACTCCGCCAACCCGGTCACCAACAGCGACGTCTTCCTGATGGTTTCGTCGAACGGCGGCGCCAGTTGGAGCGGCCCGACGCAGGTTGACGCTGGCGCCGGTGACCAATGGTTCCCGTGGGTCGACGTCGATCCCACGAACGGCCACATCGGGATCCTGTACCACGACCGTGGAGCCTCGAACGGCGCGACCTACAACACCGCCCTCGCGGAAGGGACGCCGGGTTCACTGGTCAAGACGACGCTCAGCGCGGCTCCGTCGGATCCCACCCATTCGGTGTTCTTCAAGGCTCACGCCACTGGGTGTGATGCGTGCGCGACGTTCTTCGGCGACTACATCGGGCTCTCGTATGGGACCGATGGCGTCGCGAATGCCGCCTGGACCGATATGAGCACCCTCGACTCAGCCACCGGCAACTTCCGGCAGTTCATCTTCTTCGCCCGCCACTAAGGCTCCGGGCTCTGCAGACAGACGAAGGGCGCGCCGCGAACGGCGCGCCTTTCGTCATCGGTCGAACTGACGGCTAACGGTCGCCAGGCGGGACCTGATGAGGCACCTTCACGGTTGGTGCAGCCGCGCCGCCCTCATCGGCGGGCGCGACCTGATGCGGGATCTGCACGGCTGGTGCAGCCGCGCCGCCCTCGCGGGCCTGGGTCGCGGATCCACTCGTTGCTCCGGCACCCGCCGCGCTCAGGCTCTGCTCTCGCAGGCCTGCGGAGGTGTCGATCCACACCGCATTGTTCGGTGTCGAGGTTCCCGCCTGGGTCTGCCCCAGGTTGGCTTGCGGAGCCAATTGGCTGAGCCCGACGCCGAGGGCCAGCGTGGCCGTCAGCGCACCGGCGGCAATCAGCCCGTTCCGGAAGTCTCGTGCCTGGCGGGCATCGGGGAAGTGGATGCTGAGTGCGTGCCCTTCGACGTCGTTGTCGTCGAACTTGGCAATCGCCAGCACAACCGAGTCGCCGAGCGAGTGCCCTTCGACGTCGCTGTCGGGCGAAATGCGCAGTCGCACGGCAATCGGCCCGCCCTGGCCGAGCTTCGAGCGGATTGAACCCTCGCCCTCAGCCGAGGTAAAGCGCACCTCGCGCATGCTGTCCTTGATGCCGGCAGGGATGTCCTGGCGGCCTGGTGGTGAACCCATGGCCTCTGTCCTCCTACTGATTGATGGAGCCCGTTGCGA
This sequence comes from Chloroflexota bacterium, assembly GCA_039932375.1. GTDB lineage: Bacteria > Chloroflexota > Limnocylindria > QHBO01 > QHBO01 > CF-167. The sequence goes on along the minus strand of JBDTQD010000001.1, from coordinate 79,942 downwards.
GAGAGGTTAGGCGCGTTGCTCACTCGCGCCTAGACCGCAGCTGACTGTGCCGATGTCCGGTGCGTTACACGACCCTCGCTGCAACCTCAGCTGGCGAAGAACTCCTTCAGCACCGGACCCAGCACTTCGGCCGACACGTCGTGGCTCTGGCCCTCAAGGGTGCGGCGTTCTGCATTCGGCATGGCGTGCGCCATCGCATCGGCGGTTTCGGCCATGAAGCCGAAGCTGGCGGCGCCGTCGACGATCAGTGTGGGGATGGTGACTTTTGCCGCCCGCTTGGTTGGCAGGGAGTAGTCGGCCATGATCTCGGCATCGAAAGCGAGGGTGTGGGCGAGGGCCTCCTGGGCCGGCCACCACGGTGAGCTGCGAGCGCCGGCGACGAATTCATCGGGCAGGCCGACCACCTTCGACATGAAGAACTCGACTGCGTCGCCGCGACGACCCGCCGCCACGAAGTCGCGGTAGATCTTGGCGGTGTCGGTGGGCGGGTGCGGGCGCCCGGACAGGATGTACGGCGGCTCCCAGAGCGCCAGCTTGGTGATGGGGGCGCCGGCGATGGCAGCCTCCAACGCCAGTGCGGCTCCCGAGGAGCTCCCATAGAGCGCGGCGGATCCGCCTGCGGCACCGATGACCGCCTCGATGTCCTCGACCTCGCGCTGGACCGCGTACGGCTGGGTGTCCCCGCTGGGTCCGCGGCCGCGTCGGTCGTAGTTGAAGACGGTGAAGTCCTTGGCCAGTTGATCAGCCAGGGGGGCGTTGGATGAGCGATCCACGGAGCCGCCGCTGACAAGGACGACCGGCGGCCCGTCGCCGAGCTCGTCGAAGACGATGGTTGTCCCGTCCTTGGAGGTCACGTCGCCCATGGAATCTCCTTTCAGGCTGCCCGGGTCCCACCGCCACCCTGGCTTGAACGCTCAACGTTCACATCGGCCAAGTTGTCCTGCGAAATGCCCTGATGTTGGGCGCCTTGCTCGCTCAGCGTTCACACCGGCCAATATTGCGCCGATATCGCCTCATGGGCCTGCGAAGTTGGCCGATATGAACGCTCAGCGTTCGCGGGAGACGTTGCAACGCAAGGATGGATGTGCAATACTGAACTCCATGGTTCAGTATCCATCGGTCGACCGGACCTTCGCCGCACTGGCCGACCCCACCCGCAGGGCCGTGCTCGAACGCCTCGGCAGGGGCAGCGCGAGCATCACGGAGCTCGCAACGCCGTTCGGCATCTCCCTCACCGGCATGAAGAAGCACGTCCGCGTGCTCGAGCAGGCCGGACTGGTGGCGACCCAAAAGGTGGGCCGGATGCGCCGATGCAGCCTCGGGTCCCGACGCCTCGAGGATGTTGAGGCATGGATCGAGACCTATCAGCGCCAGCGCGACGAACGACTCGACCGATTCGGACAGCTCTTGGAACACACGAAAGGACAAGACCAATGACCGCCGTCACCATCACTACCCCCACCGAGCGCGAGATCCACGCCGAGCGCATCTTCGACGCGCCACGCGATCGGGTCTGGAAGGCCTTCACCGACCCAACCCTGATCCCCGAGTGGTGGGGCCCCGGCACCGAGGTCGAGACAATGGACGTCCGAACTGGTGGCAGCTGGCGCTTCGTCACCAAGGCCGGAGGCAACGAGTCGGTCTCGCAGGGCGAGTACCTCGAGGTCACCCCGCCCGAGCGGATCGTCCAGACCTTCGAGATCTGGGGCAAGGTCCATACCGAGACCTTCACCTTTGAGGATCGCGGCGAGCAGACCCACTTCACGGTCACGATGCGGTACGACACGACCGAGGAGCGCGACCAGCTCATCGCCTACGGCGGCGAGAAGTTCATGAACGCTGGGTACGACCGCGTGGATCGCCTGTTGGAGAAGCTCGCTTCCGCCTGAGCTGAGGCCAAACGGCACCAGGCAAGAAGAGAGGCCGGTATGGCGCCGGGCCTTGGGCCCCTGGTTGCCGCGACCGAGGGGTCCTGCGGCTTCTCGCTCGCGGCGATCGGCCCGGTTCCGCGTCAACCGTCCGGGTTAGGCCCGTGAACGCTCAGCGTTCGTAACGGCCACGGTCGCCACGCGGACAACCGGATCTTGGCCGCCGTGCTCGCCCAGCGTTCGCCAGCGCCCAGTTGGCGTCCGAATTGGGCGTGGAAACGACGATCAGGCATGAAGTTGGCCGATCTGAACGCTCAGCGTTCGCCGGTCCGCGTCGGTCCGAGGCTGAGCAGGTCGGCCTAACGACGGGGCAGCTCCTCGGACGGGCTGTTCCTCCGTCACAAGGCCAATCTGGTCAGCATTTCGAACCGGTGCGCGAACCTACGCCTCCGCGGCCGCCTCCGCGGCCGAAGCTCCAACAGGGGCACCAGCCTCCGCGGTCGCCCCCATCCGCCCGCCGGGAAGGCCAAACAAGACGAGCAACGCTGCGACCAGCGCAGCCCCGATCCCGAGGAAGAAGGTCGTGGCGGTCGCGATCGAGAACGCGTTGTGGATGCCCTGCACGATGCCGGGGATGAAGGGCTTGAGCTGCGCCTGCGCGTCTGGTGACAGCGAGGCGAGAATGCGGGCACCAAGGTCCCCCACGCCCGACAGGTTGTTCAGCGTGTTGCTGCCGCCGGTGGCGAACCCAGTGGCAACCTCCTGCGGCACACCTGCCTTAACGATCTGCGGCCCCATCTCCTCGAGCAGCTTGGTGCCGAAGATCGTGCCGGTGATCGCCAGGCCAACCGTGCCGCCCACCTGCTGGAAGAGCGTCACGCTGCTGGTCGCCGTGCCCAGCTCGTTCACCGGCACATTGTTCTGCACCGCCAGCGTGAAGACCGCGAAGGCCGGGCCGATCCCCAGGCCGGTCACCCCCATCCACAGCCAGACGAGCTGCGGGTTCGAATCGGTGCGCAGATTGGTGAGCAGGAAGAGGCCAGCCGCCAGGATGAGCAACGCTCCCAGGATCAGCTCCTTGTAGCGCCCGGTGCGAGCAACGATCTGCCCCGACACGATGGCCGACACGATCAACCCGCCAAGCAGTGGCAGGATCTGGTACCCCGCCTCGGTCGCGGACGAACCCTGCACCACCTGGTACCAGCGCGGCATGAAGACGATGGCCGCGAAGAAACCCATCATCGCAAAGAACATCGCGAAGACGCTGGCGCTGAAGGCGCGGATACGGAAGAGGCCCAGCGGCAGGATCGGCTCCTCTGCGCGCGACTCGACCCACACGAAGACCGCGGCCAGGCCAAGGCCCAGCGCGATGAGGCCGCCAACGTCGGGATCGGTCCATTCGCCGAACTGCTTATTGGTGAGGCCGATCAGGATCGGCACCAGGGCCGCGACGAAGGCTGCCGCGCCGAGGTAGTCGACGGTGCGCTTGAGGCCGCTCTCGATGCGCGTGGGCAGGGTGCGCCAGATGACGAACAGCACCACCAGGCCCAGGGGGATATTGACGAGGAAGATCCAGTGCCAGCCGACGGTATCGGTCAGGATCCCACCGATGGCCGGGCCGATGAGCGACGCGAGGCCGAATACCGCGCCGAAGAAGCCCTGGTACTTGCCGCGCTCCGACGGCGCAAAGATGTCCGCGATGATCGCCAGCGACACCGGGAAGAGGGCGCCGGCGCCCAGGCCCTGGAGGCCGCGGAAGGCGATGAACTGCCACATCTGACCTGAGGTGGCGCACAGCAGCGAGCCGATCAGGAAGATGCTGACGCCGATCATGATGATGATTCGACGGCCGAAGAGGTCGGAGAGCTTTCCGTAGATCGGGCCGCTGATGGTGGCGGTGAGCAGGTAGGAGGTGAACGCCCACGTGTAGACGTCATTGCCCTTCAGGTCGGTGACGATGACCGGCAGGGCGGTGCCGACAATCGTCTGGTCGAGTGCGGCCAGCAGGATTCCCAGGAGCACGACGATGAAGATCTCGATCCGCGTCCGAGGCGGCAGTTCGAGGGGTGCGCGATCCCAGTCGGGCGTCGTGGTGGCGGCGGTGGGCGTGGCGGAAGTCATGGGGAAAGGGTTCTCCTGATCGGGGGTGGCCGAGTCTACCGGAGACGCGGTGGGGTTGTTGACTCTGTCATCTCAGGCCACCGTTTCCGGCGTCATCTGCGCGTACATCAGCGAGCCGGGCGTGGTGAGCAGCTCGCCGGTCTCGAGGAGCGTCTTCAGACCGGACAGGATCATGGGCCATCCCCCGTATAGCTGCTCGTTCGCGCCTTCGCGGAGCTGATCGTGGGTAACGATCAGGCGGCAGGAGTCGCCGACCGGCTCGATCTCCCAGGTGACGCGCGAGGTCCCCTCGGCCACGACGTCCTCGCCCCACAGGGCGTGGAAGCTCTGGACCAGCTTTCTGGGAGGGTCGACCACGAGATTGTCGCCCGCTGAGATCGAAACGCCCGCTGCGACGTGGCCGGCCCGGTAGTGCGAACCCTCCGTCCAGTCCGACTCGATGCCGACCCCGAAGCTGTACTTGCTGCGCATCTCGCGGTCGGTGATCGCCTGCCAGAGGCGCTCCGGCGTCGTCTTGATGTAGATCTCGAACACCTTTTCCACGCGTTCCTCCTCGATCTCTTTCTTCAGCCCGATCAGCCCGACGGCCCAGGGCTCCGCGTATTTGCTCACCCATCGGTCGTGGACGAGCCGGATCGGCAGGGGGTTCAGGAAGTGGAGCTTCTCGCGCCCACGCCGCTTCGTGGTCAGGAGGCCCGCATCCTCGAGCACGCGGAGGTGCTTCATGACCCCGATGCGGGTCATTGGAAGCCGCTTCCCCAATGCGCTGAGCGACTGCCCGTCCTCCTTGAACAGCTGGTCCAGCAGGCTGCGGCGGGTCGGGTCGGCGAGGGCTCTGAACACGTCATCCATCGGCGGCATGATAGGTAACCATTCAGTTACTTGTCAAGCCCAACGACGCCGTTAGAAGTTCGCGCTCTCCCATGAACGCTGAGCGTTCATAACTGCCAAGTTGGCAAGGCCGATGAATGGATCTTGGCCGCCGCGAACGCGAGGCGTTCACCAGCGCCATGTTGGACCTGACATCCGGCCCCGATTGCTCCGATCCTGGCTGAAGTTGGCCGTTGTGAACGCTGATCGTTCACCAACCCCCTCGCCCAACGGCACTGCGCTGGGCTGGCCGTATGATGCGGGCTATGCGTCCGGAACCAAACCTCGCAACCATCTTCACCGCCTGGTCGGGCGAGCCGCTGCCGTGGGTCGGGATCGTGGCGGCGACCGCTGCGTACCTGTTTGCGGTGCGGCTCGTCAATCGAGCGCACCCGGCGAGTCCGGTGCCTCGCTTCCGCGTGGCAGCCTGGCTGGCAGGGGTGGCGGTGATCGGCGTCGCGCTCGTCTCGGCGGTCGACGTCTACGCCGATAGCATCTTCAGCGTGCACATGGTCCAGCACCTGTTGCTGGCCATGGTGGCTCCGCCGCTCCTGGCCCTGGGCGCACCGACCACGCTCGCCCTACGCGTGGCCTCGCCGAGGATTCGGCGCTCGTTCCTCCTCCCGATCCTCCGCTCCAGCGTCGTGCAGGTTATCTCGTGGCCGCCGGTCGGCTGGACCCTCTTCGCGGTCGTCATGTGGGCCACCCATTTCAGCCCCCTCTTTAACGCCGCACTCGAGAACGAAGCTCTCCACTCCCTCGAACACCTGCTCTACCTGGCGACTGGGCTCCTCTTCTGGTGGCCTGTCATCGGCGCCGACCCGATCCGCTGGCGCCTGGGCCCCGTCGCGCGGATGGTCTACCTCACCGCGCAGATGCCGTTCAATACGGCCGTCGGCCTCGTCCTCTACTTCGCGCCAACGGTCCTGTACGCCCACTATGCGACCCTCGATCGGACCTGGGGCCCGGATCCTTTCACAGACCAGCAGTTCGCCGGGATCGTGATGTGGGGCGCCGGCGATGTCATCCTGCTCGGAGCCATGACCCTGGCCATCGCGGCATGGCAGCGAGCCGACGTGCGGCGCACTCATCGGGCCGACGAGCGCGCCGCACGGAGAGTCGAAGGAGCGACGGTTGAGAGCCAGTAGCGGACGCGGCCTGGCCGCGACGATCGTCATCGGCCTTGCGCTGGTCGCCTGCTCGAACGGCTCAAGCGGCGGGAGCTCATCGCCTTCCGCCTCCGGCGGGCAGTACCCCGGCTGGCCGGGCAGCGGATCGGTGGTGGCCAACACCCAATTCGTCCCGATCATCGTCTCCTCGGAACTGGGGACCGGCCGCAACCGCGTGATGATCACCATCCAGGATGGCGTCGGACGAACCCTCGCCGCGCAGGATGTGACAGTCGACGAGCGCTTCTACGAGCTCGCCACCAGCACCGACACGCCCGCGGGCGAGGCTGCCGGCACGTTCCGTTGGCTGATCCCCGACTCGAAGGCGATCTACACCTCCTACGCCGACTTCGCGCATCCAGGCGACTGGGGCCTGGAGGTCACCGGACACCTTCCAGGCAAGCCGGATCAGACGGCCAGAGTCACCTTCTCGGTGCGCGACAAGACAAGCACGCCGGCAATCGGCGCCGATGCGCCTCCGTCGGAGACACTCAGTGCCAGCGACCCTGCGGCGATCGCCGCGATCTCCACGGACTCAAAGCCGGATCCGGCTTTCTACGCCTTCTCGGTGAAGCAGGCGATCGCAGCTCACAAGCCGTTCGTCCTCGTCTTCGCCACGCCGGCGTTCTGCACAAGCGGCACGTGCGGACCCGCGCTCGACCTCGTCAAGCAGGTCGCGCCCGACTACATCGGTCGGGTCAACTTCATCCATCTCGAGCCGTACATCCTGCAGGTCGCCGATGGCCGGACCCAGCCGAAGCTTGGGGCGGACGGCTACCCGCAGCCGATCAAGGCCGTGGCCGAGTGGGGTCTCCCCACCGAGCCGTACGTGTTCGTGGTCGACGCTAACGGCAAGGTTGCCGCAAAGTTCGAGGGGATGGCCTACCCCGACGAACTGACGGCCGCCCTGGACGCCATCCTGCGCTGACGATCGACGCCTAGAGGACGTACAGGGTCGAAAAGAGGAAGATCCAGACCACGTCGACGAAGTGCCAGTAGTAGCTGGCCGCCTCGACCGCGGTGTGATGTTCCTGCGAAATGAGTCCTCGGCGCGCGCGAGTCGCGACGATCGCGATGAATGCGAGCCCCGCCAGTACATGCGCGCCATGGAACCCGGTGAGCGTGTAGAAGGTCGAGCCGAAGACTCCAGCGTCCAGTCCGAAGCCGTTGTTTGCGAACTCGTAACCCTGCACCAGGATGAAGATGCCGCCCAGCAGGAGGGTCAGGCGGAGCCCAAGCCGCATGGTCGCCACCTGTCCGCGACTGATCGCGCGCACCGCCCACTGCATCGTGAAGCTGCTCGATACCAGGAGGAGGGTGTTGATCCCCGGGAGCAGCAGCTCCGGCCGCGCGTGGCCGGCCGGTGGCCAGCCGCCGCTCTCTGAGCGGATCACGAAGTAGGCGGTGAAGAGCGCGCCGAAGAGCATCACTTCCGACAGGATGCCGAGCTTGACGCCGAGCAGCATGTTGCTGCGCGCTGCTACGGGATCCTCTTCGCCGAATCCCATGTGGTCTTCGTGCGGGCCGCCCACCGAACCGGCATGCGTGGTCATGGCGCCGGGTGCCCAGGGACCGGGGCAGCGCCAGACGCGGGGCCGGATCCGTACTCGTAGGGTCCCGCGCTCACGGTCGGGATGTGCTCAAAGTTCTCGATCGGCGGAGGCGAGGCGACCTGCCATTCAAGCGTGTTTGCGCGCCAGGGATTGGCCGCCGCCTTCGGGCCGCGGCGCCACGATTGGATCATGTTGAAGGCGAAGACCGCCACCGACAGGAAGATGTTGAAGGCAGCAATGCTGATGAACAGGTTCAGCCCGCCGTACTGGGACGGGTAGTCCGCCACGCGGCGCCGCATCCCCTCGATCCCCAGCCAGAACATCGGCAGGAAGGTCGCGTTGAAGGCGAGCGTGAACCACCAGAAGTGGAGCTGGCCGAGGCGCTCGTTGTACATCCTCCCGGTGATCTTGGGGAACCAGTAGTAGGTCCCCGCGAAGAGGCCGAAGATCGTGCCGCCCACAATCGTGTAGTGGAAATGGGCGACCACGAAGTACGTGTCCGACAGGGTGATATCGGTCGGCACATCGGCCAGGTAGACGCCCGTGATGCCGCCGATGAGGAAGGCCCAGATGAAGCCGAAGACCCACAGCATTGGCACCTTGAAGTGAATCTTGCCCATCCAGATGGTGCCGAGCGCGGCCAGGAAGACGATCCCGGTCGGCACCGAGATCAGCTCGGTGGTGAGCATGATCGGGATGTGGAAGAACTCGGCCATGCCGCTGACGAACATGTGGTGCGCCCAGACCATGAAGGAGAGGACGCCGATGGAGATGAACGACAGGACCGCCAGCGGATAGGCGAAGAGCGGCTTGCGGGCAAAGACCGGCACCACCTCCAGGATCGCGCCGAGGCCGGGCAATCCCATGATGTAGACGGCGGGGTGCGAGTAGAACCAGAAAAGGTGCTCGAACAGGAGCACGTCGCCGCCGCGGCTGGGACGATAGAACGAGGTCCCCAGCACGCGGTCGAAGAGGAGCATCGTGAACGCCGCCGCCACCACCGAAGTGGCCACCAGGCCGAGCGTGGCGGTCACCGTAAGCGCCCACACGAAGATCGGCATCCGCATCAGCGACATTCCCGGGGCTCGCATACGGAAGACGGTGACCAGGAAGTTGATGGAACTCAGGATCGAGCTGATGCCGACCGTCACGAAGGCCATCAGGTAGGCCTGCTGGCCCAGGTTCGCCTGCTGGCTGAGGGGCGGATAGGCGGTCCAGCCGCTGTCGAAACCGCCGAGCAGCGGGTTGATGGCGACCAGCAGGATCGCCAGCGGCAGCATCCAGTAACTGAGCGCGTTGGTCTTGGGGAAAGCCATGTCGCGCGCGCCGATCATGATCGGCACCAGGAAGTTGCCGAGGCCACCGATGATCGAGATCAGGGCGACCGTGATCATCATCGCCCCGTGGGTGCTCATGATCTCGTTGTAGGCCTCCTTCCCGAGCAGGAGCCCCGGCTGCGCCAGCTCGAGGCGCATGAGCATGGCGAACGTGCCCGCCGTCATGAACAGGAGGAAGGCCGAGACGAGGTACTGGACGCCGATCACCTTGTGGTCGGTGGTGAAGCGGAAATAGCGCCCCCAGTCCCCCGCTTTGCCGTGGGCGGCATGCTCCTCGGCCGGGTCGATCTCGCGCCCGCGAGCCCAGGCCAGCCAGAAGCGGAAGGCGCCGATGCCGAACAGGAAGCCAAGCCATGCCAGCAGGTAGGCGAGCCCAAGGATCTGGCCCGGATCGATGATCAGACCTGCGCTGCTGGCGAGCTGGAGCGACCCGACACCGATCCCGATCCCGATGGCGGCGCCCAGGACCGCGCGCAGGAGGCCGGGCTTGAGGAGCCTCATTGCGGCGCCGCGCTCTGGTCCGGCGAACCTGATCCGCTGGGTGGCGAACCTGATCCGCTGGGTGGCGGCTTGGGCTGCTGGCTCAGCCACGACTCGAGATCGGCTCGCGTGCTCACGACCGCGCTGAGATGCATGTCAGTGTGGCCAAAGCCGCACAGCTCGGCGCAGAGGCCAGGATAGGTGCCTGCCACGGTCGCGGTCAGATAGATCTGGGTGGCGCGTCCGGGGACGGCGTCCTGCTTGATGCCGAAGGCCGGGACCCAGAAGGAGTGGATCACGTCGTCCGAGTTGATCACCAGGTGCACCCGCTCGCCGACCGGGATGTGGAGCTCCTTCGAGACGACGCCGGCCGTCGTGTACTCGAAATGCCAGGCCCACTGCTCGGCGCGGACGTTCACCTCGAAGTCGGCACGCTGCGCCCCGCGGATCTCGATCAGCCCCACCGCGCCGTAGCCGAAGAGGCCGAGCACAAGCGCGAAGCTGATGCCGAGCCAGACACCCTGAAAGCCGCGGTTGCCGTGGATCGGGGGGCCGTCCTCCTGGTCACCATTTGCCCGGAAGCGGAAGGCCGAGTAGACCAGTCCCACCACCACGAATAGCAGGACCGGAACCGACAGCACGGTGAGCAGGACGAACGCCGAGTCCTCGATCTTCGCCTCGCGCGAGGCGATCACCGGAATGATCTGGACGCCCGCGACCAGGGCGATCCCGAGGACGGAGAGGACCGCCCAGATCGCGGCGGCGATCAGGAGATGGCGCCGAGGACTTGTCACGCTTGGGATGCTTGGGGCTGATGCTTGGGCTGGTGTGGCTCAGGTAACCGTGAAGTCGACGTGCATGCCCCTGTCGTAGTGAAGGAGATCTCCGACGTGCAGGTTGCAGAAGATGACATAGTGGCCCGGCTGGAGCGTCACCGTGATGGTGCGGTCGCTGCTGCCCGACTTGATCTCCCCGAGCTCGCTCGGGTCACCGACAGTGCTCAGCTGGGGCGAATCCTCGATGACCGTGCCGTCGGCCTTCGTGGGCAGCTTGTCGGATTTCAGGTCCGTCTTGCGGATGATGAACTCGTGCTCCTTGTCGCCGTTGTTCGTGACGTTGAAGGTGAGCGCACCCGCCTTGAGATTGGTCGAGCTGAGGCTGATCTGCCACTCCTTCTCGGTGGCCGCGATCGGTCCGCTCGAGGCCGCGTTGCCTGAGCAGGCCACAAGCAGGCTGGCGATCGAGATGAGCGCCAACCCTCGACGAAGTGTCCCGGTCATCTCGCCTCCTCGGCGTCCGATGGGCCACATGGCATGGCCATGAACACAGCCATGGGCCGCGTTGACGCGTAGCATCGCCACCGGTTGCGCGCACTTCTATACTCGGAAGCAGCCATTCTGGAGTCGCATATTGGCCATCCCGCCCTACACCACACCGGCCGTTCCAAACGCCGTTCCATATCCCGGTCAGCGCCCTGCTGATGTTCCGGGGATTGGCCCCGCGCCCGCCACGCGAGCGGAGCGCTGGACCTCATGGCTGCATTTGAACCGTCGTGCCGCACAGGCGGTGCTGGACGTGGCTTCGATCGTCACCATCGTCCTGACTTTCTCCTACCCGATCCTGCCGGCCGATGTGATGTTCCACGTCGTGTTCGTGCTGCTGACCGTGCAGGCCTTCCTGTTCGGCCTTCGGCCAACGCTGCTGCGGATCGGGATCGTCTCCATCCCGCTGCTGGTCTACGCGAATGCCACGCTCCTCGGGTTTGACGAGCCGGAGTTCGACTTGGCGGAGTGGCCCCTCATGTTCGTCATCGCTGTCCTTGTGGCGTGGATGGCCGACCGCGTCGACACCACTGCGCGGCGCTATGCCAGCCTCTTCCGGCAGGCGAGCGAACGGCTCCTCACCGTGGAGGAGGACGAGCGACGTCGGATTGCCCTGGAGCTGCACGACGGCGTGGGCCAGGTGCTGACCGCCATGACGCTGACGCTGGACGCCGCCGGCGGCGCGGCCGCGCCCGAGGTGAAGGCGCGAAACGTGCGCTCGGCCCGAAAGCTGGCGGAGACGGCGCTCGCCGAGGTCCGCCACCTGGCGCATCGCATGCGCCCGGCACGCCTCGAGGAACGCGGGCTGATCGCGGCGATCCGCGACCTGGCCGGCCAGTCGGGCTTCCCCGTGCGGGTGCACGTTGACCCCTCGCTCGACCCGCCGCCTCTCCTCGAGCCGACTGTGACGGTGGGGGTGTATCGGATCGTGCAGGAGGCGCTGGCCAACGCCGCGCGTCACAGCGGCGCAGCTGTGGCCCACACCTGGATCAGCGCCCGCAATGAATTCCTGACTGTCGTGGTGACGGACGAGGGGTGCGGCTTTGACCCAGCCACAGCGGTGGACCCGGGGATTGGGCTGGCCGGCATGTACGAGCGGGCGGAGCTGCTCGGCGCGCGTCTCTCGATCCAGTCGGCGGTCGGCCGCGGCACGCGGGTGACGCTCGATCTGCCGGTTCGAGCGACGGGGCACTGATGCAGACCATCCGGGTCGGCATCGTCGACGATCACGCCCTGGTTCGTGAAGGGCTGCGCCTGATCCTGGAGCTGGAGCCCGATGTGGAGGTCGTCGGCGATGCGGCTGATGCCGCCGGCGCGTTCGTCCTGGCAGCGACACGGAAGCCGCACGTCATGGTGGTGGACCTGACCCTGGGCGAGTCCGATGGGATCGCCCTGCTGCGTGACCTGACGGCCCGTCACCCACGCATTCGCCTCGTGACGGTGACGATGCACGAGCACGAGGAGACGGTGCGCCAGGCGTTCCTTGCCGGTGCGGCGGGGTACGTGGTCAAGGGAGCACCCAGCAGTGACTTCATCGCCGCGGTCCGCGCGGTTGCCAGGAACCAGCACTACGTCCATCCGGTGGTGGCATCGGTGGTCGTGGTCGACTCGCTGCGCTGGCTCCGCCACGCGGATCGGCTCAGCCCGCGCGAGATCGAGGTCCTGCGGCTGTTGACGGCGGGGCGCACAGCGGTCGAGACCGGCGTGGCGCTCGGCATCAGCGCCCACACCGTTCGCCGGCACATCGCCAACGTGACCGACAAGGCTGGCGTCCACGGGCGTGTCGCGCTGACGCGCTACGCCCTCGAGAACCACCTCGTACTGGACGAGACCTAGGCACCTCGCCGGACCGGATCGGCGCCTCCGCTAGACTGCGGCGGCCATGGTGCAGGAGTCTCCCCCACCCTCGCCTCGCAGGCAGCCGATGTTCCGATGGATCGTCCTCCCGGCGGCCTTTGCGGCCGTCGCGGCCTTGCTCTACGTGACGACCCGGCCGCTCGGCGGCGATCCGCAGGCGTCCTTCTTCGTCATCGGCAGCGCCCGGCCGGGGGTGCAGGTGGGCCAGATCGCGCCCGGCACGGCGCAGGATCCCAGCGCGCAGCGCCTGGCGCTGACCGACCTCGATGGCAAGCCCCTGGTGCTCGCCGGCTATGGCGGATCGCCGCTCTGGATCGTCTTCTGGAAAACAGCCTGTCAGCCCTGCGAGGACGAGGCCGCCGACGTTGCTGCGGCGTACGCCGCGCATCATGCAAATGGGCTCGTCGTCCTGGGGGTCGACGTGTGGGACACGGGTGCGGCGGTCCACGACTACGCCGCCGACCATCCGGTCGCCTTCCCGATCGCCGTCGCCCCGACCTCGGCCGTGGCGGATGCCTACGGCATCTGGGGCGCCCCGACCCATTATTTCATCGACGCAAACGGGACCATCCGGGACCGCTATTTCGGGCCGATGACACGCGACCTCATCGACAAGAGCCTGGCCAAGATCCTCTAGGCTGCGGCGATGGAGAGCCAGGCGTCGCGGCGGCCGCGATTCCGCCAGCCGGTGCGCCGCGAAGGCGCTGACCGCTATCTGTTCCTGACGCTCGTCTCGTTCGCCAGCACCGTGCTCGCCACCCGGGCCGTCCTGGAGCTGACCGGCTTCCCGCGCATCGGCGGCGGCGAGCTGCATATCGCCCACGCCCTGTTCGGCGGCGTCTTCCTGTTCATCGCCGCCCTGTTACCGATCATCCTGGCCGGTCGAACGATCTATCGCGCCTCGGCCGTGCTGGGGGGAGTCGGCATCGGCCTCTTCATCGACGAGGTCGGGAAGTTCATCACGGCCCAGAACGACTACTTCTATCCCGCCGCGGCTCCGCTCATCTACGCCACGTTTCTGCTGGCGGTGCTCATCTACCTTCGCGTGCGACGCAGGGTCCAGCCCGATGCCCGGAGCCTGCTCCTCACCTCGCTCCAGCTGGTCGAGGAGGCGGTCGACGGCGACCTGCAGGCGAACGAGCGGGACGTGCTGCGCCGCCGTCTCAAGGCGGCAACGGAGCGCGCGCCAGAGGCAGAGCAACGCCGGCTGGCGGCGGCCATGCTGGCGTTCGTCGAATCGCGTGACCTCGCCGTTGCGCCGGACACCTTTAGCCGCCTGCAGCCGGTCTTCGACTGGTGGAATGCTCGGCGCAACCGATGGCTCGGCGGACGCGGCGTGCGGGCGGCGCTGGTCGTGCTCCTCTTCATCTCCGGCGTGCACGCGGTGATCGACCTGGGCGTGGCGCTGACGCAGATCGGTGCCGTCGATCCGGCCAAGACAACCCGGCTCTTCAGCCTCGAGATGCTGCACCTGCTTGTCGAAGGGGTCGCCGGCGCCCTGCTGCTGGCGGGGTCCCTGCTGATGGCCGTCACCGGGCGGGATCGGCTTGGCGCCGGCCTCGCCGAATACGGCCTGCTGGTCTCCCTCTCCCTGGCCGATCTCGCGTCGTTTTACCTGCGCCAGTTCGCCACGCTGGAGATCGCCCTCTTCCACGGGCTGCTGCTGTTCGGCGTGGTGGCGTATCGGCGCCAGCTGCCCGGTGGGCGCCTCGCGGGGTAGCTACCTCCCGTGCGCGTCGCGCCGGTTGCGGGATGCTGGCCAGACTGGCCTTACGACGGTTGAACGCGGTCTCGGCCGTCACTCGGCCGACTACGCCAGCACCACGACCGACGGAGGCGTCACCACAACGGCTCGTCCGCCACAAGGCCGATCAGATCAGCGCCGGAGCTGGAGAAGCCGCGGCGGACGCTCGTGGCCCGGGCGCTCTTTGCGCTCGATGGAACGGATGGAACTCCCCGGACGGGCGGCGTTCAGCTCACCTCGTCGGGGGATGCTCGTCAGCGGGCAACTCGTCAACGTGCCCTTCCGCGTGCTCGCTCGGGGCGACGTACTCGATCGTCCCGATCGTATCCTCATCGAGCGGCGACTCCTCCGCCTCGGCAGGGACGGCGCTCGCGGCGGGCGGAGCCCGTCGACGGCGACGCTCGGCGGAGGCCGCGGCAACCGCGACCGTGGCCAGCAGCCCGATCGCCACGAACCCCTCAGTCGGCACTCGGATCGGTCCCTTCGAGCTTGACGAACCCGCCGGCGAAGCCGACTGTCCCCCCGAGCTGCTGCTACTGCCCGGGTCGCTGGCATCCTCGATTATCGTGCCGAACGATGCCACCGTGGGTTCGGGCGTGGAGGTCGTCCCGGGCACCAGCGACGCGATCAAAGGAGTTCGGGTCGGCACGACAGATGGCGTCGGGGTGGGCCTGGCGGTCGGCCGCGGCGTCGGGGTTGGCGTCGGGGTGGGTGGCGACGTGGATCCGCGCACGACCACCGCCGGGCCGGGGAGGGTCGGATTCGTTGCCCCGCTGCTGATCGCCCGGAACGTGACCTGCCAGGTACCGGCCGGCAGCTTCGAGGAACCGCGCCAGCTTCCTCGCATGGCGGTGCCCGAGAAGCCCGTGAGCGGGACCACGCGGCCAGCCACGACCGCCGTCACGGCGATCGCCGTCTCGCCGCTGCCCTGGAAGTCTACGAAAAAGGTGAACACGGTCGCCGTCGTCCCCGATGCCGGTGCCACCCGCCCCTTGGTCAGCCGTGCACCTTGTGCCGCCGCGGTCACCGTCACCAGGACCAGGGAGGCGAGCATGAGCATGACCACGCCAACCGCACCGAACGCCATGCGCGCCCGTATCTGCCGGGACTCCTTCATCGGTCGAGGGCGACCAGCTCGTCGACGATCCGCGGAATCGAGTCGACCGCCAGGGTCAGGTGCCCGTGCTCAGGCAATAGCCGCGGGCGTGCCGCGGCAATGTGGGCAGCGAGCCACTCACCGTGGGCGATTGGGACCATCCGGTCGTGTCCGCCCTGCCAGACGAAGACCGGCGTGCGGATCTCATCCAGCTCAAAGCCCCATGGCTTGGTGAATGCCATGTCGTCGTCGAACCAGCCCCAATAGCCGAGGCGGAGTGCCTCCCGAACGGTCTCGGCAAAGTACGTTGCGAAAGGACCGGTCAGCGATCCCCGATCCACGTCGTCGATCAGGTCGCCGAACGCGTCCGCCACCCCCTCCGCCGTAACAACCCGGAGCCCTGGGGCAGCACGCTCCTTGAACCCGATCAGCGCATCCGGCCCGGCCAGCGCCGCTCCGAACTCCTCGATGTTCTCCTCGCCCATGCCCGCGGTCCAGTCGAGCCCGTCGGCGGGGTACGGCGCCACGCCCCCAATCGTGGCGGTGGCAATCACGCGCTGGGGCAGACGCGCTGCGCAGGCGAGGGCATGCGGTCCCCCGCCGGACCAACCGATCTGGTGGAATCGTTCGGCTCCGATCTCGTCAAGGACCGCCACCGTGTCCTCAACCACGTCAACTACGGATCGCCCCTCCTGCCGGGTCGATGATCCGTAGCCGGGACGCGAGAAGCTCACGAATCGCAGGCCTCGCTCCTCCAGGGCGTCGACGGCCGTCGCAAACGGGATGCCCGCCACGGGCGTGCCGAAGTGATAGACGAGGGGCGTGCCCGACTCCGGGCCCGCCAGGAAGACGTCGAGCGACCGTCCGTCGGGGCGCTGGAGCTGCATGGTGGGCACGACCATGGGGGCAGGATCGCCCATCATTGGGCGCCGGTCAACGCCTGTGCGAGAATCCGCGCGCATGAGCATTCCCGGCTGGCTGCGCCGCTCGGCGTCCTTCCCCCTGTACCCGCTCCTGGCTGCCGCGTACCCGGTCGTCTTCCTGTACGCGCACAACGTGAAGGAGGCGATCGATCCCGCCGAGGTCCTGATCCCGATTGCCTTCGCGCTGGCGGTGACGATCGCCACTGTGGTTCTCTTTCGGGCGCTGACGCGCGATTGGGCGGCCGCGGCGCTCGGCAGCCTCCTGCTGGTGGTCCTCTTCTTCAGCTACGGGATGACGTGGGACTGGATCGGCACCTTCCTCAACGGCCAGTGGGTCTTGCTGACCTGCTGGTTGCTGCTGGCCGTCAACGGCATGGCGTTGATCTGGCGCTTCAAATCCCACGCATGGCGCGCGACGCTGCCGTTGAACGTCCTCGTGGCCATTGCGGTGGCCTTCAACCTGGTCATCATCGGCTCATTCGTCCTCAACCTTCGTCCGGTCGCCGCGAAGACCGGGTCGGGGGTCACCGCCAGCGGCCAGCCGACCAACACGGCGGCGCGTCCCGACATCTACTGGATCGTGCTGGAGGAGTACGGCTCCGAGCAGGTCCTGCGCGACGACTTCAACTACGACAACACGCCGTTCCTGGACGCGCTGCGGAAGCGCGGCTTCTATATCGCCGCCGATTCCACCGCCAACTATTTGAAGACCGCACCCTCGATCATGTCGGCGCGCGACCTTGAATACCTCGACGTCACGGAGCTTCGCGACCAGGCCAAGACGGACGACGACTGGGGACCGATCTACCGTGCGTTGCGCTCGCCATTCGAGGTGCAGCAGTTCCTCGACAACCTCGGCTACCGCTTCATCTACGCCGGCACCTTCTGGCAGCCGATGGCCCAGCACCCCTCCGCCGAGATCAACTACGTCTACGACCGGCTGACATCGGAGTTCACGGAGGCGCTCCAGCGCTCCACCATGCTGCGCGCCATCGACGAGGTCAATCCGGAGGGTCCGTACGATTGGCGCCGCAACCGATGGAACCAGACCCTCTACGAGCTGCGTTCCCTGGAGCACGCATCCAGCCTTGCAGGGCCGAAGTTCATCCACACCCAGCTCGCGCTCGACCACGAGCCGTACGTCTTCAATCCAGATGGCAGCTTCATCACCGACGCCCAGGCAAAGGCGATGACGCACGAACAGCAATACGTCGCGCAGCTCAAGTACACCAACACTCAGCTGCTGGCGTGGGTCGATCAGCTGCTGGCGGTGCCGGCCAAGCAGCGCCCGATCATCATGCTGCTCGCCGACGAAGGGCCGTGGCCGAAGGGATATCGCAGCAACGAGAAGGGCTTCGACTGGACCACCGCTTCGCCCGATGTGCTGAAGCAGAAGTTCGGGATCCTCAACGCCGTGTACCTGCCCGATCGGACCGGCGAACAGGCCGGCTTGTACTCGGGCATCACTCCGGTCAACCAGTTCCGGGTCCTGTTCAACTCCTACTTCGGCCTGGACCTGCCGCTCTTGCCGGATCGCAACTACATCTGGCCGGATCAGTCACACATCTACGATCTGATCGACGTGACCGATAAGGTCCACTGAGCCGCCGGCCCTGCTACTCCTCGGCCTTTGGCTCGAGCTGCAGCGAGGCCGAGTTGATGCAATAGCGCAGGCCGGTCGGGTTCGGCCCATCGTCGAAGACGTGGCCCAGGTGGCCACCGCAGTTCGAGCAGTGAACCTCGTTACGGACCATGAAGAAGGCCCGATCGGACTCGACCTCCACCGCGGCGTCATCCGCCGGGGCGAAGAAGCTCGGCCAGCCCGTGCCTGAGTCAAACTTGGTGTCCGAGGTGAACAGCTCGGCATGGCAGGCGGCACATCGGTACACGCCGGGTCGGTGCTCGTCCCAATAGGCCCCCGTGAAGGCTCGCTCGGTTCCCTGCTCGCGGAGGATGTGGAATTGCTCGGGGGTCAGCTCGCGGGCCCAGTCAGCATCGGTCTTGGTGATCTTGGTGCTCATGCCCAGCATCGTACCGTTGCGTTAGGCTGCGCGCATGCGACGACTCGCCCCGATCGCGCTGGCGCTCTGCGCGCTGCTGCTGAACGGCTGCCTATTCGGCGCGCCGAGCCCATCGCCTTCCGCGAGTGCCAGCGCGTCGCGACCGGCCAGCGTTGCGCCATCGGGATCGCTTCCACCCCCCACGGCCACCGTGGCGCCCACTCCCGGACCGGACAAGATCCCAACCTTCACTGCCGGCGCCAAGGTCGCGACCGGCGCGGCTGGCCTGCGCGTCCGATCCGGACCGGGCACCAAGCAGGGAGTGGTGGCCCTGCTGCCGACGGGGAGCAACCTGGTGGTCGAGCTCGGCCCGGTGCGCACCGACGGCTACGGCTGGTACCTGGTGCGCGACGCGGATGCCAGAGCGCCGAAGTTCGAGGAGGGCTGGGTCGCGGCGGGCTTCATGCCCAGTCCGTTCCTGGCCCCGGCCGACTTCGTGCTCCCCTTCAATCCGATCGTGGCCGGCTTCTCGCACGAGGGGAACGCGGAGAATGGCCCCGTGCGGATCGAGGATGCCAACTACGCCGTGCGTTGGGCTGCCTCCGTGCTGCCGGGCGGCGGCGGCTGCTCGTTCTCGGTCGACCTGGTGCCCGGCAGTGGCACCGCCGTGCCGGCGATCCGCGCCACCCTCGGCACCGCGCCGGCCCCGGGGAACCTGTACGGCGACTTCTTTGCCTCGCACCCCGAGCTGAAGGGCGACATCTTCGTGCGTGTCACCTCGGACTGCAGCTGGGCCCTCACCTTCGTGCGCACGGCGACCATTCCGGCCTAGGGCCGCACAAGGCCGAGTAGGCGCGTGGCCGCACCGCGATCAGCCACGTATCGCTGGGGCCGATACATCAGCACCGATAGGGTTGTTGGGCAACGCGGCATCGCCCTGACCGATGACAGACCCCGCAGCGTCGACCTATTGCGCCGAGCTATCGGTGCCAGTGATACGGGAAGGGAAAACGCTTGCGACAGGAGAGGTGTCACATGCTCGCCCGACGATACCCACATGAACGCCACCGGTCCTTGTGCATTTCGCTCGTCGCCCAGCCGAGCGGGCTAGGCTTCGAGGCAGCATGCAGGACCTCGACGGCACCAGGGTCTATAGCGCCAGCGACCTCGTCGGCTACCTCGAATGCGAGCACCTGACCACTCTCGAGCGCGCCGTGTTCGTCACAGACCTCGAGAGGCCGGATCGCGTCGATCCCGAGCTCGATGTCCTGCAGCGTCGCGGCCTGGAGCACGAGGAGCGATACCTTGCCTACCTCCGGGAAGAGGGGCGGACCGTGGTCGACGGTCGGATCGACCGATGGCCGGATCCAGGCCGCAGCACGCTTGCGGAGGTCGAGCTTGACGCGGCGCTGACGCGCGAACGGATGCACGACGGCGCCGATGTTATCTACCAGGCAACACTCTTCGACGGTGCATGGCTCGGATATGCCGACTTCCTTCTCCGAATTGACGGGCCAGGCGCGGGGAGCGACCTTGGCGACTATCACTACGAGGTCGCGGACACCAAGCTGGCGCGCCACGTCAAGGGCGGCGCGCTGCTGCAGATGTGCGTCTATTCCGATCTGCTTGCCCGCGAGCAGGGGCGCATGCCGGAGAAGATGCATGTGGCGCTCGGCGGCAGCGGCCACCGCGTCGATTCGCATCGGCTGGACGACTACCTGGCCTACTTCCGCAGCGTCAAGGCTCGCTTCATGACCGCGGTTGCCGCCGACGAGCCTCTCATCTACCCGCTCGCCGTCACGCCGCCGCCGGTGGGCCACTGCGGCGTCTGTCGCTGGAGTGCGTACTGCTCCAACCTGCGCACCGAGGCTGACCATCTGAGCCTGGTGGCCGGCATGCGCTCAGATGCCGCCCGCCGCCTGACCGATGCCGGGATCGGGACCTTCACTGCCCTGGCCACCCTCGGTCCGATGCTGCCGGTCGTTCCGAATCTGAGCGACGTGGTGCTCGGCAACCTGCATCAGCAGGCGCGCCTGCAGCACGAGTCCCGGGGATTGGCTCAGCCCCGCTACGAGTTCCTGGGAGTCGAAGAGAACCGTGGTCTCGGCGCGCTGCCAGAGCCGGCGGCGGGCGACCTCTTCTTCGACATGGAGGGTGACCCGTTCGCCGAGGATGACGGGCTCGAGTACCTGTTCGGCGTCTGGGACCCCATGGTACTGATCGACGCGGGCACACCGACCTTCCACACCTGGTGGGGACACAGCCGGGCCGAGGAGAAGGTCGCCTTCGAGGGCTTCATCGACTTCGTCATGAACCGATGGCGCGTCGACCCGACGATGCACGTTTACCACTACGCCTCGTACGAGCGTGGCCGCATCGGAATGCTCGCCACCCGCCACTCCACGCGCGAGGTGGAGGTCGATCGGATCCTTCGCGGCGAGGTGTTCATCGACCTTTTCTCCGTCGTTCGGCAGGCCCTCCGCATCGGCATTTCGAACTACTCGATCAAGAGTCTCGAGGTGCTGTACCGGCTCGTCCGCGACGTGCCGCTCAAGGACGCAGGCTCGTCGGTGGTGGCGTACGAGGCCTACATCCAGTCGGTCAGCGAGGGGGCGCCCAACCAATCCATTCTCGATGAGATCCACGACTACAACCGGGACGATTGCCGTTCGAACGCCGAGCTGCGGACCTGGCTCGAGGAGCGGCGCAACGAGCTCGCGGCAAAGACCGGTGAGGCGGTCCCACGGCCGGTTGCCAAGGTAGAGGAGCTCGAGCGAGAGCTCACCGTCGAGGACCGGCGACGGCGCGACCTTGCGGATCGTCTGCGCGCCTCGGATCCATCGGATCCGGATGCCCCTGTCCTTCGCGTGCTTGCCGACCTGCTGGAGTGGCACCGTCGCGAGGAAAATGTCGACTGGTGGTCTTTCTATTCGCGCTGCCGCCAGTCCGACGAGCAGCTGGCCGAGGATGACGAGGCGATCGGGCAGCTCGAGTGGATGGTCGAGATCGATCGGCCGAGACAGTCGGTACGGCATCGATATCGCTTCGACCCCGAACAGCCGTATCGGCTCAAGGTGGGCGACCATCCGGTCGATCCCGCGACGACGCATGGGGCGGGAAAGATCATGGCGCTCGACGCCCTTCACGGGACCCTGGACCTGCAGTGGGGCCTGAGGAATCCACGGCCCCACCCGACCTCGCTCATTCCCAAGGGGCCGATCACCGCTGACGAGCAGAAGGCCGCTCTCGAACGGTTTGGTGAATGGGTCGCGGCGAACGGGCTGCGCGTGCCAGGCCCGTGGCGAGCGGCGCGCGAGTTCCTCCTGCGGCTGCCCCCGCGCGCCGGGCAGGCACCGGGTGCGCCACTCACGCTGCCGGGCGAGGCCAGCGGCGACGCGGCGCAGCGCCTCGTGATGCTCCTCGACGAGACTGTGCTCCCGGTCCAGGGACCGCCTGGATCGGGCAAGACCTTCACTGGGGCCGAGATGATCCTGGAGCTGGTCCGCGCTGGTCGTCGGGTCGGCATCGTGGCCTTCACGCATCGGGCCATCGAGACCTTGCTCGACGAGGTGATTGCCCACGCGGCGAGGACAGGCCAGCGGGTCTCCGCCATCCGCAAGGTCGACAAAGATGAGGAGCCGCCCAAGGACTCCGGCTACGAATGGACGGACAACAACGGCGTGGTTGCGTCTGCACTCTTCTCGGGCCAGGCGCAGGTCGCGGCGGGGACGGCGTGGCTCTGGGCCCGGCCGGAGATGGCGGGCGCGGTCGACGTGCTGTTCGTGGACGAGGCAGGGCAGATGTCGCTGGCCAACGTGCTTGCTATCTCCGGTGCGGCTAAGAATCTCGTCCTGCTGGGCGACCCGCAGCAGCTCTCACAGGTAAGGAAGGGCGCTCATCCAGAAGGCGCCGACGCCTCGTCGCTCGAGCACGTGCTCGCCGGCGAGCCGGTGATCGATCCGGCCCGCGGCCTCTTCCTGGCCCAGACCTGGCGCCTGCATCCTGACGTCAATGCTTTCACCTCGGCGGCCTTCTACAAGGGTGAGCTGAAATCGGCGCCGAGCGCCGCGCGACAGTCATTGAACGCGGCTGGGCCGATAACCGGCACGGGAGTCCGATGGGTGCCGATCCCCCACGCCAGCAACCACAACTCGTCAGAGGAGGAGGCCGGGGCGGTCGTCGACATCTACCAGAACCTGCTGGCCGGGAGGTGGACGAATGACGAAGGGAAGGTCTGCCTGATCACGCCGGAGGACCTACTGGTAATCGCCCCGTACAACGCCCAGGTGGAGCTCCTCGTCGAGCGCCTGGGGAGCGTCGCCAGCAACGCCCCCGTCGCGCCACGCGCGCCGTGGGTTGCTACTGTCGACAAGATCCAGGGCCAGCAGGGAGCGGTCGCGATCTACTCGATGGCGACATCGTCGCAGGACGAGATGCCACGCTCGATCGAGTTCCTCTACTCCCTGAATCGGCTGAACGTCGCCACGTCGCGGGGTCGCTGCCTGGCGATCGTGGTCGCCTCGCCCAACCTGCTGAAGGTGCGCGTCCACACGCCGCTCCAGATGCGCCTGGCCAATGCGTTGTGCCGCTTCGTCGAGGTTGCCGCCGAGCAGGCCACGCGCGCTTGACGGAACGGGCATGATCCGCTCGTGCCGACCGACCCATCACGCCGCTTTTGCTGCGACCAGGATTTCGAGCGGCTCTTTGACAAACGCGAGGCGGAGCACGATCTCGAGGACTGGCGCCGCCATGGCCCGCGTGGCGCGACACAGGAGCTCCTCGACGCCTTGATCGAAGAAGGCGTAGAGGGCAAGCGGCTGCTCGATATCGGCGCCGGAGTTGGCATGGTCCACCTCGAGCTGCTCGAGGTCGGAGCCGCCAGCGCGGTCGACGTCGACGCGTCGGCGGCATTCCTGGCCGCGGCGCGAGCCGAGGCCGAGCGGCGTGGACTGGCCGATCGAGTCGAGCATCGCTTCGGAGACGTGGTCGAGCTTGCCGCTGAGCTGCCTCCCGCCGACGTGGTGACGCTCGACCGGGTGATCTGCTGCTACCCCCACCTGTCCGCCATGCTGCACGCGGCGATGGTTCCTGGCGCGCAGATCATCGGGCTCGTGCACCCGAACGACGGCTGGTGGATGCGGGCGCCCATGTCGATCTTCAACACATTTAGCCGGCTCATGGGCCGGCACCATAGCTTTTACGTGCATCGCACGGCGCAGATCGACCAACTCATGCGCGCGGGGGGCTTCGCGGCAGCTTATGCCCGCAATGGCCGGGTTTGGCGTGTAGCCCTCTACCGGCGCTCTGCCGCCTGATTCGCGGCGGCGAACGAGCGAACGAAGCGCTCCTGCTCGGCCGTCTCGACCGCAGTCGGATGGCGCACCGCGCGAACCGTCGCGATCGCGTCCTCGGGGCTCATGCCGGCCTGGACCAGGGCGCAGGCTGCCACCGTCCCGCTCCTCCCCACGCCGCCCATGCATGCGACCGCAACGTTTCGTATACGACGCCCTTCGCGGATCTCAGCCAGGATCGCCTCCATCTCGCCCATCGAGGCGGGGGGACGCCCATCCGCCATCGGGTGACGCAGCACCGTCACCCCCGCGGCAGCCCCGCGCTCGACGATCTGCGGGTCGCCCCACCTGCGCAGCTCGGCGTCCTCGACGAGCAGGACGAGTCGCTCCACGCCGGCCGCCCGCAGATGGCGGAAATCCTCTGTGACGTCGCGGTCGTAGACGCGGCCGGGATAGCGAAACGAGACGCCGTGCTTGCCAGGCAGGATCGTCAGGCCCAGCCGGCCAGGCAGGTCATCCCCCAGCTGAGCCGATTCGAGCCAGTCGATGCGGAGCGCCGGGTCGAAGCCGGCGTGGTCGGCGTTCTCACCGGCCGCACCACCCATCAGTTGAGATTCGTCTTGGGGCAGAAGTGGCCGGTCGGCTCGAGCGGCTGTCCGCAGAATGGGCAGGCAGGACGCCCGGCCGCCACGAGCGAGGCAGCGCGGCGGATGAAGTCACGGGCATGGGCCGCCTCAAGGCGCACGCGCAGGAGATCGGGCCCCTCGAGCGCCTGGTCGGAAACCTCGGCAAATCCTCCGTCATCGGTGAGCGGCTGCGCTTCGATCACCACCCGCGCTGTGGTCGCATCCCACGCCAGGGCCATCGCCCCCACCCGGAACAGCTCGACGGTCGGCTCGTCGAGCGGGCGGTCGTCGCGCGTGACCTGGATCGGCAGCTCCTCGGCCAGCCCCTCCACCGCGTCGAGCAGCTCGGAGAGGCGGCCGGCGAGTGCAGCCATCTGCGTCTTCTCCAGGCCGACGCTGACCACGGCACCGCCCTGGCGAGCCTGCAGGTAGAAGCTCCTCGCTCCCGGATCGCCGAGGGCGCCCGCCACGAATCGGTCAGGAGTATCGAAATCGAAGACGCGGCGCGACATGGCGCCATCGTATCTGGAATCGCGTCGGTAGAGTGAAGCGCGACATGGACCGCTTGCGCAGCTCACGTCGGGGGTGGCGCACCGGGCGCCCGAGGCAGGCGATGCCGCTGGCCGGTGAGCGGCGCCGACGATCACGACCACCAGCGCGATGGATCGGCTGGGCCGCCGCGGCGGCAGGCGTCGCGGTGGTGGCGTTCCTGGTGGGTCGCGCCGGATCAGAGGTGGTCATCGCCACGCCGACCCCGTTGCCGAGCGCCGCTCCCCTGTCGATCCGCTTCGGAACCGCACTCGATACGGTGACCGGCGAGGCGATCCAGCTGACCGATCGGTTCCGCGCCGGCGACCGGTTTGCCTACTCGGTGCGGCTGGCGGCCCCGCCTGGAGGCGACAGCATCCTGGTCGAGATCATCCGGCTGGAGGGCGAGGCCGAGACGGTCGCCCAACGGCCGTCGCGGCAGGGGATCGTGGCCACCTCGCCGCTGATTGCCTACCAGGTGCAGGCCACTGATCTCCTGAAGGCGTGGGGCGCCGGCGACTATGCGATGCGCATGTACCTGTCGGGCACGACTGCTCCGTTCGCGATGGGACGCTTCACGCTTGTCGAAACACCGGTGGCGTCCTGAGGTGGCCGGGCATGGGGATCGGAGCTGTGCCCGATCTCCGATCCCTATTCCCCCGGCGTCCGAGTTGGTCCCGTCCGGCTTTGCGCCTGAGCGGGTGCCCAGACCAACTCTCTGCGACCCAGCCTAACTGCACCGGACCGCACATGTCAACACTTACTTGACTGCCAGTGCCTCCCTGGTCAGCTCGTAGGCGCCCTGATGATCATCCAGCGTGGCGCGCAGCTCCGCCCACTCGCGCAGCACCTCGCGCATGCGCCCCGCCGAGTGGCCTCTGCGAGCCAGGTCAGCGGCATCGGCGTAGCGCGCCTCGGCGCTGCCCGTGTCGTCCTGTGCCCGCAGGGCACGCGCCTCGGTCAACATGGCGGTCAGCTCCACGCCGCGGTTGCCGGTGGCGCGCGCCATGTCGACGGCCCGTCGCGCAATGGTCGCGGCGTCCTGCACACGACCCTGGGCCAGGGCAACCTGTGCATCGGTGTCGAGCACGGCGCACAGGAATCGGTCGTCACCGACCTCTTCGAATGCGGCACGCGCCTCGTCGGCCAGCTCGGCGGCGCGCTCGGTGTCGCCGGTCGCCAGATACGCCATCGCCAGCGTGTTCTCGATCTGGGCCGATTCGAATACAGCCCCAGCCGAGCGGAGCAGCGCGAGGCCCTGCGTCCCCGTCCGAATGGCGGCCTCCAGGTCGCCGGTCTCCTGGTAGCTGATCGCCAGGTTGAAGAGGAACATCGCCCGCCGCCGATCGTCGAGATCGTCGGCCAGGCCGCGGGCGGTCTCCAGGAAGGTGAGCGAACGCGCGTAGTCGCCGCTCCGCGAGGCGACCGCGGCGAGCGCCATCAGCAGGCGCATCTCGAAGTCGGGATCGACCTTCAAGCCGGCCCGGACGCGCTCCAGGAGCGAGGAGAGGAGGCTCTGCGCATCGGCCTCCTGGTCGGAGAGGTAGAGGCCGTAGGCCAGCCAGTAACGCGCCAGCGCTTCGTCCGAGATGCGCCCGAGCGCTCCGAAGATGCGCGCCGCCTCCGCCGCAGCGGTGACCGCGTCCTTGCCATTGTCCAGGCGCGCCATTGCCTCGGCCTGGCCGCGGAGCACCTCCGCGCGTGTCTGCTCGTCGAGCGGGGCGTCGAGCAGCGAGGCATACCCGTCGGCCGCGGCCTGCCAGTCGCCGGCGGCAAGGGTCATGTCGACCGCCAGCCGGCTCCAGGTCGGGTTCTGCTCATCAAGGAAGTGGCTCGGCGGCAGCGACAGGCGCTCGGCGAGGTAGCTGAGGGCGACCATCGAGGGTCGCGCGATCCCCGTCTCGAGGGCGCTCACGTAGGCCTTGGTATATCGGTCGCCGGCAAGCTGCTGCTGGGTGAGACCGCTCCGCTTGCGCGCCTCTCGGAGGCGTGCGCCAATCTGATGGGCGAGCGCCCTGTCATGTTCGGCGCTCTTGGCGGCCAAGCGGGTGCGCGGCATTGACGGGAGTATAACCATCTAGGCAAGCCCCATTTGACCGACCCATGCCACGGAAGTACTGGGCGGCTCCAAGTGTGCCGGTACTGATGGGCCATTGAAGGGGCGACCTCCCCGTACGACCTTCTCCCTGCAGTCACGTCCCATGCGGGGCGGCTGAACGAGGGAGACGCATATGTGCAACGCACACACCGGCGGCGGCTGGCCCAGCTAGGCCACTCCCCCGCTTCCAACGTTCTTAATCAGCCGCGGGCGGCACCCAATCCTGAGACTCCCAGGAGCGGTGACCGGCCCGCGGCTCCATTGTGTGTGCGCCTCACAGCGGCGGCAGCTCCTGGGCCAGCGTGAGCGCCGGCGCGAACAGCTCGCCAACCTCGGACAGCCGCGCGGGCAGCGTTTGGATCGTCCATCGATCGGGCCCGAGCTCCGGATCGTCGAGCTCCTCCCAACGAATCGGGACTGAGACCGGCGCCCCCGGCGAGGGTCGCGCCGAATATGGGGCGACCAGCGTCCGGTTGATCGCGTTCTGGGTGAAGTCGAGCCGCGCCTTCCCTTCCCGATCGCGCTTGGACCACTCCCAGCTGACCAGCTCGGGCACCATCTGCCCCACGGCGCGCGAGAGCGATTCGACCCAGTCGCGGGTCGCATCGAAAGCGTATTTCGGCTTGACCGGCACCCAGATCTGGACGCCGCGCTTGCCGCTTACCTTCGGCAGCCCGATCACCCCCAGGTGCTCGAGCGCCGTTCGAAACAGCCGCGCCAGAACGAGGATCTCCTCGAATGTCGTATCGGTCCCCGGATCGATGTCGATCAGCGCGTAGGTCGGGCGATCGGGAGCATCGGTGCGGGAGGTCCACGGATGCAGCTCGATCGCTGCCTCTTGCGCCAGCCAGGCGAGTGTCGCGACGCGGTCGACCACCACGTAGTCCTTCGCTCCCTCGCTTCCGGTGTATGTCCAGCGGGCAATCCAGCTCGGCGCGTGGCCCGGCAGGTCCTTCTGCCAGAAGCCCTTGTGGCCGATGCCATCGGGGAAGCGCTGCAGGTTCAGGCCTCTGCCGGCGAGATACGGCACCAGGATCGGCCCGATCGAAACGTAGTGGCGGATCAGGTCGCGCTTCGTGAGCGGCGGATGCTCGCCGTCGGCCGGAAAGAGGTCCTTCTCCAGGTTCGTCAGGCGCAGCTCGTGTCCGGCCACCTGCCATAGCCCCTCGCGGCCCATGGCATCGAGGGCGGCCAGCTCGGCAGCCGTCGCTGCTTGCACCTCGTCCTTCGGTGGATCGGATCGCTTCGTCGGCTTGGCAGGCTTGGTCGCGCGTGCGCGGCTCACGATCCGCGCCATGGGCATCGCCTCCTCGCGAACCACGTCAGCAGGATCCTTGCTGACCTCGATCCCCTTGAATGCTGCCTGGCGCAAGAGTCCATCCGACGTCCATTCTGCAAACTCGGCGCGGATCACGATGCGTGGCTCGGTCCATTGCGCCTCCGTCAGGCGCGGCACCGGATCGAGCGGCGATGCGTCACGTCGGATTGGCTCAAGCGCCTCGAGAAGCTGGCGGCGCATCGCTGCGGAGATGCCGCTGCCGACCTGGCCGGCGTGGCGCAGTCGACCGTCGGAGTTCACGGCGACGATCAGCGAGCCGAGGTCCTTGTGGCTCCCCTTGCCAGGCAGCCAACCGGCGACCACCAGCTCCTGCTCGCGACGCAGCTTGATCTTCAGCCAGTCGTGCGAACGCTTGCCCGGCTCGTAGCGGCTGGTCCGTCGCTTGGCGACGACCCCCTCCAGGCCCTTTTCCGCGGCTGCCCGCACGAACGCTTCGCCGTCGCCCACCACGTGGGAGGCATAGCGCACGGTTGGGTGCGGCCGGATGATCCGATGCAGCAGCCGCTTGCGCTCCTCGAGCGGCACGTCCAGGAGCGAGCTGCCGTCAAGGTGGAGCAGGTCAAAGACCATGTAGGCGAGCGGGATGGCGCGGCGCTCGTCGGCAGAGAGGGGCGCTGCGTCCCGGGAGCGGCGACCGGTGGCCGCCTCGAGGCCCCGCAGGCCGGTGCGGTCCTGCAGCAACGAAAAGTCGGGGCGGCCGTCCGGATCGAGCGCCACCACCTCCCCGTCGACGACCGCCTCGCGCGCCGCGATCCAATCCGGGGCGCCTGCCAGGTCCGGGAAATAGGTCGCGGCGTCGATCCGGTTGCGCGTCCAGAGGCGCACGTGCCCGTCGCGCACGACTGACTCGACCCGGTAGCCGTCCAGCTTGATCTCGAACAGCCAGTCGGGGTCGTCGAAGGCGCCCTCGGTCAGGATGGCCAGCATCGGTGGAATGAAGTCGGGCAACGCAGCGGGGCGGGCGGCGGAGAGGTCCGGCTCTGGCTCCAAGCTCGGCGGGGCGGTCACGAATCGCGGCTCGTCGCCCGCGGCCACCTCGTCGTTGGTGCGACCGGTCTTGACGCTGGTGGCCTGCTCCTCTGGATCCCAGCCGTCGACCGCCTCGTCGTCGCGCTTGTGGATCAGCAGCCATTGCGCTGGCTCCGACATGCGCCCGAAGGCATCGCGCTTCCCGCCGGTCTGGACGATCGTGTAGCGGCCCCGCAGCCGCTGACCGTCCAGGCGGAACTTCAGCTCGCCGGCGCGCAGGGCGGCGGCCGGATCATCGTTCTCCTCCGGGGTGAAGGTGCCCCAGTCCCACACGATCATGTCCCCCGCGCCGTACTCGCCCTTCGGGATCGTCCCCTCGAAGTCGAGGTACTCGATCGGGTGGTCCTCGGTGCGCATCGCCATCCGGCGCTCGCCCGGGTCGAGGGTCGGGCCGCGCGGCACTGCCCAGCTGATGAGCACGCCGCCGATCTCCAGCCGCAGGTCGTAGTGCAGGCGGCTGGCCCGATGGCGCTGCACCACGAAGCGGCCACTCCCCTCCTCCACCGGCCCCGGCTCAGGCTCGGGAGTGCGCGTGAAGTCCCGCTTGGACCGATACGTCTCGAGCGGCATCGGGTCAGGCCCGGAGGTCGGTCAGCGACGCGACGACATGTCGCGCCCCCGCTGCGCGCAGCGTCGAGGCATCCGCCGCGCCGCTGGTGACGCCGATCGGCACCATCCCGGCCGCGACAGCGGCCACCATGTCCCATGTCGAGTCGCCGACGTACCAGCAGGCAGCGGGATCAACTTTCAGCTCGCGGGCTGCCAGCAGAAGGAGGTCGGGAGCCGGCTTGGCGTGCGCCACGTGCGTGCCGTCGACGATGAGCGGCGGCCGGGCGACGTGTAACGCCTCGACCATGGTGGCGACCTGCTCGCGACGGCTGGAGGTGGCGATCGCCCATGGCACGCCGGCCGCGTCCAGCTGCGCGAGCAGGGGGGCGACGCCTGGCAGCGGCTTCGGCTGGCGGTTAAGCGACTCGAAGATCTCCCCGCACCTCGCGTCGATCGCCTCCTCGCGCTCCGGGGTCAGCGTCACGCCCGCTGCGCTGGCCACCTGGCGGGCGAGGCGGCGACCGTCTGATCCGATCAGCACGGCGAGCTGCTGCCGCTCGGCTGGGATGCCCTCCTCGGAGAAGACGGCGAGCCACGCCTGGATCCTCAACGCGACCGTGTCGACCAGCGTGCCATCCAGGTCGAAGATGACCGCGACGGGCGATGGCAGATCGGCTCGGGTCTCGGACATCGGTCTACGATAGCCCGCGATGCCCTCCGAGTTCGCCCGGCACTGGACCCTGGACCCGGCGATCGACTTCCTGAACCACGGCTCGTACGGAGCCACCCCGCGGCCGGTGCTGGCAGCGCAGCAGGCCTGGCGCGACCGGATGGAGGCGGAGCCGGTCCGCTTCTTCTCGCACGATCTGGAGCCGGCCCTGGACGCCGCGCGAGCCGCTCTCGGTGCGTTCGTCGGGGCCGATCCGGACGACCTGGCTTTCGTGCCGAATGCGACCGCCGGAACCAACACCGTGCTCCGCTCGCTGCGCTTCGCGCCCGGCGAGGAGCTGCTGACCACCGATCACGCCTATAACGCGGCCAAGAACGCAATGGAGTTCGTGGCAGAGCGTGACCGGGCGCAGGTGGTGATCGCATCGGTCCCCTTTCCGAGCTCCGGTCAGGGCGAAGTCGCCGAGGCGGTGCTCGCTGCCGTCACGCCGCGCACCAGGCTGGCGGTGCTCGACCACATCACCTCGGCAACCGCGCTGATCTTCCCGATCGAGGCGCTGGTGGCCGAACTCACCGCACGCGGCATCGAGACACTGATCGACGGGGCACATGCGCCGGGTCAGGTCGCGCTCGATGTGCCGGGCATCGGCGCCAGGTACTACGCCGCCAATCTGCACAAGTGGGTCTGCGCGCCGAAGGGCTCCGGCTTCCTCTGGGTGCGCCGCGACCGGCAGCCGGAGATTCGCCCGCTCGCCATCAGCCACGGCGCCAACTCGCCGCGGACGGATCGCAGTCGCTTCCGCGGCGAATTCGATTGGACCGGCACGGCCGACCAATCCGCCTACCTGGCAGTCCCCGACGCGATCAGCTTCGGCGAGGAGCTCCTGCCCGGCGGCTGGGCAGCGCTGCGTGAGCGGAACCACGCGCTGGCGCTGAGCGGCCGCGACGCGTTGTGCGCGGCCCTGGGAATCGAGCCACCTGCGCCGGACGAGATGCTGGGAAGCATGGCGTCGGTGCCCCTGGCGATCGAGCGGCGCCCGGGTCGGGTGCAGGGGGTCGAGCTGTACGGCGATCCGGTGCACGACCACCTGGCGCAGCTTGGCATGCAGGTGATGGTGACCCCCTGGCCGCAGCGCCCCGATCGCGGCGCATGGCGACGGTTGGTGCGAATCAGTGCGGCCGCATACAACGAGCTGGCGCAGTTCGAGCGGCTGGCGACCGAGCTACCCGCAGCGCAGGCCGCTGCGGCGGCCTGAGCGTAACCAGGGCGGGAGCGCGCGGGGGCATGCCGAGCCTCGCCGAGATCGAGGCCGCGCTCACGGGCTGAGGGGTACCCGGGGGTACCTTGGGGTGATACCCGCGGCTCCGCGCGCCGCGGAGACTGTCGCGATGAAGGCCGGAGCGACTGCCCGCCACGCATATCCCGGGCATGCCACACGCATGGCCGATCTCCTGCTGGACATGGCTCCCACACTCGACAGCCTGGCCGGCCATCCCGCCGGCCACGCGATGCGCACCTGCTACCTGGCGATGCGCCTAGCCGAGGCGATGAGCATCGGCGATCGCGATCGGCTCGCCCTCTTCTATGCCGCCCTCCTGCACGATGTGGGCAGCCTGTCAGATGCGGATCCGACCTCGTCTCGGCCGCCGATGATGCACCGCCTGATGCCGCTTGCGCGTGACGTCGAGGAGGAGCGGCGTGCCGCCGAGCACCTGCGCGTGCGGCGCGGCGCCCAGTTCGCGACGCGTGCCGGGTTGGGCCCCGAGGTTGCGGTGACGGTGCTGGCGCTCCATGAGCGCTGGGACGGCAACGGCCTGCCGATGGGGCTGTCCGGTGAGGCCATCCCCCTCTTTGCCCGGATCGTGGCGGTCGCCGACTGCCTCGACCTCGTGGCCAACCGCGAGGGCAAACAGGCGGCGGTGACGACGATGCATGCCCGCTCCGGCATCTGGTATGACCCCGAGATCGCATCGGTCCTGGTCGCGCTCTGCTCCAACGGACTGCTGCAGGAGCTGGATGTCGACGACCTGGCATCGGCCACCCTCGACCTCGAGCCAAGCTGGCTGGTGCGGCTCGCAGACGACGAGGACGCCGAGCGAGTCAAGAACGCGCTCGGCCTCGCCGGAGCGGTCTGATCAGACCCTAGATCGCTGGCGCCGTCTCCGGAGCGTCGGGCGGCTCCTCCTCACGAAGGCCGACGTCCTTGATCGACTCGACTCGTCGAAGGTTCACCAGCAGCACATTGGCATGCTGCTCGAAGCCGGCCAGCTGCGTGTCGCGCACGACGGCCCGCGTGACGGGGATGAAGCGGCTCGCCTGCCGCAGCAGGAACCCGGCGGCCTGCGCGCCTGGCGGGATGTGGGCCGACCCCGAGACCTCGAATGAACCGATGACGATGTCGATCGGCTGCCTGGGCCGATGCAGACGCCGGTGCGGGTCGGTCTCCTGCGGAGGCGGGAAGACCAGGAGCGCCTGTTCAACGGGCAGCTCGATCCAATTCGTCTCGAGGCCGACCTCGATCGGCAGGGATGGGTCCTCGGGCCGTATGTCGAGCATGGCGACACGCACCATGTCGTTGCGGTTGAGCAGATCGGTCAGGCGTCCAACACTCAGATCCATGCCGACGATGAGACGCTGTTCGGGGGTCCAGAATTCGACGACGGAGAGGCGGATCGTCGTCGGGTTGGACTGCGCCGGGGATGCCGGCTGGGGCTCAGGCCCAGGTTCCCCGCCACGCCGACCTCGCGACCAGAAACCCACGATGTACCTCGCTGCATGACGGAAGGAGCCCGTAGCGTATCCAAAACCGGAATCGACGTGCAGGGAGTTCGCCAATCGAAAGGTGATGACGTGCCACATCAGACGGACCATCTGCTGCGCGGCGGCGAGGGCGAAACGGTGAGGGGCTGCAGGCCCTCAGCGTGCGCTTCATGCTGAACGCTGCGGCGACCGGCGGCAGGTTCAGCCTCGTCGAACATCCGCTTCCTGCGCGGAGGCTCGGCGCCCCGCTGCATACCCATCGAAACGAGGGTGAATATTCGTTCGTGCTGGAGGGCCTCGGCATTCAGCTTGGCGAAGCGGTGTTCGAGGCCCCGAGCTACTTCATCGCGCGCTCGAGCAGGAATGAGCCCGCGAAGGCGGCGAGACCGAGCGTCACGAGGTCGAGCGATCCAAGCTGGATCGAGAACGCCGCGAGCAGGAACAGCACGACAGCGACCAGGAGAAGGATGGTGCCGGGCGTGAAGCGCATATGACCCTCCCGAATATGACCCTTGGCCGCCATTAAACAGCCTCCGTCAAGGAGATGATCGAGCTGAGCAAGCCGCCGCTCCCCTCGCCGCCGAATAGGTAGCCGACCCCGTCGACCACGGCTGATGCAGCGTCGGACACGGCGTATGGAAGCGGGTCAAGCGCCACCACTGCGCCAGTCGCCGGATCGAGGCGCCACAGCTCATCCTGAAGCTGGCCGGCGGTCCGGCCACCCAGGATGAGTAGTTGACCTCCTAGCTCAAGCGCGGACGCATGAGACAACCCGTGCGGCAACTGGCCGATGACTCGCACGACTCCCGATCGCGGATCGACCGTTTGGATGGCGGCCTCGTCACCGCCTGGCGTGCTGCCGCCGATCACGTAGACCAGCCCGGCGACGGCAACCACGGCCGCATACCTGACGCCGATCGACAGGGTCGCGACGGTCTGGAAATGGATCCCGTCTGTTGTGGTGAGCACGCGTCGATCGCGCGTCGCCGGCGTCCCGCCCCCGGCGACCACCAGCTGGTCGCCAATTGCAACGGCTGAGAGGTCCGCGCGCGGCATCGGCAGGTGTCCGACGATCGTTGAACCAGAGATTCCATCGACGAGCTGGACGACGCCGCTGGGGGCAGCATTCCCGCCGCCGAAGATCAACGCCAGGGCGCTGGTGGATGCCGCTCCAGCGTCGTGCACGGGAGCTGCGAGCGCCCCCGACGACGTGATCTGCGAGGCCTGCGTGTCCAGGGAGACAATCGATCCGGTCGTAGCGCCGCCGGCAACGAGGCCTCCGCAGACCAGGATGTCGCGGCCAAGCACGATGGCAACGGCCCGGCTGCGCGGCACGGGCAGCTCGGCAGCGAGCACCGCTGCCCGGATCGCGGCCGGGATCGGCGAGCCGATCGCCCCAACGGATTGGGTCGATTGTGGGCTTGGCGCCGCAGATACAGGCAGCGCAACCTGTGTCGGGCTGGTCGAGGCGTGATCTGACGCCGTCGGGCCACACGCGGAGATCGCCAGGATGGTGGCCAACGCCGCCAACGACATCCGTGCCCATCGGGCGGCGCGGCCGAATGTCGCGCAACATGCCTTCATCTCTGCCCATGGTATGACGCGCATCGGAGGGAGGACATTCGACGAGCGATCGAGACGATGTTCGGCTTCCGCAATGAGGAGTCCAGCGATGTCCACAACCAGCGCCGGCCGGAATGGATCGAGAATGCCTCGGTCAGACGCATTCATCTTCTTCGGCGCCACCGGCGACCTGGCTTTCAAGCAGATCTTTCCTGCCCTGGCCGGCCTCGTCCGCGACAGCGACTGGTCGATTCCGATCATCGGGGTTGCTCGCCACGGCGACGTAGACAGCTTGCGCGCCCGGGCGACCGAGAGTTTGAAGGCCGCGGGGATCACGGATCGCGCGGTGCTCGGTCCGCTTCAGAAGCAACTGCGCTTCATCAATGGCTCGGACGATGATCCGGATACCTTCCGCCGACTGCGGGTCGAGCTCGGCACGGCTCGGCACCCGCTCCACTATCTGGCCATCCCACCGGCGCTGTTTGACCAGGTCGTCAAACTGCTCGGTCAATCGGGTTGCGCGCAGGGAGCCCGGGTCATCCTCGAGAAGCCGTTCGGGCGGAACCTCGCCGGCGCGCGGAGACTCAACGCGGCTCTGCACACCGTCTTTGATGAGGACCAGATCTTCCGCATCGACCACTACTTGGGCAAGGAGCCCGTCCAGAACCTGCTCTACTTCCGTTTCGCCAACCGCTTCCTCGAGCCGATATGGAACGCGAACCACCTGGCCTCAGTGCAGATCACCATGGCCGAAGACTTCGACGTCGCCGACCGGGGCGGCTTCTATGACAAAGCTGGTGCAATCCGCGATGTGGTCCAGAACCACATCCTCCAGACCGTGAGCATTTTGGCCATGGAGCCTCCGTCGGGGCACACCGCCGACGCGGTGCGCAACGAGAAGTTCAAGGTCCTCGACTCCATCCGGCCACTCCGCCCCGAGGACGTGGTGCGTGGCCAGTACCAGGGCTACCGGAAGGTCGCCGGGGTGGCCGCCGACTCGAGAACTGAGACGTACGCTGCGTTGCGGCTGCACATTGAAACCTGGCGCTGGGGCGGCGTGCCCTTCCTTATCCGGACCGGCAAGTGCCTGCCGGTAACGGCCACCGAGGTGCTCGTCGAATTGAAGCGGCCGCCATTCAATGTCTTCGCCGAGGGAGAGCCGGCTGACGCCAACTACCTGCGCTTTCGGCTGACACCGGATATGTCAATCTCGCTGGGCGCTCGGGCCAAGAAGCCCGGCGAACGGATGATCGGCGAGGAGGTCGAGCTATACGCCAGCCATCAGGGCGGCACCGAGCTGCCTCCATACCAGCGGCTCATCGGTGATGCGGCCGCAGGCGATCAGACGCTCTTCGCACGGGAGGACACAGTGGAGGCGGCCTGGCGGATCGTTGATCCTGTGCTCGACCTCACGAACTCGCCCCTGCCGTATCGGCGCGGGACATGGGGGCCGAAACCTGCCGATGCGCTCATTCCGCGCGGAGGGCACTGGCACGCGCCGGCGCCGACTCCGGCGGGGAGTCCGCGCCCGACATGACGTTGCTGACCTTCAGCTCGGGTCCACCCGCGGTCACCCCGTCAGCCCCCCGCGACCCGGCGGGTCGGGCACGCTGGGCAGCGGCTCCTCGAGGTTTGCGAGTGCGTGGTCCGCTCCCGCGGCCAGCAGCGCATCGACCGTGTACTTGCCGGTGGCCACGCCGACCGCGATCGCTCCTGCGGCATGCGCCGCAGCGATGTCGCGCGGCGTATCGCCGACGACCAACACACGCGTGGCGTCGAGCGGATGGCCGTGGACGCGACCGGCGCGGTCGATCGCCAGGCGGGTGAGTTCAGCGCGGTCGCTGGAGTCGGAGCCGTAGCCACCGAATGAAAAGAACCGGTTCAGGCCAGCGCGGCCGAGCTTGATGTGAGCTGCCGCCTCCAGCGCGCCGCTGACGATACCGAGGAGAACACCGGCATTCGTCAGGCGTGGCAGCAACGCTGCGACGCCGGGCATCACCCGGTAACCGGGCGATTGCTCGACCTCAGCGCCCAGTCGTTCGAGGTAGGCCGCCAGGAGCCGGGCCATGTCACGATCGGTGGGCTCCCGGCCGAGCACGCGGATGAAGGTCAGCCGGCCGACCGTTGGGTCGGTCATGCCACCCTCGGTGAACTCGCCAATGTCGGCCGGGATGTGGTACAGCCGATCAAACGCGTACCGCCATGCCCTGGTCCCCGCCCCGCCGGTCGAGATCAGGCAACCGTCCACATCGAACAGGATTGCGATGGGCTGTCTGTCCCCGAGGGCATCTTCCATCATCTGGGGCTCCTCGTCTGCAGTGGATCAACGGGGTGACGCCCCTGCCACCTGACTCGATTCGCGCTACCCTCCCCGCTGATGACCGGCGATGCATCCTCCGCCACGGCGCCCGACCAGCTCGTCTCGGGTCCGGCCCCCGGCGCTCCGGGCATCGCTCCCACCTGGTCGAGCAGCGCCAAGGACGCCGTCGGCACCTCACAATACGCCAGCCGCGTCTGGTTCACCGTCGGGCACGGCATCCTCAACGAGATCTACTGGCCCCGTGTCGATGCCCCGCAGGTGCGGGACCTCGGATTCATCGTCGCGGACGGATCGGGGTTCTGGAGCGAAGTGAAGCGGGACGCCGAGGTCGAGGTGGGGTTCGTCCGGCCCGGCATACCCGCGGTGGTGGCCGTGCATCGCCACTCCCGGTACGTGCTTGTGCTGCGCATCTGCGCCGATGACCACGCTGACGTCGTGCGCATTGAGGCCACGCTCGAGGATCTGCGGAGCTCATCAGACCAAGCGCGCACACTCCATCCGTTGCGGCTCTATCCGCTGCTTGCGCCCCACCTCGGTT
Source organism: Chloroflexota bacterium (assembly GCA_039932375.1). Taxonomy (GTDB): domain Bacteria; phylum Chloroflexota; class Limnocylindria; order QHBO01; family QHBO01; genus CF-167. The sequence continues at coordinate 42,291 of JBDTQD010000001.1, read as the reverse complement.
TTAACGGCTTGCACAACCGCGCGTGGATTGGAACATACAAAGGTCACCCGACGTTGTTCGCGCAGAACGACTCGGCCTCACTCGCCCTGGTCAGCGACTCGCCCCCGCTACAGCAGAGCGTGGGCTACGTTGGCGCATCTGACGGGTGGCAAGACTTCGCAACGAATGGTCGAATGGCATGGACCTATTCGTCCACCGACAAGGGGAACGTCGCGGGCATGATCGAGCTCGCCCCGGGGGACGAGCCCATCCAGGTCGCGCTCGGCTTCGGCGGCCGCCCCGAGGAGGCCGCGCTTCAGGCCTCCGCCGCGCTTGTTGGCCACTTCCAGGTGGCCTGGGACGAGTACGTCGCCAACTGGGAGGGCTTTCTGGGCACCTGCAGCCCTCCACCGGCTGACCTCGATGAGGATCTCCAGGCGCTGTACCTGGACTCTGCGGCCGTCTTGCGCACGCACCAGGACCGCACCTCGCCGGGAGCCACTGTGGCGAGCCTCTCCATCCCGTGGGGCAATACGCGGAATGACCTCGGTGGCTACCACCTGGTCTGGTCACGGGATCTCGTCGAGTGCGCGGGTGCCCTCGTCGCGCTCGGGGCGCGCACGGCTGCACGGCACACGCTCGCGTATCTCATCGCCACGCAGGAGCCCGATGGGCACTGGGCCCAGAACCAGTGGGTGGACGGCGTTCCATATTGGAGCGGTACCCAACTCGACGAAGCCGCCTACCCAATCCTGCTGGCCGGGGAACTGCGGCGGGGAGGGGCGACCCGTATGCATGGTCGCAGCGAGGAGGCAGCGGCCTTCGAGCATCTGGTCGCCGAGGACTCGCTCAGTCGAATGATCGAAGCGGCCGTCAGCTTCATCGCGCGAACGGGGCCGGCGACCCAGCAGGACCGCTGGGAGGAGAATGGCGGCCTGACCCCGTCGACGCTTGCCCCGGTCGTCGCGGCGCTCGTGGTCGCCGCTGACTACCTGCCCGGCCCCGCGGCAGCGTACTGCCGAGAGGTTGCTGACGATTGGAACGCCTCGATCGAGGAATGGACGTACGCGGTTGGCTCCCGGCTGGCCCGAGAGCATGGCGTGGACGGCCACTACATCCGCATCGCCTCGTCGGATGTTCTGGCAGGGGCTTCGATGGCGACGCCGGTGCCCATTCACAACCGCCTGCCCACAGAATCCATGATCCGGGGTGACGAGATGGTGGGGACCGACTTTCTCGCCCTCGTGCGCTTCGGGCTGCGACGTGCCGACGACCCACGGATCCTCTCGACTCTGGTGGTGACCGACGCCCTCCTGCGCATGGAGACGCCGAACGGGCCGCTGTGGCACAGGTACTCTGGCGACGGATACGGCGAGCACGCGGACGGCGGACCGTTCGACGGGACGGGAATCGGGCGCGGATGGCCGCTCTTGGTCGGAGAGCGCGGTCACTACGAGCTGGACGCTGGGCGCGACGCGCGGCCGTACCTCCAGGCGATGCGCGGCCTCGGGTCGCAGGGGGGCATGCTTCCGGAGCAAGTCTGGGACGCGCCCGACATCCTCGACCGCGGCCTCGTCTACGGGCGGCCAAGTGGCTCTGCGATGCCCCTCGCCTGGGCCCACGCAGAGTACGTCAAGCTCGTCCGGTCCATCGCGCTCGGCCATGCCATCGACCGCCCGGAGGCGGCATGGGATCGATACCACGGGATCCGTCCTGTCGCGACGAGGGCAACCTGGCGCTTCACCGCGCCGCGGCCAACGATGGTGACCGGCCGCACGCTCCGCTTCGAACTGCTCGCGCCCTGTCGTGTCCGCTGGTCGATGGACGCGTGGCGCACCACCCTCGACCTGGATGCCTCGGACACCGGCCTCGGGGTTTGGGTGGCGGACATTCCGAGGTCGGAGGGGCTTGCCGCCGGGGAGGCGATCGAGGCGACGTTTTATTGGCCCGGGGCCGATCGTTGGGAAGGACACAACATCCACGTGGCCGTGGTTGCAGGCTAGGGTCTGGATCACGTGGCACGGCTCGCATGACGACGAACGAGCTTGAGCCCCGAGCGTGAGGCCGGCCAAGCCGCCATGCCCGACCTCAATCTCCGTTGACCCGCCTGGGCCCATGGCCCTGGCTTGTCATTCCCGGGTTCTCCTGATCGGCCAGACGCCGACAACTTACCAACCGAACGGCCGCGCAGCCTCAGCCGGCACCCATGCCATCGAGGGGGCCGTCGAGCGTCACCCTGGGGTGCTGGCGGTGTCGTCGGTGGGTGGCTGGCTTGGTGACGCGGGCGCCGGGCTCTCTGCGGCGGTAGCTTCGCTGCGGATCGTGTCCTCGAGCCCCTCGGCCGCCTTGCGGAACTCGCGTAGGCCACGGCCGATGGCGCCACCCACCTCTGGCAGCTTGCCCGGACCAAAGATGATCAACACGACTACCAGGAGGAGGACGAGGTGTAGGGGTGAGATTGCGCCCATGGGTTGCCTCCGGACTCAGCGGTTGTCCGCCGAAGACTATTCCTCGCTCGACATCCCGTCCACCGGCACTGAAGACGGTGTTTGGTGGGCGCCCGAACGCTGTCGCAGCAGATAAGCCACGCGTCGGGATCAGCCCTGCACTTGCTCACTCACCGCGGATGGGCGATCGCGACGATGAGTAGCGGTACTCCCAGCACGACCAGCGCGACTGCGATGATGAGCTCGGCCCCGCGCGGCAGGTGCCCAGGCAGGTTCAGGAAGTAGTGAGCTAGAGCAACGATTCCGGTGACCGTGAGAATGATGCCCGGGCGCAAGTCCATTGGTCACAGGGTACGGCGAATGTTGCGCGCGGGCCGGCGGGACCGGGTCGCCTGCAAGCTACTGATCGCCACGGCCGTCGCAGCGAGACCTCGTCGCGCTGTCAACGTCATTGCTGACCTCGCGGCGACGGAGCATCTGCATGATGCCGTCCATTAGGACGGTCAGTTCGCGCTAAAGACAGTGTTTGGTGGGCGACACTGGACTCGAACCAGTGACCTCTTGCATGTCAAGCAAGTGCTCTAACCAACTGAGCTAGCCGCCCTCGGGGTCCGCATTGTGCCCGAGCCGTCGAGAGCGGGTCAACTCACCCGTCACGCCCCGTCGGCCACCGCGCGGACCAGGTCCGTTGTCGACAGGATCCCGATTGGACGGCCGCCATTCGCCTCCACCACGACGAGCCGGTGAACGTGATGCTGCACCATCATGGCCGCGGCCGCGGCGAGGGAGGCATCGGCTTCAACCGTGAGGCCCGGCGCGGTCATCGTGCTGGCAACCGAGTTCCCGTGCCACGCCTGGTCGTCGGGGCCGCTCGCGACCCGCATCAGGTCGGTCTGGCTCACGACGCCGACAAGCCGGCCCTCGCCATCGACGACCGGCAGGCCGCTGACGCTGCTCTCGCGCATCACGCGCTCCGCCCTGATCAGCGGGCTGTTGTCGCGAACCGTCAGCGGTTCGAGCGTCATCAGGTCCCGGACGCGCGGTTGGCCGCCCTCGGCGCCGGCTTCCATGGCTGCCAGCCGGGTGTAGTAGTCCGGCAGCTCGCGCAGATGCGCCAGCGCGATCTTGGCCGTCAGCAGCGGATCGTCATCAGTCACGTTGGTGAGCGGGTCGCGGCGACCGTGCTCCAGCTCGACATGCATCCCACGACGCAGCTCCTCGAGGTCGACCGCTTCGACCACCCCCAGGCGTGCGGCGAGGCCGGCGACTTCATCGGCCTCGAATCTGGTGGTCCTGATCATCGGCTGCCTCCTGTCGTGGGGAAATGTTGGGGCTTGCCGGCGGTTCGATGTCCAGGCGGAGCCTGTCCGCCGGCAAGCGGTGGATCACTTGTTCCTGGGCGATCAGGCGATCGCCACGGCCGGACGAAGCACGGGGACCCGCGCGGTCTCCGGGCGGATCGCCCAAACCAGGCCAAACCCTGTGAGCAGGAACGTGGCGCCCACGCCTGCGAACAGAGCGGCCAATCCCAGCCCCAGCTGAAGGGCCGATGCCGTCACGGTGCCGACACCAAGCTCGCCGATCAGGGCGTGCGCCAGCGGGCTCCACGCCTGTGCGCGTGCCGGGCCGTCGAGGGGATGAGACCGATCAAACTGGCTGAAGTAGCGGCCATCGACCGGGACCTGGTACGAGCCGGCCTTGAACGTCTGGCCCTTGTAGGTGACGTCCGCCGTCAGCACGACCGTCTGGACACCCGTCAGGGTGTGGTAGGCGACCGTGGCCATCTGGTACATGTACTCACTGGCCGTGTTGACGACCGGGTCATGCGGGTTGAGCTCCGCTGCCACGACCGGATAGCCCCAGTCGTCGGTCAGCAGCTTCATGATGCCCTGGGCCTCGTCGACCTTGCCGCTATCGGTGAGCTGGCCCTTGTCGTTATAGGTGAGCTGGACGTCCTGGGCGGCGCTAAATGCGTTCAGGGACTTGTAGCCCTCCTGGGTCTTCATGAATGTAAACGTGCCAATCGCGATGAACGCGAAGCCGATGAGCCCAAGCACGATGCCGAGCCCTCGCAAGCGTCTGATCATGGGATCCACCTCTGTTGTTGGGCGTTAGTCGTTTCCACTGTCATCAATGTCACGGATTGACCACACATCGGGATGTGCCATCCGGACTGTTTCGGCCGCCAAGCGGCCCTGCAGTGGAGAGGCGCCCAGAGAGCGGCGGGGCTAGTGTTCGTCCGGCGAGATCAGGTGGCGTTTTGCGACAAACGCAGCTGCCTGGGTGCGCCGCTGGAGGTTGAGCTTGGAGAGGATGCTGCTGACGTAGTTCTTGACCGTCTTGTCGGAGAGGAACACCTCGGCGGCGATCTCCTTGTTGGTCTTCCCCTCGGCGACGAGCAGCAGGATCCTGCGCTCCTGGGCGGTCAGCTCGGCCAGGTCGTCGGTGGCGGAGCCGCTGGCCATTCGCCGTACACGCTCGAGCACTTTCTCGGTGACCGCCGGATCGAGCAGTGACTCACCGCGGGAGACCGACTCGAGGGCGCTCACCAGATCGCGGCCGCGGATCTGCTTGAGCAGGTAGCCGCTGGCCCCGGCGATGATGGCGGACAGCACTGCTTCCTCGTCCGGATAGCTCGTGAGCATTACGACCCGCGTTTCCGGCCGCGCGGCGCGGATCTCGCGGCAGGCCTCGACTCCCGAGCCGTCCGGCAGCCGCACGTCCATGATCACCAGGTCCGGCTCGTGGCGCGCCGCCAGGGCGACCGCCTCGGCAACCGATCCCGCCTGCGCCACGACCTCGAACCCGGATCGGCGGTCGAGGAGCGCGACGAGGCCCTGGCGGACGACCTCATGGTCATCGACGACCAGCAGCCGATGGCGCCGTGGGGAATGATCGGTTGTCATGGGACAGCTCCTCGCCGAGTTCCAGAGCGCGGGATGACAACGATGATACGGGTGCCGCCGTTCTGTCGGCTCTGAAGGTCGAAGGTCCCGCCGAGCGCCTCGGCTCGGGCACGCATATTCTCGAGGCCATGGTGGCCCCGGCCACCGTCCTCGGCCGGGTTGAAGCCACGCCCGTCATCAGCGATCTCCAGCCGGACATTCTCGTCGACGGTGGTGAGCTGCATCGAGGCTTGCGCCGCGCCGGAATGGCGGGCCACGTTCGCGAGTGCCTCGCGCGCGATTGAGAGAAGCTCGACAACCACCTCCACCGAGACTTCGCGTGGCTCGTCGCCCGTCACGTCAACCGAGGTGGTCGTGTTGTGATCAAGCTCATCGGCCAGAAGGCGCAACCCGTCCGTCAGGCTGCCCGAACCGAGCAACAACGGGCGCAGTCCGAAGATGAAGTTGCGGATGTCGCGGATCACTCCGTGGAGCGCGTCGATCGCCTCATCGACTCTTCGGCCGGCCTCCGCGGGCGCCTTGTCGACCAGCTCAGGCACGTCGTCGAGGGAGAGCGTCACGGCGTAGATGCTCTGGATCACGCTGTCGTGCAGGTCGCGGCTGATCCGGTCGCGCTCGTCCACTACCGCGAGGCGCTGGACCTGCTCATGAAGGTGCGCGTTGTCGATCGCGATTCCGGCGTGCAGCGCGAACATCTCGACCAGGGCCTGGTCACCGGCGCTGAACTCGCCCCCACCGCGCTTGTTGGTGAGATACAGCCGCCCGACGACCTCGCCCTTGACCGTGATCGGTACTCCCAGGAACGAGCCCATGGGCGGGTGATTGGGCGGAAAGCCATAGCTCTCTGGATGGGATGCGATGTTCGCGATCCGGTATGAGCGGTTCTCGCGGATGATCAGGCCAAGGAGGCCGAGGCCACGCGGGAGGTCACCGATCGATCGACGCTCCTCGGCGTCGATCCCACTCGTGATGAACTGGGTGATGAGGCCTGCCTCATCGACGATGCCGAGCGCCGCGTACTGTGCGCCAACCAAGTCCCGAACGCGGTCGACGATCAGCTGCAGAACCTGCTCAACCTCGAGGACGCCGCTGATCCCCCGAACGGCGGCATCGAGCGCCTGAAGTGCTGGGGGCAGAGCGACGTTGTTGGCGGCTGGCTTAGCGTGCCTCGGCATGCCGACAGGCTAGCGCGTCCGATCGAGTGCCCCGCAGCAGATCAGACGGCGGGCGATGGCTCCGGCGCGGAGTCGACGTTTCCGTACCTACGGAGTTTCGCTCTCGCTGGGTTCCGCCTTTTCGGACGCGTCCTTGGCTCCTTTGTCCTTGGCGCCTCCGCCTCCACCCATGATCGAGCCGATCCCCGGGCTGACCCCAAGCTCGTGTGCGAGCACCCCCCAGCCCTTCCCGGCGTCGCGCATGGCGCGCAGGTCGGCGAGAGACTTACCAGCGGCCTTTGACCAGGCAAGCAGCCGAATCGCGCCACCCAGGCCGTAGTCCTTCGCGAGCGTGGCGAGCTCCGTATTGGTGGTCGTTATTCCGGATGCAGCCAAGCGCTCGACAGCGCGGGCCAGTACATCCGCGGTGGGTGGCGCTTCCGGGGCCTCGCTCGACTCGGGCTCATGGCTGCCTGCCAGCGGGTTGACCTGCGCCTTGTCATGGGGAGCCTGGATCGCCAGAGCCGATCCCGCGAGCACAAGGACGAGCGCAATCACAGCAAGCCCGAGCCTGGGTACACGGTTCATGCAGGTCGCCTCAGTGTGTAGGTTGGCCCACATCCTACGCTCCCAACCTTGCCGTATGGCTTGCATGAGGCCAGATGCTGGTGCGATGCCGCACCGGCACGCTGCCGCTTACTGCGGAGCGCGCCGGCCGATCAGGTGCGCCGCCGTGGCCAGCCCGACAATGGATAGGATCAGGACCAGGAACCCTTCACCACCGCCGGCGGCGAAGGCAAAGAGCACGTAGATCCACCATCCGGAGAAGATCAGAAAGAGGGTCAGCAGGCCGGCCACCACCCAGAGCACCAGTGCGATCGCCGAGCGGATGGTCCAGATCATGCCGCGCTACCAGTCGATGGTGACGCAGGGCTCGTCGCCGAGCACCCAGGCGAGATGCCCGGGCGAGATCTCGAGGTAGTCGCCCGCCTTCCCGATCAGCTCGGTGCCGTCGTCCATCAGGTAGCGGATACGCCCCGAGAGGATGACTTCGCGATGGTCGATGGGGCAGGAATCGGTCCCCGCCTGCGGCTTGACGTACTGCTCCCAGCTCCAGCCTGGCTGCATGACCGAGCGCGTGACCATGTTGTCGCCGACCGCGACCAGATCGGTCCGGGTGCCGTCATCGTCGGAGAAGACCTCGTCCGGCTTGTCGAAGCTGCGTCGTTCGATAGCTGCCATGCCCGGCTCCGGGCGCCTCAGCGGTTCCAGTCAGTCGAGAGCGGCACGCTCCCGAGGACGCGGTGGATCTCCTTCCGGTATCGCGACCCGGACGGATGGCGCTCGAGCCAGTGCAGGTAATCGGGGTCGATCGTGGCAAGCTCCTCGATGGTGCTCCCCGCGTAGTGGCCGAAATCGAGGCGGGTCGGATCGAAGGAGGCGGTCAGTGGCGCGTCCTTGCCGGGCCCGACCGGGTCGCGCTGATCCTCCTCGATGTGAAATGGCTGACGCTCGTCGGGATGGTCTGCCAATCCGCTCGCCTCCACTGGGCCGATGCCCTACGGCCCGCATGACCGCGATCCTACGCTTCACCCATGCATCCCGCCAGCGGTTCACGCGCGGCGTATGACGCCGGCCCCGTTCCGGCGACACGAACGACAGGCTCAACGATCCGTCAGGTGTCCGATTCGCCGCGTCTGGACGAAGGAGGTCGTCGGGCGACCGATGGCAATCTTGACCAGCGCCGCAGGGACCACGACCAGCCAGTGCGACAGGAACAGCGATCCGCGTGTGGCGCGCCCGATGAGCCGGGTGCCACGCTCGCCGCTGGCGGCGATCCCGGCCACCGCCAGCAGGAACGAGCCCAGGCCGTAGCCGATGAAGAGCGAGGCGGGCACGGTCCAATCGGCGGGGCGTGGCAATGGGATCGTCAGCAGGCTGGCGATGACGGTGGTCACGAAGATCGGCGGTATCACGAACTCCCCGATGAACGCCAGGAAGTCGAGCTTGGTGCCGAGGCGAACCTCCGGTGCTCGGAGCAGGCCCGGACCGACCTCCATCAGGCGCCGCATGCTCCCCTCCGCCCAGCGCAGCCGCTGCCGCCAGAGGGCCGGCATGGTTACCACCGCTTCCTCTCCGACCTCTGCCCCATGCGCCAGCGCGATCCGCTCGCCCGCGGCGACCAGTCGCGTCGAGAGGTCCAGGTCCTCGGTCAAGGCCCCAGCGTTCCAGCCACCCACCCGTTCGAGCACCTCGCGCCGCACGAACATCCCGTTGCCGCGCAGCTCTGCGGTGCCGTCGGTTGCGCGGCGACCGCACTGGCTTGCGCCGTCCATCAGCAGCTCCTCGTCCTGCGCCGCGGCCAGCCAGCCATCGGCCAGGTTGTGCACGCGGCGCTGCGCCTGGATCGCGCCTGCGCCGGGATCGGCTTGCCAGGCCGCCATGACGCTCGCCAGGAAGTCCGAGGCCAGCGAGGCGTCGGCGTCGAGCACGCCGATCACCTCCCCGCGCACCAGGGGATGCGCGAAGTTCAACGCCCCGGCCTTCGTCTGGGGACCATCTCCCACCTCTCGTCGCACGACCCGTACCAGGTTGCCGTGAGGCGCCGCCATCTCGGCCGCCAGCTCACCGGTGCCATCGCTCGAGCCGTCGTCGATCACCAGCACGTCGAATCGGGCGGTCGTGCCGTCCGCGTACTCCTGGCCGGCCAGGGCCGCGACTGTTGGCCCGATCACCGGAGCCTCGTTGCGGGCCGCAACCATGAGCGTCACCCAGGGTCGACGCGCGACGCCATCCGAGCCCGCGCCGGCGGCCCTGCGGCCGTCACGCATCGACTGGAAGCCGCGCAGGGCGAGATAGGCGACGTAGACCAGCGAGAGGCTGATGGCGCCCTGCAGGAGGCGCGCAACGAGCGTGAACGCGATCGCCAGCCAGGCGATCAGCGATGCCGCGACGAGGATCCCGGCGGCGAGGATCCTACTCGTCATTCGCTGGCGATCTCTGCTCGTCGGCGAGTACCTTCGCCGCGTTGCGGTGCAGCCCGGCGGTCGCGTTGCGTCGCCAGGAGGCGACCCCAAGCCAGAGGGTGATAAGGCCAAGGATGGCCATCACCACCGGAATCCCGGCGCCGGGGAACGCAATGTTTAGGACGTCGGCGGCGACCGGCGCGGCGATCACCGGCAGGAACGAAGCGACCGACAGCAACGTGTTCAGGATCCCGAAGATCCGGCCGCGGACTTCGACCGGCAGGTCCTCCTGCAGCGCGGTCTGCGCGGGGATCGCGACGAACGCGTATTCGACCCCGGCGGCCATGCCGATCACCACGACCAGGGCGATCAGCGAGATGATGGGGCTGAGGGCCTCCGGCAGAGTGTGCTCGATCGGCTGGAAGGCCGGTGACAGGAAGACGGTGATCGGCTTTACCAGCGCCAGCGCAATGAGGGTGATCCCCATCGCCACGAGCCCGCCGTCGATCAGAAGGCGACGCGGAAAGCCGCGTCCGTATGCGTTCAGGAAGAGGATCCCGATCACGGCGCCGATCCCCGCCGGACCGACCACGAAGAAGAAGTCCTGCGGTCGCAGGCGGAGGATGTCGGTCGCGAATCCCGGCCCGATGGCTCCCATCACTGCGATCAGGCTGGCGGCGATCCCGAGGTAGGCGAGCGACCAAGCGATCTGGTGGTTCGCGCGGACGAAGGAGATCCCCTCCCGCAGCTGGTCGAAGATCACCGTCAATGCACCGACGGCCTCCTTGCCGTGGATCTCAGCGTGCGCCTCCGGCTTCACCGCCGGCAGCGGCACGATGGCGAGCGCCGCGAGCCCGAACATGACAGCCACCACCACGAAGACCGCGTTCACCCCGGCGGTCGTCAGGAGAAGCGGGCCGAGGAAGCCGAAGCCAATGGCGAAGGTGGCATTGATGGTCAGCACGAAGGTCGAGTTGGCGGCCATCAGCTGACGCCGGTCGACCAGCCGCGGGATGGCGGTCAGCTCCGCCGGCACGAAGAAGGCGGTGACTGTCGCGACCAGCAGGTTGATGACGAAGATGAGCGCGACGTTGGTGCCGACCAGCAGGAACAGCACGATCCCGCCTGCGCGCAGCAGGTTCGAGCCAAGCATGATCAGGCGCGCGTCACTCCGCTCGACCAGCACGCCGGCGACCGCGCTGAAGGCGACCGCCGGGACCAAGAAGGTCAGGATCAGGACGGCGTTGGCCGTGTTCGAACCGGTCGCCAACACCACCGTCGCCATGAGACCGGCCAGCACCATGTTGCTGGCCAGCTGGCTCAGTACCTGGGCGCCCCACAGCAGGAGGAACGAGCGGTTGCGGAAGACGGTCCCCGACGGGAGCTCAATGTGGGCCATCGGTCTAGTCCGCCGTCTGTGGGCCGCGTTCGAGGTGGCTGGTGAAGCGGCGCTCGACGTCAAGGCGGTCCATCAGGATTCGATGGCCGCAGCCTTCGCAGACCAGGCCGATGTCCGCTCCGAGGCGCGACACGCGCCATTCACGGCTGCCGCAGGGGTGCGATTTACGCAACCCGATTCGGTCGCCAATCCGCAGGTCGACGGCCACCACGACTACGTACCGGCCTCGGCGGAGGTGGCCCCCGTGAACGCGAATTTCCCAATCCGCAGCGCGGGCACCCGGGCGTTAATGCCCGAGTACTCGGCAGCAACCAGGCGCGTATCCGAGCCGATCGCCTCGATCGAGCTGAATGCCTCGGGGATCGACTGGGTGAAGCGCATGTTGCGGATCGGCCGGGTGATCTCGCCATCCTCGATCAGGAAGGTGCCGTCCTTGGTCATGCCGGTCAGGATGCCGCGTCGCGCGTGGATAACGTTCACGTAGTGGAAGCGGGTCACCCACACGCCGCGTTCGATACCCGACACCATCAGCTCCTTCGCGCTCGAGCCCGGCGCCATGAACAGGTTCATCGCGATTGGTCCGAAGGCGTTCGGGGCCGGAAGGCCATGCCCGGTCGAGACCGTGCCGGCGCGCGTCGCAGTGGCGGTGTCGTGCACCACTGCCCTGGCCACGCCATCGGTGATCAGGTCGACGCGCCGCTTCGGCACCCCCTCGTAGTCAATGGCAGTCGGCAGTCCGAGGGGGTCGAGCCCATCGTCCCAGATCGTGACGTTCGGCCCCATGATCTGCTGGCCGAGATCCATGAACGAGCGCCCCTCCTCGACGGCCAGCGCCGAGAAGCCCATCCAGGACAGGTACTCGAGGATCGTGGCGACCGCGTACTCCTCGAGCACGACGGGGTAGTCGCCGGGCTCCAGGTCGACCGCCTCCGCGCTGCGGACCGCCTTGTCGGCGGCCTCTTCGCCGAGCGCGGCGGGGTCAAGCGCCCGGACGTCGGGACCGGTCGCCTGTGCATAGCCCGATGCGCCGTCGCCGTCCATCATCACGGTCAGGAGTTTGGCCTGGGTCACGCTGTGTGCGTTCAGCATCCCGCGCGAATTCGCGACTGCCAGGGTAGCGGTCTCGGTCGAATAGGCGCCGCTCGACTCGAGGCCGGCTGCATCGCCCGCCGCGATGACTGTCCGAACCCCGGCGGCGCGCAGCTCGGGATCGGCGCCGGCGGTGGCGGCCACGTATCCGAGCTTCGGGTCCGCCGTGGAGGGGAGCGGGCCGGCCATCGGTGCGCCGTTCGGATTCGGCGTGGCCATGGCGAGGGTGGCGGAGGCGCGTGCCACCACCTCGTTCAGGCCCTCGTCGTCGAGCCGATTGGTGGTTGCCACGCCGGTCCGCCCGTCCCGGACCAGGCGCATGCGAAGGGTGGCGTCACGGTCTGCCACGTTCTGGTGAATCCGCGAGTTGGCGAAGCGAGTCAGCGCGGCGTCACGCGCGGTGAAGAGCGCCTCCGCCTCGGCACCGGTGACCAGGGACAATGCATTGGCCAGCATAGATTCGAGCGCCGGCCGGTCCCAGGCGCGTTCGGCTACCACTGGCCGACCCCCACCTGGACCCCGCGGAAGCGCGCCGGGGCGGCGCCATGCCCGACGCGATGCGTTTGCATCGGCTCGCCCTTGCCGCAGTTCGGAAGCCCCCACAGATGCCACTCCTCAGGGCCGCAGATCGCATCGCAGCTGCCCCAGAAGCGCGGCGTGATGCCGGTGTAGGTCGGATTCTTGACCATCTCCGTCAGGCGCCCATTGCGGATCAGCCAACCGATCTCGGTCCCGAACTGGAAGTTCAGGCGTCGGTCGTCGATGCTCCACGAATGATTGGTGCTGACGAGGAGCCCGTCCGCCGTGTCCGAGATCAGGTCCTCCAGGCTCCCGGCGTCGCCCGGGTGCAGGTTGACGTTCGTCATGCGGATCAGCGGGATCACGTTCCAGCCTGAGGCACGGCTGCTCCCCATGCTGCGGCGACCGATGATCGGGGCGGTCTCGCGACTGGTGAGGTATCCGACCAGGAGGCCGGCCGTGACGATGGGGACCTTCTGGGCGGCAACGCCTTCATCGTCGAAGCCGAAGGTCCCCAAGCCGCCGGGGGCGGTGGCATCCGCCTCCATGTTCACGATCTCGCTGCCGTACTGGAGCTGCTCGAGTTTGTCGAGGGTCAAGAAGCTGGTCCCCGCGAAACTCGCCTCCATGCCGAGCACCCGGTCGAGCTCGATCGGGTGGCCGCACGACTCGTGCACCTGCAGCGCCAGCTGCGACGAGTCGATGATAAGCGTCATCTCGCCCGATGGGCATTGCGGCGCATCGAGCAGGGCTACCGCCTCCTCGGCGATCTGCTGGGCGTGGTCGGCCAACCCAAGGTCGCGGACCGCCTCGAAGCCGCCGGTGACGTGCTGTCCGCCCGCCGATTGGGGGAAGCTGCGGCGCTGCACCTCGCTGTCGTTGACGGCGGTCGCCTCGATCCCGGCTCCCACTTCCATCAGATCCTGCTCGATGTGCGCCCCCTCGCTCGAGGCGAACGTCTTTACCTCGCGACCCGCCTCCATGCTGCTCGTTCGGAGCGTGATGCCGGCCACCTTTCCCATCGTCGCGTCGGCATCGAAGAGGAGCCGGAGCTTCTCGTCGAGCGGCACCGCAAATGGGTCCTCGCGCAGGGGGGTCCGGTAGCTGGCGACCGCCGGCGGCGAGTCGTCGAGGACGATCGGCTCGCGCATGGCCAGGCCGCTGGCCCGAGCGATGGCGACGGCGCCGCGGGTGACGCGCTCGACCTCGGCACGCTCGAGCCGCGAGCTGCCCGCGAAGCCCCATGCCCCATCGACCAGGACGCGAACCCCGAACCCGGCCGAGCGATCCGAGCTTGCTTCGGCCAGGTCGCCGTTCTTGACCATCAGGGACTCGGTGTTGCGTTCCACGATGCGAATGTCGGCATACCCCGCGCCGGCACGCTGCGCTGCGTCGAGGGCCAGGTCAATCAGATCCTGCATCGTCTCCTCACGCGATCGGTTTGCCAACAGCCGGCATAAGCAACAGCTTGGTTGCCGGCAGCTCCAACGCGTCGACCTGCCGAACCTGGATGGTCGCCCGAATCACCAGCTTCAGCTGCGAGATGATCCCACCTGGGCGCTGCATGGCGCCGAGCAGTCCGTCGGGCGAGCCGATCGCCTTCAGCGAGAGGCGCCGGCCGACCGCCACGCCGTCGATCTCGAGGGAGCTTGGACCCTGGATCGCCACCGAGCGAGCCGTGATGCGGACATTGTCAACCGCAATCGCCTCGGCCCCGGCATTGCGCAGCTCATTGACGAGGTCGTTGAGCGCGATCGCGTCCAGGCTGCCGTCGACGTCCATCTCGATCCCCTGTCCGTCGACCGCCGCCAACCCGCCGAACGCGGTGATCCGGCGCAGGTCCTCGCGGCTCACCTGCAGGGTGCTCTGGCTCTGCGGACCTGAGAGCTCGTATTCGCGCAGCTGCTCGCGAATATCGGCCAATCCGGTACGCAGCTCGCGGTTGCGCGCGGTGAGTGTCTCGATCAGGGTCGACAGCTCCTGGGCGGAGAGGTTGCTCACCTCGCTCGGGCGGGCGTGCGCGTTCAGCTGTCCCACCGCCAGCACGCCGATCAGCATGGCCACCAGCATGAACGAGATGCGCGCGCCGAATCCGCTCATCTAGGGCGCCGCCGCCGCTGGCACTGCCCACCGGAACCTGGTGTTGCCGACGAATGCCGGCAGGTCCAGCGAGGGCGCCGCCTGGGTGGCGAACTCGAGGCCGAATGCCTGGATGCGCTGGGCAACTCGGCCCTGGAAGGCGTCGTTCGCCTGGAATCGATCGATGAGTCCTTCGGAGCCGATCGCCTCGATCCGGAACGGCGGAGACAGGAATGCGGTGTTGACCAGGACCGATGCGCCGACCGCATAGATCGACGAGGTCGCGACCAGGCGCTCCCCGTTGATCGATATCGCCTCGGCTCCGGATGCCCACAGGGCGGTCACGATGTCACGCAGGTCGTCGACCAGGACGATGTAGTTGGCTGGGTTTTCGCCGTCGGGCACGACCCGCTTGGAGTCGGCGATCTCGATGACCACGCCCGGACCCCGCAGCGCCGTTAGTCCCGTCGCCAGGCGGGCCTCCGCGAGCCGCCGATTGACCTCGGCGAGGGCAGATGAAGAGGTGGTGGATGCAGTCTGGAACTCCAGCACGCGCGCCTCGGCATCCGCAATCTGTACGCGGAGGTCCTTCTGCTCCGATTCCAGCTCGCCGACCTGCGCGGCAAGCACCTGCTGCACCGACGTGGCGAACTCGGCCCGCTGCGGCGAGCCGTTCCATTGGGCGTACCCGACGAAGCCGATCACGGC
Organism: Chloroflexota bacterium; assembly: GCA_039932375.1. Lineage (GTDB taxonomy): Bacteria > Chloroflexota > Limnocylindria > QHBO01 > QHBO01 > CF-167. Next base: position 27,045 of record JBDTQD010000001.1, on the reverse strand, counting down.
GAGGGCACCGGCGATGCTGACCGCCCACTGCGGGCTGACTGGCAACCGTCTCCGTCGCCGAGTGGTCATGCCAGGCCCGGCGGCTGACGCCGTCGCCGCAGCACGAGGGCGATCACGGTCCCGACGACCAGGCCCACGGCCACGACCGCGACGATCCAGGTGATGTCCGCGGCCTTTTCGTTCGGTTGCGTGACCGGCGCGGGCGAGGAGCTCGCCTGCTGGTTCCCCGACGCTGCCGGCTGTGGCGGCTTGCTGACGTTCGACGGCCCGATCGGCGCCGGGTCGACAGCGGTCGGGGCCTTGGCGCCGAACGAGCTGAAATAGTCGTCGTACAGGCTCTTGGCCGGGACGCCGGTCCCGGCCTCGAGCGCCTCCGCGTCACCCGCGCCGTCACGCCAGGCGGCCGCGATCTTCGCGATCGCGCCGCGGCCGTACCTGTCGATGATCATCGAGACCATGGTGGCACCCTCCGCGTAAGCGAGGCGCGCCGCCTGATCGCCGATCGGGAAGGACTCACTGATCCCGTCGAAGGCGAGGAGCCCACTGCCCGTGGCCGAGCGAACCGTTGCGGCCTCCGGATCGGCGGTGTGCTGCTCGGACCAGACCGCCAGGCCCTCGTTGAACCACGTGGCAGGGTCGTGAAACGCGTTCGCCGTCGCGTCATGGAAGACGACGTGCGTCACCTCGTGCGTCATCGTCGTTTCGAGGTAGCTGCTCGATCCGCCCTGGAGCCACATGAAGATGGTTCGTAGCGCCGGGAAGGTGGCGGCACCGGTCCATTCACGGGCCCCCGGCCCGAGCGCCCCGAAGAAATCGTCGTGCGAGGCATAGACGAAGATGTCGACCGGGCCGGCGAGCTTGTGGCCGAGCAGCGTCTCGGCGGCGGCCGCGGCATCGGCCGTGATCTTGCCGAAGTGGCGAGCCTGCGCCTCGGCGCCGCCATACCAGTGGACGGTCGCGTCGCCGATCCGGGCGACGTGCCAGTCGAGCCCTGGTCGATCGTCGTCATAGAGGAGGTTCTTCTCTGGGCTCAGGCTCACCACGTCGCCGGCGGTCGCTCGCCACCGATAGGCGATGGCGGTATTCGGGGTGAGCGGCCGCGCCTTGGCGTCCCAGAGATACTCCGCGCTGCTGGCGCCCGGGACAACCGGGGCGACAACGGTGTCCTCCGACCCGGCGAAGCGGAGGAGGAGCTGGAGCTTGTCGGGAGGGCCGCCCGGCAGGGCGACCTTGAATCGCATCTGCAATCCGTAGGTCGCATCGGCGCTCACTGCGCCGAACCCGCTGAACGCGGCGGCCGGCATCGGCCTGGCGATCGCAACCGCCAGGGCCATGAGCAGAAGCGCAGGAAAGCGACGACCTACTGGTCCCACGACACCCTCCCCAGGTCGAGGAGTCCCGTGGTCAAGTTGCCCAGGCCGCGCAGGCCGGGACGTGCCAGCCACCATCCCGCGCCGTAGGCCCACGGGATCACCGGCGCCTCGGCGTCGACCCGTGCCTCCACGGCAAGGTACGCGGTTGCCTGATCGGCGTCGCTCACCGCGGCGGAGGCCACCTCGAGGAGTCGCACGAACTCGGCATCGTTCCAATGGCCGTAGTTGCTGGTGGCATCGGGCAGTAGCAGGAGGCTGTAGAGGGCGTACGGCGACGGATAGTCGGCGATCCAGTTGATGGTGAACACCTGCGGCGGGTCGACCACCAGCTCGTGCAGGTAGTCCCGGAACTCCATCGTCTCGACCACGATGTGGGCGCCCAGCTCACGCTCCCATACGGCCGCCGCGGGATCGACGCCGAGCCCCGAGCCGTTGACGGTGATCGTGCCGAGCAGTGATCGATCCGTGTAACCCGCCTCGTCCAGGAGGCGTCGTGCCTCCACCAGGTCGGTTGCCTGGTTATCGGTCATGCCCTTCGGCCAGAGCGCCGGAGGCACCACGCTGGAGGCGGGCGTGCCGCTGCTGCCCTCGGCATTCGTGACGAGGCGAGGGCGATCGAGCGCCAGAGCGAAGGCGCGCCGCACGCGCGGGTCGTTGAACGGGGGCCGGGTCGTGTCGAACCCGATGTACTGCACCCCCAGCGCGGCGGACTGGTGCAGCGCCGGGCCTAGACCGCGGTCGTAGGCGATCCAGCCGGCATCGGACGAGCCGATCCCGGTCAGGTCGACCTGGTTGTCGGCATATGCGGTCACGGGATCGCCGGTCAGGTCGGTGATCCAGCGGATTTCGCCGATCGGCGGCGCGCCCGCCACGTACTTGTCATTGGCGCGTAGGACGAGGTCAACCCCGTCCATTCCCCGCGCGACGTAGGGGCCAGAGCCGACGAACCTATCGATCGACTGCCACTTGTCGTCGCTCCCCTTGGCGGTGCGCGGCACGACGAATGCAGTCGGCGTGGCAGTGATCGCGGTGAAGTAGGCGGCCGGATGCTTCAGCTGGACCGTGAGCGTGCGGGCGTCGGGGGCATCGATCGCCACGCCGCTCTCCGGCCCGCCTGCCAGCCGCTCGGACGCTCCCTGGATGATGCTCAGCACGTCGGGAGCGGTCGAATGCGTGGCGGGATCCAGGATACGTAACCACGATCGGCGCACATCGATCGCATCCAGCGGGCTGCCGTCGCTGAAGGTCAGCCCCGAACGGAGGTGGAAGGTGTAGGTGCGAGCGTCGTCAGCCACCGACCACGATTCGGCGAGTGAGGCGTAGGGCTGGCCCTTTTCGTCGAGCCGGGTGAGGCCGGCGTATGTCTGCAGCAGGAACTGCACGTCGCCCGCGCTGTCAATGAAGGCGGGGTCGAGCGCGGCGGGCGCGCCGCCGACGTAGCGCAACGATGGCTCGGCTGCCGCAGCGGGACGCGCCGGCAGCGAAGAAGCGACGGCGAGGAGGATGGCTGCGAAGCCTGCGACGAGGCGCGGCAGCCGGCCCCGCGAGGTCAGGCGGCGCATGCGGGGGCTAGTATACGGGCCCGTGCAGCCGACTCACGACCACCGCTTTCGGCCGCAGCCGGCGGGCAGCCTGACACTCCGCCAATTCGTCGAGTCGCTGCGACGATGGACCCCCGAGATGCGCCAGGTGGCGCAGATCGCCCTCACTCGCTCGGAAGCCGAGCGACAGACCTACCTGCAGGCATTCCACGTCCGCCACCACGACAGGCAGCCGCAGGCGATTGACTCGTTCGTGCGGTGGGCCTACTCGGATCCCCGCCTGGACCACGTTCCAGCCCTCATGGCCGAGCTTGAACGGACCGATGCCGACTACGCGGAGGCCATGGAGCACGAGGCCGATGTCCTGGTTCGCACCCGGGCGCACGGCAAGACCGGAGCCGAGCGCGTGCACGACTACCTGGCGCTGCTCGGCATGGAGGGGAGCGAGCCGGTCCGAGGCGCCATCGCCAGCCTCCTGCCGCCAGGCACCTCCGAGGCGGCAGTGATTGCGACGGTGCGCCAGATGCGTCGTCGGTGGCTCGATCTGTTCGGGGACGATCCGTTCTTCGCCGAGGAGTGAGCCCCTCGCCGTGAGATCCAGCTCGGCCGGCCCTGCGAGGGGCTAGCATCGCGGGCAGCCATGGACGTGAGCCTCGCCCTCGCCTTCGCCGCCGGCCTCCTCAGCTTCGTCTCCCCCTGCGTGCTGGCACTGGTGCCGGTCTACCTCGCCTTTCTGGGCGAGACGGCGACGGTCGCGGGTCCGGGAACGGCCGCGCTCACCTGGCGCGGCCCCGTCTTCAGCCAGGCACTCCTCTTCGTGGGCGGGTTTGCCGCGCTGTTCGTGGTGCTCGGCACCTCGGTCGGCCTGTTCGGCAGCGTCCTCTTCCGGATCGGGGGCGCCCGGGAGGTGGCGGGCCTGGCCGTGATCGGCATCGGGCTCTTGACGACCGGCATCTTCGGGCCGGTCCTCGACCGGTTCCTGCGCGTCCGGGTTCGGACCGATCTGCTCCCCGCGGCTCGCTCGGCGCGGGCATTCGCACTGGGAGCGCTGGTGGCCATCGGCTGGACGCCGTGCATCGGTCCAGTCCTGGGTGCGATCCTGACCATGGGCTCCTCGAGCCGGGACGCCTGGGTGGCGGCGCTGCTACTGCTCGCCTACTCAGCCGGGCTGGCGCTCCCCTTCCTGGCGGCCGCCGTGGCGCTGCCGCGGATGCGGCCCGTCCTCGACGCGCTGCGTCGCCACCATGGGTTCGTGCAGGTCGTCTCGGGGCTCTTCATCATGGCGATCGGCGTCCTCATCCTCACCAACGCCTTCGCCCGCATGGCGGGGCTCTTCACCTTCTTCATCTGACGAGGGAGACCGATGCACCCCGCCCTCTGGCTGGCCCTGGCGATCGGCTCCGAGATCGTCGCAACCGTCTCGCTCAAGCTCTCCGATGGCTTCACCAGGCCGATCCCGTCAGGCGTCGTGGTGCTCGGCTACGCGGTCAGCTTCTACGCCCTGTCGGTGACGCTGCGCAGCATCCCGCTCGGCGTGGTGTATGCCATCTGGTCGGGAGTCGGCACGGCGGCGATCGTGGTGATCGGCTACTTCCTCTTCCGCGAGGTGCTCGACACGATGAAGCTGGCCGGCATCGGTCTGATCATCGTCGGCGTGGTGCTGCTGAACGGCACGAGCGCCGCGAGCCACTAGGGCCCGCGGCGCACCGCGCGATTACTGGCTGAGCAGGTCAGCTCGACGCAGGCAGGCTCTGCAGGATGCTCTGCAACGGACCGGTGCTCTGCGACGGCGTTCCCCCGCCATTCCCGTTCAGCAGGAAATACCAGACGATGAAGCCGAGGATGACGATGGCCAGCACGAGGCCGACGATCATTCCTGCCCCCATCCCCGACGAGCCGTCCCCCGGGACGGTGACATTGGTCTGACTCATGGGCTTCTTCTCCTCCAATTGACAGTCAGGGCTGTGGCCAGCCCCCGCCCTGGCACCGACCGATAATGCGGCAGCACAGGTTGCAACAGCCTAACAGCGCCGGTGTCCGCCATGCCGCTGAAGAGACATTCGAGCACGGGTTGTGGCGCCCCCGGAGGGAATCGAACCCCCGACGCAGGCCTTAGGACGGCCTCGCTCTATCCGCTGAGCTACGGGGGCGGCGCCGGGCAGCATCCTATCATCGGCACATGGCGAAACCGTTCCGGCTGACCCTGTACGAGCGCGACGGATGCCACCTTTGCGAAGAGGCGCGCGTCCTGCTCGACGAGATGCTGGGGATGCACCGATACGCTCGCGTCGACATCGAGACCGATGACGACCTCGTCCTCCGCTACGGCTTCCGTATCCCGGTGATCGGCCTGGACGGGATCGACCGCCTCGAGGCGCCGATCACCGCTCCGGACCTCCGCGCCCTCCTCTCGGAGCTCGGAGCTGGCCCATGACCCTCCTCCGTGCCCGACGCGGCTCGCTCCTCTGGCTGTCGGGAATCGTGATCCTTGCTGTCGCGCTCGGCGTGCTGGCCGCGATCCCTCTCCTGCATGGCGACGATCCCGGCACCCAGGCGACGCTGGTCGGCAAGGCCGCCCCATCGATCTCGGCCGACGACCTCACGACACGCCACTGGACGCTCGCCGACGGCCGCGGCAAGGTCACGTGGATCAACTTCTGGGCGACCAATTGCGAGCCATGCCGCACCGAGATGCCGGCGATGCAGCGGCTATCCGACGCGTACGGTGGCCGCCTGCTGGTGCTGGGCGTGGACTGGGGCGAGTCGCAGGCATCGGTCGTCGACTTCATCGACCGCTACGCGATCAGCTACCCGATCCTGCTCGACCCCAGCCTGGAGAACTTCTACCGCTGGTCGGCACGCGCTGGCCTGCCGCGGCACTACTTCGTCGATCCGAGCGGGACCGTCGTGCGCGAGGTGATTGGTCCGTTGGCGCCGGCGCGGATGCTCCAGATCGTGGAGGGGCTGCTAGGCCCTGCCTAGCGCACGTACAGCGTGCCGTTCATGTCGGCGGGATGGATGGTGCAATCGAAGTAGTAGTCGCCGGCCGTCAGGGCATCGATCGGGTAATCCTTCGTCACCTCCGGGCCGCTGAAGGTCTCCCCCTCCTTGATCTTCCTCGATTTGGAAGGGGTCTCATAGATCGTGAGGTTATGGGGCATCGTCTCGTTGTTGGTGAAGCGCACGACGAAGGCGACCCCGGCGGGCGCGACCATGCACGGGGCGCTCAAGCGGAGGTTGTTAGCCGAGATCGCGATCACGTGATCGGCATCGGCTCGAGCGCAGTCGGCCGGCGGCTCGGCTCCTGACGGGAGCGGGGTGAATGCGCTCGAGGAGGTACCGCACGCGGTAAGCGTCAGCCCGAACGCGAGAAGCAGGCTGAATCGGGTCTTCATTGCGGTTCGCTCCTGACCTGGAATCCTCTTGCGGTCGCCTCTATCTGGATCGGGAGGTCGCCGGGATCGTGGGTGAAGTAGCACCACCACCCCTCGGCGGCGGCGCGGGTGACAAGCTCGTTACGGACTTCGACGGCCTGGATCGGGTAGTCGTCGAAGGCGCTGGTCCATCGTACGGGAATCTGCCATCGCGTTGGGATCAGGTCGCCCCAGAAGATCGCAAGCTCGCCCGTCGCCTCGTCGCGGGCGTCGCCGCGCGTCCCGAGCATGACGGCCTGCGACCCGCGGGTGTGGCCGCCGGTGGGGAGGACGCTCACCCCGGCCACCAGCTCGACCTCACCCTGGACCTCCGCCAGCTGGCCGGCAGCCCGCACCAGATCAAGCTGCTCGCGCTCCATGATGCCAGCGAGACGCAGTTCGTCGCCGTGTGCCGCCTCGGCCTCGTCGCGCTGCACGACATAGCGCGCGGCCGGAAAGTTGGGCGTGCCATCGGCATCGACCAACCCGCCGGCATGGTCGTAATGGAGGTGGCTGACCACCACGAAGTCGATGCTCGCCGGATCGACACCCGCTGCTCGCAGCGCGGCCGCCGGATCGCCACCCTCGATCCCCTTGATGTCACGGTCCTTGTCGGTCATCCGCACCCCGGTGCCAGTCTCGACCAAGACCCGCTTGCCGGCCGACTCGACCAGCAGCAGGTTGAGGCGGCACAGGATGCGGCCACGATCATCGGCCTCGACCAGGCGCGACCAGAGGGGCCTGGGCACCACGCCGAAGAAGCTGCCGGCGTCGGGGCGGAACCACCCGGCGCGCACGACTCGCACGCGAACGTCGCCGGCATAGGTGCGCGCCTGGCGCGCGGGCGTGATTGCGAAGAGTGGCTCGGTTACGTCGAACTCCGGCTGCGGCTGCCTATGGCCGGCTTAGCGCTTGATGCGACCTCGCTCGAAGTCCCGATGGTACAGGCTGGCGGTCGGGTCCCGCTGTCCGCGGTACTTGCTCCCGATGCTCGCCTCTCCGTAGGCAACCTGGGCCGGGCTCGAGAGCCGCTGGAAGCTGATCTGCCCGATCTTCATGCCGTCGTACAGGGTGATCGGCAGGTTGGCCACGTTGGACAGCTCGAGAGTCAGGTTCCCCTCCCAGCCGGGATCCACGTAGCCCGCGGTCGAGTGGATGAGGAGTCCAAGGCGTCCCAGGGAGCTTTTCCCTTCCAATCGGGCGACGAGGTCGTTCGGCAGCTGGACACGCTCGAAGGTCGAGCCCAGCACGAACTCGCCGGGATGCAGGATGAATGGATCGTCGCCGCCGATTTCGACCAGCTCGGTCAGCTCAGGCTGATCGGCCCGCACGTCGATGAACGGGTATCGGCTGTTGCGGAAGACGCGGAAGCGGCGGTCCAGGTGCAGGTCGACGCTGGAGGGCTGTACGGCATCAGGGATGAACGGGTCGATGACGATCCGTCCGGCCTCGATCTCGGACCGGATGTCGCGATCGGAGAGGACCACTAGCCGTCCGCGGGCGTGCGCTGCTTCATCAGCCGGTCGACCTCGCGCTTGAGGGTCGAGATGTCCTCGTAGCTGTGATAGACCGATGCGAAGCGGATGTAGGCCAGCTGGTCGATGTCGCGCAAGGCCTCTGTTGCCAGCCGCCCGATCTCCTTACTGGTGACCTCGGGCTCGCCGCGCGCGCGGAGTCCACTCTCGATGTCGTCGACCGCCTGCTCGACGCGGGCGAGTGTCACCGGACGCTTCTCCAGGGCGCGCATCAGTCCCGCCTGCAGCTTGGCACGGTCGAACTCCTGTCGGCTCCCGTCGCGCTTGATGACGGTCAGCCTGGCCCCTTCGGGACGTTCGTAGGTGGTGAAGCGATACGAGCACTGCTCGCATTCCCGCCGGCGGCGGATGGTGCCTCCCCCTTCGAGGTCGCGCGAGTCGATGACCCGCGTGCCGGCCTCGTTGCATCGTGGACAGATCATGCAGTCTCCCGCTACGGACTACACCATTGGTGGTACCGCCGGGGACGATACCACAACATGTGCGATATTCGGCGACCGTTTGCGAATGCGTCGCGCAGCCGATGCCGGGCTGAAGAGGCGCGAGGCTGGCTAGGTCCGGTTCAAGCGGACGGCGACCGTCGCCTCGGCCGGCATCCCCGGCTCCCAGGTCAAGAGGGCTTCGACCAGCTCCCGCATCCGCAGACGGGCATGCAGGATGTTCAGGTGGCCGCGCTTCCAGTAGATGAACGGCTCCTCATCCTCGGGCGGGCGGTGCGGCAGCCGCGTGATCCCGCACCCGCGCTCAGCGGTGACGATCCCGCGCAGCGCTCGCTCGAGATTGCCCTCGTACTCGGCGTGGAGCGCGTGCAGCTCTTCGGGGGCGAGGATCCCGCGCAGACCCTCGGCCGCCAGGTCGAGCACCTCCTCCCCCTCCTCGAGCCTGACGAGCGCCTCGTCGGAATCGGCATCTTTGCGGCGCAGCGCGTCGACCAGGTCGCCGAGCGTGGTCAGATGGCTGTCGATCAGGGTGGTCCGCTCGGTGAGGTCGCGCCGATAGGCCTGCAGCTCCTTGCCATATGACCGCGGCCGGCGACGACGACGCGAGCCGAGAATGGCCGGCAGAGCGGAGACCGCCAGCAGGGCCAGTCCGATCGAGAGGGCGGGGGCTGGGCGGTGGCGCATCGGTGCTAGATTCCCTTTCGCCGCCGGATTTCGGCGGTCAGCTTCGGCACGATTGTGAACAGGTCGCCAACCACGAAGAGGTCGGCGAATTCGCCGATGGGCGCGTCAGGGTCCTTGTTGATGGCGAGTACATTCTCGGCGGTCTGCATGCCGACCCGATGCTGGATCGCGCCGCTGATGCCGCAGCCGACGTACAGGGCCGGCTTGACGACCTTGCCAGTCTGGCCGATCTGGAGCTGGTACGGGACCCAGCCGGCATCAGCCGCCGCGCGACTGGCCCCGACGGCACCCCCGAGCGCGGCCGCCAGCTCCTGCAGGACGGCGAATCCATCGGCGCTCCCCACCCCACGCCCGCCGGCGATGATGATATTGGCCTCCTCGAGGTTGGCGACCGCGGCCTCGGCGGGATGCGACTCGACGATGGCTGCCGTGCCAAAGGCGCCCGCCGCGCTCGCCGGCGCGGGGGATAGCGCCGCCGTGCCGCTCCCCTCCTCGATCGGGTTGAAGGTGCTGGGCAGGACGAGGACGACCGCCGGTTGCGGCGCTCCCTCGATCGGCTCGCTGACAGTGATCACAGTGCCCTGCAGCGTCGCCTGTTCGGAGCGGACGTGGCCATCCTCGACCCGCACCGCGCGAACCGGCCCGAAGGCGGGCACGCCGAGCAGCCCGACCAGCGCTGCGGCCAGGTCGCGCCCATTCGGTGTCGCCGGTGCCAGCACGAGCATCGGCGCCACGTCCTGAATCGCGGCTGCGGCGGCAGCCGCGTTGGTGATCGCCGGTGCAGCAGCATCGCCGAGCACGATCGCGCGCGCCGCCCCGGCGGCGCCCAGGGCGGCGGCATCGGCGGCTCCCGGCCCGTAGGCCAACGCGACGGCAGCACCGCCAGTGTCGGCTGCCAGCTCGGCAGCACCGGCCGCCAGCTCCAGAGCGCTCCGCGATGGCGCCCCGTCGCTGAACTCGGCCAGGAAGGCGATGTCGTTGCTCATCAGATCAGCTTCCGTGCGGCGAGCCAGTCGACGATCCGCGTCACCGCCTCGTCGGGGCTCACGTTTTCGATGCGCTCGGTCGGAGGCTTGCCCTCCGGCTTGCGGGCCTCGACGACGCGGGTCAATGCTGCGCCGTGCAGGTCATCCGCCGAGAGCCCCAGGTCGGCCAGGCTCCATGTCTCCATCGGCTTGCGCTTGGCGGCCATGATCCCCTTGAGCGACGCGTAGCGCGGCTCGCCCACCTGATCGGTGACGCTGGCAACCACCGGTAGCGGCGCCTCGACGATGTCGAACCCGGCCGCGGTCAGGCGCCTGACCCGCGCCACCGAGCCCTCGAGGTGCAGCTCGGACCCGTAGGAAAGGAGTGGGAGGCCACGCATGGCGGCGACTGCGCCGGGGACAAGGGACCCGCGCGCATCGTCGGAGGCCATGCCCATCAACGTCACGTCGGGGGCGAGCCGGTCGAGCGCGACAGCCAGGACGCGAGCCGTGGCCCAGGCATCGGCGCCGGCGAGTGCAGGATCGGTGACCAGGGTGGCATGGTCGCCGCCCATCGCCAGGGCTCGGCGCAGGGCCTCGGCGGCCTGTTCCGGACCCATCGACAGGAAGCCGACCGCCTCGACCGCGCCGGACTCCTGGAGCCGAAGCGCCTGCTCAATGGCGTATTCGTCGAGCGGGTTGATCACCGCCTCGGTGGCAGCCCGGTCGAGCCGTAGGTTGGCGGTGTAGCGCTTCTCCGCCGTGGTGGCGGGGACCTGCTTGAGGCAGACGATGATCTTCATCGGGCCGACCGCTTCACGCCGGCACGGCGCAGCAACTGGCGGGCCACGATCAGCCGCTGGATCTGCTGCGTCCCCTCGTACAGCTGGGTGATCTTGGCGTCTCGCATCATGCGCTCGACAGGGTACTCGGTCACATAGCCATACCCGCCCAGTACCTGCACCGCGTCGGTGGTCACCCGCATCGCCATGTCCCCGGCGATGAGCTTGGCCGAGCTGGTCCAGTAGGCGAGGTCCGGCGCGTCGGCGTCCACTGCGGCCGCGGCAACGTAGGTCAGCTGCCGTGCCGCCTCCGCCCCGCTGGCCATGTCGGCCAGCATGAAGGCCACCCCCTCCATCTCCGCGATCGGTTCGCCGAACTGCTCGCGCTGCCCTGCGTAGCCGACCGCGAAGTCGATGGCTCCCTGCGCGATGCCGACCGCCTGGGCCGCGATCGAGAGGCGCGATCGATCCAGCGTGGACATCGCGATGGCGAACCCATCCCCCTCCGCGCCAAGCCGGTTGGCAGCCGGCACGCGCACGTCGTCAAAGTGCAGCTCCGCGGTCGGCGAGCCGCGGATCCCCATCTTGTGCTCGACGCGCGGGGCGGAGAAGCCGGGGCTGTCGGTCTCCACGATGAAGGCGCTGAGGCCGTTGCGGCCGCCCGCCTCCGAATCGGTCATGGCGATCACGGTCAGCAGGTTGGCGATCGATCCGTGGGTGATGAAGCGCTTGCTGCCTGCCAGCAGGTAGTCGTCTCCGTCGCGTCGAGCGCGCATCCGGATGCCGCCAACGTCGCTGCCGGCGCTCGCCTCGGTCAGACCGAAGGCAATCAGCCATTCGCCGCTCGCCAGGCGTGGGAAGTAGCGCTCCCGCTGCTCGTCGCTGCCGGCGATCTGGATCGGCAGCGAGCCCAGCTTCTGCACGATCGGGATCAGGCTGGTGGTTGCGTCGGCGCGCGCGATCTCTTCGACCACGATCGCCTGCGAGATGTTATCCAGCTCGGTCCCGCCGAATTGCGTCGCGAACGAGATCCCGAGCAGGTCCTGCTTGGCAAGCAGCTCCTTCAGGTCCCAGGGGAACTCGGCGGTGGCATCGATCTCGGCGGCACGCGGCGCGATCCGCTCGTCGGCGAGCTTGCGCACGACCGCACGCAGCTCATCGTGGTCAGCCGTGGGGCGGTAGGTCACGCAGGGTCCTTTCCCCAATGACGAGATGGTGGGCGCGGCCGCGAACCACGATCAGGATAGCGAATCGAGCTGGCGGTTCGACAATCGGGGCCTACTCGATCGGCCCCTGGACCTGGAGCTGATCGTCCTTAATGCGCGCCCGATAGGCCACCTGGCGCGTGGCGGCGGGTCCATGCCGAACCGCCCCGTCAGTCAGCCGGAAGGCGGAAGCGTGCCAGGGGCAGACGATCGTGTCGCCCTCGAGATGACCCTCGGAGAGCGGCCCGCCGGCATGGGAGCAGGTCTCCTTCAGCGCGAAGACCAGGTCACCGCGGCGCACCACGACGAGCGCGGTGGCGCCCAGCATGGCTTTGACGGGGGTTGCCTCCGCCAGCCCCGCCGCCGGCAACACCGCGGTGTACTCCTTGGCCGACTTTCCGCGCGCAAACGCGTTGCGGTTGACCATGTAGCCGTACTTGAAGACGACGTGCCCGCCCACGAATGCGCCGATGCTGAGCACCCCGTACCCGACCACCAGCAGCCAGCCGCCGAGCCCGTCAGCTCCTCCCAGCAGCGCCAGGAACGAAACGACCAGGACGGCGGTGGCCACGATGTTGATCAGTCCGTGCAGGCCGACGATCGCCCGCTCGTCGCCCGTGGCGGTGTCCTTGAAGTCGGTCAGCCCGGTGACGATCGCGGACAGGCCAGCCAACGAGGCGAGCGCCAGCATCCACAGCATCGCGACCCGCAGGTCGGCCACGCCGAACCAGGTCAGGATCTGGAGCAGCACCGCGGCGGTCGCGCCGCCGATCACCACGTCGGTCAGCAGGGGATGCAGGGAGTGGCCCAGCCACGAGCCGTTCAGGAAGTCCTGGAGCAGCTTGCCGGGGCGCCCCAGGGCGCCGAAGAGCGCGTCCATGACGCGGGCCGTGCCGTTCCACAGGCCGGCCAGGGGTCGCGCCCAACGCTCAAGCATGTCGATCCTGCCTCAGCCCGCCACCTCGACGGCCCATTCGCGGAAGACGGCCAGGTATCGTTCGATCTCGGCCTCGGTGTGCTGCACCGACAAGGTCCACTGGTCATCCGGAGCCGGGGGCAGGAGGATGCCCCGGTTGGCGAGGAACCAGAACGACGAGGCCCACAGCTCGTCGTCGAGGCCGATGAAGTCGCGGTAGCCGGTCACCCGATGCGGGGCGAACATGACGATCCCTTTGGGGCCGACGTTGATCGCGTAGCCCGGCAGCCCGAATTCGTCGACGATCGCCTGGCTGCCGGCCGTCAACAGGTCGCCCATCGCGTGCAGACGCGGGTAGACATCGGGCGTCAGGACCTTGGTCAGGATGGCCAGGGCCGCCGCCATCACCAGCGGCGAGCCGTTCATGGTGCCCATGTGCGCCACGCGAGCGGTGCCGCCGAAGGACGAGTGGGCCATGCTCGCCTCGATCAGCGGCGCCTTGGCACCGCCTTCGATCACCCGCATCACTTCCTCGCGACCGCCGAATGCACCGATCGGGGTACCGCCGCCGATACTCTTGGCCAGGCAGAAGAGGTCCGGCTGCACACCGAAGTACTCTGTCGCGCCACCGTAGGCGATCACCACGCCGGTCTTCACCTCGTCGAAGATGAGGACCGCGCCGTGCTCGGTGGCCAGCTCGCGCAGCCGCTCCAGGAAGCCCGGCTCGGGCGGCACAACCCCGATGTTGAACTGCACCGCCTCAACGATGATCGCGGCGATCTGGCCGCGGTGGCGCTGCAGGATCTGCTCCACGATCTCCGGGCGGTTGAACGGCGCGATGACCGTTTCCGCGAGCCTGCTGCGCGGAATCCCGGCGCTGGTCGGAACGCTGATCGGCGCCTCGATCTCGCCGATACTGTCGCGCGGCGGCTGGATGCTGACCAGCACATCGTCGTGATGGCCGTGGTAGCCGCCCTCGAACTTGATGATCTTCTCGCGGCCGGTGAAGCCGCGCGCCACCCGGATGGCGTCCATCGTCGCCTCTGTGCCCGAGTTGCTGAAGCGGATCAGGTCGGCGCGGAATCGCCGCTTCAGCTCCTCGGCGACGAGCGCCTGCTCCTCGATCGGGAAGGTGAAGGCAGTGCCGATCGATGCGCGACGCTGGATCGCCTCGACGAAGGCCGGATGCGAGTGCCCCGCCGCCAGCACGCCGAGGGCCATGTCGAAATCGAGGTACTCGTTGCCGTCGGCGTCCCACATGCGGGAGCCGCGCCCTTCGGTGATGAAGAGCGGGTACGGGTCGTAGGTCTGGAACGAGCTGGCCACGCCCAGCGGCATCGACTCGCGCGCCCGGGCGTAGAGGGCAGCGCTGCGCGGCGTCCGGGCCCGATAGGCGGCCTCTTCACGGGCCACGATCGCCTTGACCCGGGAGCGATCAACCTCACGGCGTTCAACTACGGCCACTTGTCCCTCCTTCCTCGGCGCCGATCGTAGCGGATCGGCCATCGGCGCGATCGGCCTCGGCAGAGGCTACGGCCAGATCCGACGGAATCCCCGGCTCATCTGTCGATCGACGGCCTGCAGTGCCCAGGCGCCCGTGGCATCGGCCAGCAGCTCGGCGACGTCGCGGACCGCCACATCGGCCCGGTCCAGGTCGGTCACCCCGTCGCGCAGCATCACCAGGCAGAACGGGCACGCGGTGGCGATCGCCGTTGGCGAGGTGGCGAGCGCCTGCTCGGTGCGCCGATGGTTGATCCGCTGGCCCTCGCGCTCCTCCATCCACATTCGCGCCCCGCCGGCCCCGCAGCAGAGCCCCTTGCGATGGTGCTGCTCCATCTCGACCACCGACTGGCCGGGGACCGACTCGACCACACGACGCCCCTCGTCGTAGACCTGGTTGTAGCGGCCGAGGTAGCAGGCATCGTGGTACGCGACCACCGCCTCGTTACCGCGATCTGGGGTGAGCCGACCATCGGCCACGAGCGTGTCGAGCAGCTGCGTATGGTGGATCACCTCGATCCCGGAGAGGCCGAACTGGGGGTACTCGTTCCGGATCGTGTTGAAGCAGTGCGGGCAGCTGGCGACGATCGTGCGCACGCTATGGTCGTCGTGGGCCATGGTGAGAGTCGCGACGTTCTCCTCGGCCAGCATCTGGAAGAGGTACTCGTTGCCTGCCCGGCGCGCGGGGTCGCCGGTGCAGGTCTCGCGCGTCCCGAGCACCGCAAAGGGAACATCGGCCTGCTTCAGGAGGGCGGCCATGGCGCGCACCACCTTGCGGTTGCGATCGTCGAAGGCGCCCGCGCAGCCGACCCAGTAGAGGACTCCGCGGTGCGCCGCGCCGCTCGCGCCGTTCGAGCCCTTCGCGCCGTCGTCGGCGCCCAGGACAGGGACATCCATCCCCTTCGCCCAGTCGAGGCGGGCGCTCCGCGGCTGCCCCCACGGGTTGCCCGCGGTCTCCATGTTGCGAAACGCCGCGTTCAGCTCCTTCGGGAAACGGCTCTCCTCCAGCACCAGGTTGCGGCGGATCTCGACGATGCTGTCGACATGCTCGATCAGCACCGGGCAGCCCTCCACGCACCAGCCGCAGGTGGTGCATTGCCAGACCGCCTCCTCCGGGATGGCGTAGTCGACCAGCGGCAGCGAGAGCGCCTCGACGGCCCGCTGGCGGGCGAGACCGATCGAGGCATCCGCCGCCTCGACCCCACCGGCGGCTCCACCCTTCGCCGCGCGCTGCGCCCCGGCAGCCGCGGCAAGCGCCGTCTCGGCCGCCACGATCTGGTCGCGCAGCCCCTCCATGAAGTGCTTCGGCGAGAGGGTCTTGCCGGTCATCGAGGCGGGGCAGAACTCCATGCAGCGGCCGCATTCGGTGCACGACAGGCCGTCCAGCAGGTGGCGCCAGGTGAGGTCCTTCAGGCCCTTTGCGCCGAACACGACCTCCTCGCCCGGCGCTGCCTCCGCCTCCAGGTCCATCTTGCGCAATGCGCCTCGCGGCTCCAGGTTGCGCAGGTAGACGTTCGGCTCGCTGGTGAGGATGTGCAGGTGCTTGCTGAAGGGCAGGTACGTGCCGAAGGCCAGCACGAAGCCGATGTGCAGCCAGGCGAAGATCCCGAAGCCGCTCGTCGCGGCCTTGCTCCCGAGCGGCTCCAGCGCCAGCGACAGCGGCCCGGCCAGTGCCGCCACGCGACGGGCCGGGTCGTCCGGATGGGCGACGAAATGCAGGGCGTCCCCCGCCACCTCGCTCACCACGACCCCCAGGATCATGGCCAGGATGATGAATGCGTCACGGCTGAGCGCCAGGCGCGCGGGCCGCTGCACGGTCCGCCGCCAGGCTGCATAGACGAGTGCTCCCAGGATGAGCCCGATGAACACGTTCGCGACCAGCACCGCCGCCAGCCAGGCGATCCCGCCGAGCGGCCAACGCAGGATCGTCTCGACCAGCCCGTTGGTGAGGTAGTTGCCGGTCGTCACAAGGAGGACCAGGAAGCCCCAGAAGATGAAAGCGTGCATGAGCCCCGGGCCGAGCTCGTTCAGCAGCCGCCGCTGGGCAATGACGTAGACCACGACCCCCCAGATCCGACGGAGGGGCTGATCGGTGCGATCGATCGGCCGGCCGGCGCGCAGCACGGCCATATGACGGCCGGCGCGGCGCCAGAAGAGCGCGATGGCGGCCGCAGCCGGCACCACGATCAACGGGTAGAACGGGATCCCGACCTCCATGGCGGCCATGCTACCCGGCCGCCCGCTCGTGCCGAGCTCGGAGGCCGCGCTAGTGGTCGCCGCCAGCGAGCTGATCGATGGCGTGGCGCAGGACGGGGAGGATCGCCTGCAACGACTCGATCGCGCCACGGGGCGAGCCGGGCAGGTTGACGATCAGGGTCGAGCCTCGGGCTCCAACCACGCCGCGCGAGAGGGCGGCCATCGGCGTGGAGGCGAGGCCAGCCGCGCGCATCAGCTCGGCAAGGCCGGGGACTTCGCGGTCGATCACGCGGCGGGTGGCGGCGGGTGTCCTATCCCCGGGCGTCAATCCCGTGCCGCCGCTGGTCACGATCATGCCAGCGCCGCCATCTGCCAGCGCGGCGAGGGTGGACGCGATGCGATCCTCGTCGTCGGGCAGCACGAGCGGCTCGGGCGCCACCTCGAAGCCAGCCGCCTGGAGTGCGGAGACCACCGCCGGACCGGATGCGTCCTCGCGCTCGCCGGCCGCGGCGCGGGTCGAGCAAGTGATCACGGTCGCCTCGTGCGCGACAACAGCAGGCCTCGGGGCCTGGACAGCCGCATCTCGCGACCAGGCGCCGCTCCGCCCGCCCTCCTTGGCCAGCAGCTCGACCCGTTCGATCACGATGTCGCGCTGCAGGGCCTTCGCCATGTCATACAACGTCAGCGCGGCGACGCTCGCCGCTGTCAGCGCCTCCATCTCGACGCCGGTGCGGGCCGTTGCGCGGGCCTCGACCTGGATGGTGACAACGCCACCCTCGCGGTCCACCGCCAGCGTGACCTCGACGAGATCGAGCGGGATCGGATGGCAGAGCGGGATCAGCTCCGACGTGCGCTTTGCCGCCGCGATTCCCGCCAGGCGCGCGACCACGAATGCGTCGCCCTTCGGTCCGCCCGCGTCCATGAGCGCGGCGAGGACGTCGGGACGCATCCGAACAGTCGCGGCTGCCACCGCGCGGCGCGGGGTGATCGGCTTGTCGCCGACGTCAACCATGTGCGGCGCTCCATCAGGGTCGAGGTGCGAGGGCTTCACGCCACTCCTCCAAGCAGGGTGGCATCGTACTGAGCACCGGCCTCCCCCGCCGCATCGCCCTCCGGCACCGCCAGCAGTGCATTCGCCGTCGCCAGCGCGCGAAGCTGTGCCGATCCCTGTCCCCCAGCCGGACTTGCCACCCAACCGTCCTCCTCGGCCCGAACGACGACGCGCAGATATGCGCGCCGATCCTTGTCCTTCGCTACGCGCTCCTCGAGACGAGCCGGCAGGTGGAGTCGGCCGTCGCCGGGCAGGCCGAGCATGGCGCGCAGCAGGGGCCGGACGAAGAGCTCGAAGGTCACCAGCGCGCTGACGGGGTTGCCGGGCAGGCCGATCACCGGCCGCCCATCGATCGAGCCGAAGGCGAGCGGTTTCCCCGGCTGGACCGCGATCCGCCAGAAGGCGAGCTCGCCGAGGTGCTCGATCGCCGATCGCACGTGGTCGTGCTCCCCGACGCTGACGCCGCCGCTCGCGACCAGCAGGTCGGCCGCCGCTCCCCGCCGCAGCGCAGCCTCGATCGCCGCAGGCCGGTCCGACACGATCGGGATGATCCGCGGGTCGCCGCCAGCCTCGGCCACTGCTGCCGCCAGGGCGGCGGAGTTGGTGTCGTGGATCTGCCCCGCACCCAATGGCCGGCCGGGTGCCACCAGCTCGTCGCCCGTGGAGAGGATGGCGACAACTGGCCGACGCCGCACCTCGACGTCCCCGCAGCCGATCGAGGCAAGGACTGCGATCGTGGCCGGCGCCAGCGGTTCGGCGGGCAACGCGATCCGGTCACCACGGCGCGTGTCATGGCCCTCGGCTCGCACGAATGCCCCAGGAGACGTCGCGGGCAGGCGAACGCGCCCCTCACCAAGCTCCTCGGCCTCCTCCAGCGGGACCACGGCATCTGCACCGGGCGGGATCGGCGCGCCGGTCATGATCCGCACGGTCGTGCCCGCCAGCACGGTTGGCAAGGCGCTCGTCCCGGCTGCGACCTCGCCGACCAGGTGTAGCTCGCCGGGGAGATCGGCAACGCGGGCCGCGAAGCCGTCCATCGCCGAGTTGGAGAACGGGGGAACCTGCACGGCGGCGGTCACTACCAGCAAGGCGGGCACCCGACCGGACGCCTCCAGTAGCGTCACGCGGTCGGCTTCGGCCAGGATGGCATGGGCCAGGATCCGGTCGCGAGCCTCCTCGACCGAAAGCATCGGCCTAGACGCCGAGGCGCATGCGGGCCTCGATCAGCCGCAGGATGCCGGCGCGCGTCAGCAGGCCCACCACCGTGCGGCCCTCATCGGTCACCACCGGCAGCTGGTTCACCTCGCGCGCCTGGAGGAGCTTGAGGGCCGCCTCCAGCTCGGCGTCGGGCCCGATCGTGGCCAGATCGGCGTAGCGGGTCATGATGTCGGTCACACGCGCCGCGTCCCAGTTCTCGCGCGGCGTGCGCCGCACGTCCGAGAGGGTCACGATGCCGGCCAGGCCGCCGTCGTCATGGCGCACCAGGAACGACCGGTTGCCACCGCGGATGAGCCGCTCGTTGACCAGGTCGGCGACCGACTCGTTGGGCGAGATGGAGGGCGGATCGCTCTCCATCACCTCCCGCACCTTGATGCCGTGCAGCGCATGCTCGATGCTCATCTGTGCCACGGTCGATTCGGCGGCATTCGTCAGGAACCAGCCGATCAGCGCCAGCCAGACACCGTTGAAGAGCAGCTCCGGGCCCTGGACGATCAGGAAGACGCCCCCGGCGATCAGCAGGTAGCCGAAGAGTCGCCCGACGACTGCAGCGTTGCGCGTGGCCGCCAGGCGGTCGCCGCGGATCCGCCATAGCAGGGCACGCAAGATGCGCCCGCCATCCATCGGAAAGCCCGGGATCAGGTTGAAGAGCCCCAGCGTGATATTGATGAAGCCGAGCGTGGCGAAGACGGCCTCGACCTGCCCCGGCCCGGCGACCGCTGCAATCCCGACGGATGCTGCTCCGATGGCCAGGCTGGTGAGCGGGCCGGCGGCAGCGATGAGCGCCTCGTCGCGCGGCCGCTTGGCTTCGCCCTCCAGGCTCGCCGCGCCGCCGAAGATGAAGAGGGTGATGTCTCGAACCTTGAGGCCGAAACGCCGCGCCAGGACGGCGTGGCTCAGCTCGTGGGCCAGCACCGAGGCGAAGAAGAGCATCGAGATGGCGCCACCGATGATCCAGTACAGGCCCTCGCCCCAACCCGGATACGTGCGCGGCAACTGTTCGGCAGCCAGCAGATAGGTCACCACCACCGCGATCACGAACCAGGACGGATGCAGCCCGATCTGCACGCCGAAGATGCGCCCGATGCGGATCGATTGGCCCATTGCTGCGAGTGTAGCCGAGCCTCAGCGCCCGGCTGTGCCCGACCTCAGGTCGCGGCGGGCAAGCCAGCCCGCCAGGACCGCGCTCAGCACGATTGAGATCCCGGCCAGCAGCGATGTCTCGAACCAGAACGGCTCGGGGAAGAGCCGGATCAGGTTCGAATCGGGGCCGAACTGCCAAGTGCCCGCCCGGAAGAAGAGAGCGTGGAACGCAGCGAAGGCGGCGTCGAAGGCGAGCGCGAAGACAACTCCGAGGACGGCTGCAGCCGCGCCGATGCCCGCCGCCGCGAGGGAAAGAAGCTGGCCGCGCCGAATCCGCTCGTTGCGCAGCCGACGCCAGGTGAAGAGCAATGTGATCAGCGCTGCCGCCTCGAGCAGGGCGAGGACCCGCACCAAGCCGCCCACGTCCCGCATGTGGCTGCGCTCGGAGGCATCCAGGATCGGCGCGCTGCCATGCAGGCTCTCGCCGAAATCGCCGTTCACGAACAGGTCACGCAGCATGGCGACAGTCACGCGGTCGACCCCATCCTGGTCGGTGCCGAGCGAAGCGGCGACCTCGTGACGTGCCTGCTCGGCGCTCACCAGCCATGGGTTGAAGAGGAGAAGCGGACCGGTCATGACGATCGCGAGGGCAGCCGCGAGCCCGAAGGCGAGGCCGAATACTCGGGGAGCCGGCTCGGTCAGAGGAGCTTGGTCGGCATCCTGCCGGCGCCGATCACCATCGAGAGGCCCCAGCCCACGATCGCCACCACGATGGCGCCCAGGAACGCCGACCCGAAGTCGGCAACGTGGAAGCCGAGCCTGAGCTGCTCGCTGATGGCGCTGGTCAGCAGCAGCATGGCCGCGTTGATGACGAGCAGGAAGAGCCCCAGCGTGATGACACTGATCGGCAGCGTGAGGATGCGCAGGATCGGTCGCACATAGGTGTTGAGAAGGCTGAAGGCGAGCGCCACCAGCAGGAACTTCCACCACTCGCCCACGAAGCTGATCCCGGAGATCAGGAAGTCGGCGACGTACAGCGCCGCGGCGTTGATCAGGATCTGCAGGATGCGATCTGTCGAGAGCATGCGCCGTAGCCTAGCCGATGCATCCCCGCTCAGGAAGGGAGCAGTCGCCCGCGCACCCACGCGGCGCGCACCATCGACGGATGCGCGCGGAAGATGAGCCGACTCAGCATCTCGTCGGAGCGGTCGTCCTCGTACGCGCCGACCCCCTCGAGCGGCAGCGTCACCGACGGATCGATCGCGATCAGGTCAGCCTCCTTGCCGACCTCCACCGAGCCGATCCGATCCTCGAGGCCAAGGGCCTCTGCTCCCCCCAGCGTGGCGAGTCGCAGCCAGTCGGCCGGAGTCAGCGGCGGCGCGTCGCTCAGGCCGGCAGCGCGGAGGGCGTTCTGGGTGTATGCGCCGGCGCGCATGACGCTGAAGAGCGGCGCATCCGGCCCGGCGGCGACGTCCGAGCCGAGCCCGACCCGGACGCCGGCGGCCAGGTAGCGGGCGAGCGGCATCGCCCCCGAGGCCAGGAACAGGTTCGAGCTGGGGCAATGCGCGATCACTGCACCGCTCTCCGCCAGTCGCGCCACCTCGCGATCGGCGAGATGGATGGCGTGCGCCAGGATCGAGTGCGACGTGAGCCCGCCGGCTCGGTCGTAGACATCGGTGTAGTCGACTGCGTCGGGGAAGAGGCGCTTGACCTCTGCGATCTCGCCGCGATCCTCCGACAGGTGGGTCTGCCAGTAGGCGCCCGCTGTGGCCGCCGCCTCCGCAGAGCTACGTAGCATCGCTGCCGAGCAGCTCACCGCGAATCGCGGCGTGAAGGCGTACATCAGCCGGCCGTCGTCCCGGCCGTGCCAGGTCGCGCACAGCTCGGCGGACTGGCGCAGCGAGAGGTCGAGCACCTCGGTCGGGTCGCGATCGGTGTCATAGCTGAGGCGATCCATCATGACCTTGCCGATCACCGCCCGGATGCCGTGCGCCTCGGCCGCCCGGAAGCAGACGTCCAGGCTCTCGGGCCAGAGCGCACCGTACGCCACGACGGTGGTGGTCCCGGCCCGTGCAAAGGCGCGGAAGGCAGCCGGCGCGATCAGTTCGGCGGTCTCTCCATCGAAATCGCGCTCGAGCGGAAAGATGTAGCGCTCAAGCCAGGTCAAGAGATCGAGCCCCGCCCCCACCCCCGCGTTCGGCAGCTGCGGCAGGTGCGCGTGCAGGTCGATGAGGCCGGGCATCACCAGCCACGGCCGCAGGTCGACGGATGGTCGGGCGGTGGCGTCGTCCCTCCACGACCCAACGCGCGCCAGGCGACCGCGCTCGTCCACCTCGATGGCCGCATCGGGCTCGTACGAGAGTTGGCCGCTCTTCGTCGGAGTCAGGAGGCGGCCGCGGAGCAGGAACGGCGGAGCGGAGGGGAGCGATGGAGCGAGATCCACCGCGGGATGCTACATCGGCTCAGCGGCTCGAAAATGGCGCGCCACCAGGATCGTGCCGAGCCCCACGGCCAGCGCCACGCCGTTGGGGAGGACGATCGCGAAGTTCGGCAACGACAGGCCGTATGCGATCCACAGCCCGAAGCCGATCTCGATCACCCACAGGTAGCCGAGCGACACATCGGCCAAAGAACGGGTCTGGTACATGCGCCTGATCTGCAGGAGAGGGGACACCGCCATCAGCACGCCATACGTGGCGGCTGTGATCCCAAGGGCGTCTGTCATGCGCCAGGCCATGCTACGCGATGGCCCCAGCCAGTGGTCCTATGGGCATGAAACGCCGATCCGGGGTAAACTGCAATCACTCTCCCGCCTTGGGAGTCTCCCGCGTGGTCGTCAGGTTCCTTCTCGAGCCGGCCGTGCGTCGTCGGCTCACTTCGAGAAGAGAACGAGGTCAACATGACCACAGGTACCATCAAGAAGGTCGTCTCCGACCGCGGCTTCGGCTTCATTGCGGCCGAGGACGGCAAGGAGTACTTCTTCCACCGTGACGGGCTCGATCGCTCCCTTGAGTTCGATCGCCTCGTCGGCGGCGAGAAGGTCAACTTCGAGGTTGAGTCCAGCCCCCGCGGTCCCCGCGCCGGCAAGGTATCTGCCGCCTAGCCCCGATCCGGGCGCCTCGCGCCCGCGACTCGAGCTGACGAGCGCCCGGCCCTCCTCGGGCCGGGCGTTCTGCTTTCTCATGAATCCGCGAGCCAACCTCTCCCCCGTCACCCGCGCCGCCATGCGCCTCCTCGGTAAGCGCCGCCTGATCCTGGGGGCGAACCGCGGCCCGGTCACCTTCTCGGCGGCGGCCGATGGCTCGCTGCGTGCGCGGCGGGGATCGGGTGGCGTGGTTACGGCACTTTCGCAGGTCGGCGACCACGTGCCCGTTACCTGGGTGGCCACCGCCATGAACGACGCCGAACGCCGGGCGGCCCGGGACGCCCGGGCCCTGGCGGACTCCTTACCTACGGACCGAGTGCGACTCCGGCTGGCAGCTGTCGACCGGGCCGTCTTCGAGGCGTCCTACAACGTCATCGCCAATCCGCTGCTGTGGTTCTTCCAGCACGAAATGTGGAATCTGCCGGAGCGCCCACTGATCGACGCGGCCACCATGCGTGCGTGGCGGCACGGCTACGTGCCGCTCAACGAGGCGTTCGCCGCCGCAATCCTGAAGGAGGTGCCGCGCGGGGATCGCGAACCGCGGGTGATGCTCCACGACTACCACCTCTATCTCGCCGCCGAGCCGATACGCAGGGCGCTGCCCAAGGCGGTCATCAGCCACTTCACTCACATCCCCTGGCCATCCTCGTCGCTGTGGCAGGTCCTTCCGCCCGTCATTCGCGAGGCGATCACGCGCGGCATGCTCTCCAACGACATCGTGGGTTTTCAGACGGAGCGGTACGCACACAACTTCCTCCGCTGCGTCGAGACATTCGTGCCGGAAGCGCACGTTAACTTCCGCTCGCGCACGATTACCCACGGCGGCCGCGTGACCAGGGCGCGGGCGTACCCCATCAGCATCGATGTGGCGGCGACCCGCCGTATCGCGGCAACCACTGCAGCGCGGCGACGTCGATCCGAGCTGGCAGCGCTGAGCGCGGAGCGGGTCCTGGTCCGCGTTGACCGCCTCGAGCCGTCCAAGAACATCCTGCGCGGCTTCCACGCCTTCGAGGCGCTCCTTGATCAGCGCCCGGACCTGCGCGGAAGCATCACCTTCCTCGCCTTCCTGGTCCCGTCGCGGACGAGCATCCGCGAATACCGCGATTACGGGCGAAAGGTGCGCGACGCCGCCGAACGAATCAACGCGCGGTTCGGGCGCGCTGGCCGGGTGCCGGTGCACATCTTCTTCGAGAACAACTACGCACAGGCCCTGGCGGCGCTCGCCATCGCCGACGTAGTCCTGGTGAACCCGCTGATCGATGGGATGAACCTCGTTGCCAAGGAAGCGGTCGTGGTGAACGAGCGTGACGGCGTGCTCGTCCTGTCGGAGACGGCCGGCGCCTACGACCAGATGGCCGATGGCGTCCTGCCAGTGGCGGCCGCCGATATCGTGGGCACTGCGGACGCCCTGGCAACGGCCCTGGCCATGCCGGTCGCCGAGCGGCGGGCGCGCCTTGCGCGCCTGCGGGCCGGCGTTGAGCGCGAGGATATCTCATGGTGGCTGCGACGCCAGCTGCTCGAGCTTGCGCAGATCGCGGAGTCGCGCGGGCGATAGGGCTCGCCAAATGGCCGGCGGCTGCGAACGCTCAGCCGGTGAGGGGGGCGATGGCAGCCCGGAAAACGCGGACCAGCGCTTGGGGCGATGCAACGGTTGCATCGGCCGCGTCGCCGACCTCGGGAGGCACCTCCGTGCCACCATGCACCGCCAGGGTGAGGACCGCCAACCCTTGGCGACGCAGGACGCCCGCGGTGCGAAACATGTCGATATCGGTGACGTCATCGCCTGCGACCACGAGTCCACGGAGCTGGTAGCGCTCGACGATCCTGGCGACGGCGGACCCCTTGTTGCCATGGCCAAGCGGCCGCAGCTCCACGCTGAGGCGTCCCTCGCGCAGCTCGATACCCGGGGGGGCCTGGCCCAGCAAGGCGAGCAAACGATCGCGGGTGCGGCCCGGATCGGCAGCACCGCGGTAGTGGACGGTCGCAGAGAGGCCCTTGTCCTCGACGGCGACGCCGTCGAGCGGCGGCACGCGGGCCAGCGCGGCCTCCAGGCCGGCGCGAACCGGCTGCTCACCTGCGCCGGACTCCGGTAGTTCTGCGCCGGGCGACAGCCATTCGAGGCCGTGGTTACCCACGATCAGCAGCTCGCGCCCGACATCGCCGAGGATCGCACGCGCATCGACGGCTGACCGGCCGGTGACGACCGCCACCACCGCGAGACGACCCGCCATCTCATGCAGCAGCTCGACGCCCCCGGGAGCCAGCCGTGCTGCCGCCGCCTCGACCACGATCGGCGACAGGGTGCCGTCGAGGTCGGTGATCAGGCCGGCCGGGGCCGTCAGGAGCACGTCGCGAGCTGCCCCCGCCAATCCGTCCATGTGACTCACGGGGCGCCTGGATTCTGGGTCAAGAAGGGCTGCACCTCCATCGTGCCGTGGTCCGCGACGATCAGGACCTTGAACGATTCGGGCTTCTGGATTCCGAAGTCGCTGAAGGTGATCTGCAGCGACCCGGCCACAACAAGCGTTGTGCTCAGATTGATGGTCGGGGCGAGAGGATTCGAACCTCCGGCCTCCTGAACCCCATTCAGGTGCGCTACCAGACTGCGCTACGCCCCGCCGACCTCGTCACCACTCGCCGCGCAGGCGCCGAGAGACGACTCCCCGCCAGTGTACCCTCCCTGCCGTGGCCAATCACAATGTCCAACCGGGCATGAACCGATGACGAGCGAGCCGATTGCATCGGCCCAGCTGCCGATCGGTCAATTCGAAGAACGGGCGGGCATCATCGACCTCGCTTGGGGGCATCCGGACCCGGACCTCGTGCCGGTCGAGCCGATCCGCAGGGCAGCAGCGCGCGCGCTTGAGCGCTACGGTCCGGAGGCGCTGGCGTACGGCAGCCCGGCGGGACCGGGACCACTGATCGAGTTCATTCGCAGCCGCGTCGCGGACACCGATGCCCGGATGCCGGCGGCCGACGAAGTGCTCGTCACCGGTGGTTCATCGGCGGCCCTCGACCAGGTCGCAACCATGCTCGCCGACCCCGGCGACGTGGTCCTTGTCGAATCGCCGACCTACCACCTCGCCATTCGCATCTTCCAGGACCATCCCGTCCGACTGGTGAGCATTCCAACCGATGCCGACGGCGTCGATCCAGATGCCACGTTGCAGACGATCCGCGGCATTCGAGCGGCCGGTGGCCGGCCCCGGCTTCTCTACACCGTCCCGACCTTCCACAACCCGACAGGCCGCTCACTCGCGGACGCGCGGCGCGCCGACCTGGTGCAGCTGGCGGAGAGCGAAGGAGTGACGATCGTTGAGGACGATGCCTACCGCGAGCTGACGTACGACGGCGCCGCCCCCAGCTCACTCTGGGGCATGGGCGGAGCGGCCGGGGTCGTGGTGCGATTGGGGACCTACGCCAAGTCGATCGCGCCAGGGCTGCGGGTTGGGTTCGTGACTGCAGCGCCGCAGACGATTGCGCGCTTCGTGCAGGGCGGCATGCTCGACTCGGGCGGCGGCGCCAACCCATTCGTCGGATTGGTGGTGGCCGAATATGCCGACGCGGGCGATTACGCGCGCCACGTCGACCTGCTGCGGGCGGCGTACCGCGAGCGACGTGACGGGATGCTGCGCAGCCTGGCGGCCAGCATGCCGCGGGAGACGCGCTGGACGACCCCCGCAGGTGGCTATTTCTGTTGGGTCACGCTGCCACCCGGGCTCGACGCCGCGCGGCTGCTGCCGCTCGCCGAGCAGGCCGGGATGAGCTTTGTCCCGGGGACGACCTTCCACGTCGACGGAGCGGGCGGCTCGGACTCACTCAGGATGGCGTTCAGCCGCTACCCGCCGGCGCTCATCGAGGAGGCGATCAGCCGTCTCGCCAAGGCAATCCGCGCCGCAGCATAGGAATTGGCTGCAACCGGCTCAGCGGACCGGCTCAGCGGACCGGCTCAGCGGACCGGCTCAGCGGACCGCCTCGAGGAAGCGCCGAGTCCGCTC